>NZ_JBEOSV010000038.1:0-87221 GCF_040303245.1 Kitasatospora sp. NPDC096077 | reverse complement strand
CCCGGGCCCGGCGACCGCCCACCCGTCCATCGCCGAGGTGTCGAAGGCGGGCAGATCGGTCAGCGCGCCCAGCGGCTCGGCCAGCACGTGCCCGATCGCCCCGGCCAACGCCAGCCCCACCACCGGCAACGGCCGCAGCCCCGCCCGCCGCGCCGCCTCCCGGGCCCGCGACCAACTCAGCACACCCAGCTCCACACCGGCGGCGGCTACCGCGCTCACGCGTCCCCCGGACCGCGAGTCGATGCCCAGGTCGGCCTTGACCTCGACGCTCCAGTCTTTCAACGTGCGCTCCAGATGTACGGTCCGCTGAGCTGTCGGTCCCGGGTACCGCGACGATCGCTCGCCGGTCGTGGCCGGGGCCCGGTTGCGTCGTCCTTGCCCGTGGGTGTCCATGGGTGTCCATGGGTGTGGTGAGTGGAAAGTCCGTGCGAAAATCACGGGCTGGTTCCGGGCGAGGCGGGAGGGCTGTTGGCAGCAGGGGCGGATGAGACGGTGGCCGCGGTGGTGGCGGCGTCGCGGCTGGTGATGGGGTTGTCGGCGGGGGCCCTGGCCGAAGTGGACGATTCGCTGTCGTTGGCGCAGTTGCGCACGCTGGTGGCCCTGGAGGGGTGCGGGCCGGTCAAGCTGGCGGCACTGGCCGGGGTCCTGGGGGTGAATCCCTCTACGGCGCTGCGGGCGGTGGTGCGGCTGGAGGAGGCGGGCCTGGTGAACCGCCGGGTCAGCCTGGTCAGCCGGCGCGAGGTGGTGCTGACGCTGACTTCGGGTGGGCTGGCGCTGGTACGGCGGGTGCTGGACCGGCGCCGGGCCGCCATCGAGCAGCTGGTGGCCGGGATGCCGGCGGCGGCCCGGTCCGGGCTGGTGGCGGGGTTGCTGGCGCTGCTCGCGGTGGCGGAGGACCGGTCGGTGCCGGTCCCGGGAGCGGGCACGGAGTTCCGGGACGCCGTGGGCTGACCGCGGCCGTCAGCGCCGCGCGGGGGTACCGGTGCGGGCTCCCCCGCGCGAGCGGTAGACGATGTACGGGCGGGCCAGGTAGCCGAGCGGCGCCGTGAGGGCGTGGACCAGCCGGCTGAACGGGAACAGCACCAGCAGCGCCATCGCGAGCAGCGCATGGGCCTGGTAGGCGAGCGGGGCGTGCGCCATCGCGGAGACGTCCGGGTCGAGGGTGAGCAGGGAGCGGAACCAGACCGACACCCCGCGCCGGTAGTCGTAGGGGTGCGGCTGGAGCGTGGTGGCGGTCGCGGTGAGGCCGGCCAGCAGCACGCAGGTCAGCAGGGGGTAGACCAGGCGGTCGCTGCGGCTGGTCGCGGCTCGGACGGCGGGCACCCGCAGCCGGCGGTACAGCAGGACGGCCAGCCCGGCCACCGTGCCGAGGCCCGCCGTGCCGCCGACGACCAGGGCGTTGGCGTGGTAGAGCCATTCCTGGACGTGGACGCGTTCGGTGAGCGACTCGGGGACGAGCAGGCCCATGACGTGCCCGCCCGCGACCAGGAACAGCCCGTAGTGGAACAGCGGCCCGCCGATGCGCAGCAACCGGTTCTCGTACAGCTGGCTGGAGCGTGTGGTGAAGCTGAAGCGGTCGTAGCGGTAGCGCCAGGCGGTGCCCGCCACGAGCACGGCGAGGGTGAGGTAGGGCAGCACACCCCACAGGGCGACGGACAGATGGTTCACCGGGTTTCCTCCGGCAACTGGTGGGCGGTCAAAGGGTGTTGGGCGTAGGGCAGCAGCCCGACGGTTTCCGCGGGAGGCCCGGAGCGGGCCAGCCGCAAGGCGGCGGCGCGGTCGGCGGGCGAGGCGCCGGGCAGAGTCGCGCAGACCGCCTCCAGCACGTCGGCGTACGGACTGCGGTGGTCGCGCAGGGCCAGGCGCAGCAGTTCGAGGGCGGCGCGGTGCTCCTGGAGGGCGGCCCGGCCGGGCTCGGGGCAGCGGGCGGCGAACTCCAGCGCGAGCGGCAGGAAGTCGGGCAGTTCGTCGGCGGGCGGCTGCCAGCCGTGGGCCCGGTAGAGCTGCTGCCAGCGCAGCAGCGACCCGCCGCGGCGGCGGGTGTCGCCGTCGGTGTAGTAGGTGAGGTGCAGGGTGCGGCGGCGGCTGCGGTCGAAGGTGATGACGTAGCGGGCCGACAGCTCCAACGGCGGTACGTCGGTGACGGCCGCGCAGAACCGCAGCAGTGGCCGGGCGGGGCCGTCCGGGGCGGCGCGCAGGGCGTCGGCGACCAGTCGGAGGCGCTCGGGCCACTGCGGGCCGGGGTGTTCCAGCAGCAGCGCGGCGGCCTGGTGGATCAGCTGGGTGGCGGTCACGCCTCCTCCTCGCCCCGGCGGGGGAAGAGGCCGTCGGGGCGACCGCGGCCGTTCCAGTTCAGCAGGTTGACGCGGCCGCGCAGCGCGGCGGTGCGGGCGTACTCGGGTTCGCGGTCGGGGCCGGGGGCGGGGGCGGCGTGGAAGACGTCGGGGTCGAACCCGCCGGGCCCGCCGTGGTCGGCCACGCTGCAGCCGGTGTCGGCGCCCTCGTCGGGCACGGATCCGGTGTACGACGTGGGGATGACGTACCGCTCGTCGTACTTGGCGAGGGCGAGCAGCCGGTACATCGCCTCGATCTCCTCGGGGTCGAGGCCCACCGCGCCGGCGATGGCCGGGTCACGCTCCTCGTCGAGGTTGACCCTGCGCATGTGGCTGCGCATGGCGGCCAGCCGGCACAGGGCGTTCTCGACCGGGGCCGGGTCGCCCGCGGTGAACAGTCCGGCCAGGTAGTCGAGCGGGATGCGCAGCGCGTCGATGGCGGCGAACAGCTTGGCCGGGTCCTCGCCGTCGTGGCCGGTGGCGGTCAGCGACTCGACCACCGGGGAGAGCGGCGGGACGTACCAGACCATGGGCATGGTGCGGTACTCGGGGTGCAGCGGAAGGGCCACCCGGTAGCGGCTGATCAGGGCGTGGACGGGCGAGCGGCGGGCTGCGGTGACCCAGTCGTGCGGGATTCCGGAGGCCTCGGCGGCGGCCCGCACGGCCGGGTCCTCCGGATCCAGGAAGCAGTCCAACTGGGCTTCGTAGAGGTCCTGTTCGTTCTCCACGGAGGCGGCTGCGCCGACCTTGTCGGGATCGTAGAGCAGAACGCCGAGGTAGCGGAGCCGGCCGACACAGGTCTCGGAGCAGATGGTGGGCTGCCCGGCCTCGATGCGCGGGTAGCACAGGGTGCACTTCTCGGCCTTGCCGCTGCGGTGGTTGAAGTAGACCTTCTTGTACGGGCACCCGCTCACGCACATCCGCCAGCCGCGGCAGCGGTCCTGGTCGACGAGCACGATGCCGTCCTCGATGCGCTTGTAGAGCGCGCCGGAGGGGCAGACGGCCACGCAGGTCGGGTTGAGGCAGTGCTCGCAGATGCGCGGCAGGTGGAACATGAAGGCCTGTTCGTACTCCAGCCGGACCTTGTCGTTCATCCCGCGCAGCACCGGATCCCCGGCGAGGTGCTCGGGGCCGCCGCCGAGGTCGTCGTCCCAGTTGGGGCCCCAGGTGACCTGGGTGGGGCGGCCGTCGACCAGGGAGCGCGGGGCGGCGGTGGGCACGTCGTCGCCGAGCGGGGCGCTGATCAGGTTCTCGTAGTCGTACGTCCAGGGCTGGTAGTAGTCGTCGAGGGTGGGCAGGTCGGGGTTGGCGAAGAGCCGGGCCAGGCGGCGGGCCCGGCCGCCGCCGCGGGGCACCAGCCGGCCGTGTTTCAGCCGCCAGCCGCCCTGCCACTTCTCCTGGTCCTGGTAGCCGCGGGGGTATCCCTGGCCGGGGCGGGTCTCCACGTTGTTGAACCAGACGTACTCGGTGCCCTGCCGGTTGGTCCAGGTCTGCTTGCAGGTGACCGAGCAGGTGTGGCAGCCGATGCACTTGTCGAGGTTCATCACCATTGCCACCTGTGCCATGACGCGCATCAGTACGTGACCTCCTGGGAGCGGCGCCGGATGGTGGTGACGGCGTCGCGCTGGTTGCCGGTCGGGCCGTAGTAGTTGGGGGCGAAGGAGAGCTGGGCGTGGCCGCCGATCAAGTGGGTGGGCTTGATCAGCAGCCGGGTGAGGGCGTTGTGGACGCCGCCTCGCCGGCCGGTCGCCTCGGACCGGGGCACGTTCACCAGACGTTCCTGGACGTGGTACATGAACACCGTGCCGGCGGGCATGCGGTGGGAGACGACGGCGCGGGCCACCACCACGCCGTTGGCGTTGTGGGCCTCGATCCAGTCGTTGTCCTCGACCCCGATGGCCTCGGCGTCGGGCACGGAGAGCCAGATCACCGGGCCGCCGCGGCCGAGGGTCTGCATCAGCAGGTTCTCCTGGTACTCGGAGTGGATGGACCACTTGGAGTGCGGGGTGAGGTAGCGCACCGTCACCGCCCGGCCGGGGCCGGTCGCCGTGCCCGGTTCACCGAGCGCGGCGAGGTCCAACGGGGGTCGGTAGACCGGGAGTTGTTCGCCGTACTCGGCGATCCAGGGGTGGTCGAGGTAGAAGTGCTGGCGGCCGGTGAGGGTGTGCCAGGGCTTGCGGTGCTCGGTGTTGATGGTGAACGGAGAGTAGCGGCGGTCCGGCGCCTCCTTGCCGGACCACTCGAAGCTGGCGCCGACCTGCACCGGCCGGGCCTGGGTGTCGGAGAACACCACCCGCCGTTCGGCGACCGAGGCGGCCAGTTCCTCGAACCCGGAGCCCGGTCCGCAGCGTTCGGCGAGCCGCCGGAACCCCTCGGCGGCCAGCCGCCCGTTGGTGGTGCCGGAGAGCGCGAGGACGGCCTCGCAGAGCTTGACGTCGGTGTCCAGCAGCGGGCGACCGCGGGCCGGTCCCCGGGTGGCGGTGCCGCAGCGCTCGGAGAGCCGGACGACCTCGGGCAGGGCCCGTACGGTGACGCCCTTGACGGTGAGGCCCCGTTCGTCCACCACCGGCCCCAGCGCGGCGAGTTGATCACCGATGGCGGTGTAGTCCCGGGTCACCAGGGTGAGTCGGGGCCGGGTGGGGCCGTCGGGCGGGGCCTCGCCGGGGGTGTCGTGCTGCAGCGCGGTGGCGACCAGGTCGTGCCGGGTGTCCAGCCGGCCCGCGGCCAGCCGGGAGACCTCGGCGGCCAGTCCGTGGAAGATCTCGAAGTCGGTGCGGGCCTGCCAGGGCGGGTCGATCGCGGGCGAGAAGGCGTGTACGTACGGGTGCATGTCCGTGCTGGACAGGTCGTGCTTCTCGTACCAGGTCGCGGCGGGCAGCACCAGGTCGGCGAACAGGGTGGTCGAGGTCATCCGGAAGTCGAGGGCGAGCAGCAGGTCGAGCTTGCCGCGCGGCGCCTCGTCCCGCCAGACCACCTCCCGGGGCCGGGCCCGTGGCGGAGCCTCCTCGGCGCTCGCGTTGTCGGCGGCGCCCAGCAGGTGGCGCAGGAAGTACTCGTTGCCCTTGGCCGAGGAGCCGATCAGGTTGGCACGCCAGACGGTGAGCACCCGGGGCCAGTTGGCGGGGTCGCCCGGGTCCTCGCAGGCGTGCCGCAGCCGGCCGGCCGCCAGTTCGGCGGCCACCCACTGGTCCGGGTCGGCGTCGGACTCCTGGATCAGGCGGCCGAGTTCGAGCGGGTTGGCGTCGAAGGTGGGGTACGAGGGCAGCCAGCCCTGCCGGGCGGAGCGGGCGACCAGGTCGGCGGTGTGCAGGCCGGCGAAGGTGCCGCGACCGGCCGGCGAGGCCAGCGCGTCGGCGCCGAAGCGGTCGTAGCGCCACTGGCCGGTGTGCAGGTACCAGTACGGGGTGCCCGCCATCTGCCGGGAGGGGCGCACCCAGTCGGAGGCGGTGGACAGCTGCTGCCAGCCCGCGTACGGGCGGACCTTCTCCTGGCCGACGTAGTGCGCCCAGCCGCCGCCGTTGACGCCCTGGCAGCCGGTGAGCAGCAGCAGCGAGAGGAAGGAGCGGTAGATCGTGTCGGAGTGGAACCAGTGGTTGGTTCCCGCGCCCATCACGATCATGCAGCGGCCCCGGGTCTGCTCCGCGGTGCGGGCGAACTCGCGGGCCGCGCGGACGGCCGCCCGCGCGGGCACCGAGGTGATCGCCTCCTGCCAGGCCGGGGTACCGGGGGTGGCGGCGTCCTCGTAGGAGACCGGGCCTGCGCCACGGAGGCCCTCGCGGCCCACACCGTACTGGGCGAGCATCAGGTCGAAGACGGTGGTGACCAGCCGACCGCCGAGGCGCAGCGCGGGCACCCGGCTCTCGACGGTGCCGCCGTCCTCGTCGAAGCGCGGCAGACGGACGGTGGCCGTGGTCGCGTCGGGCCGCCCGTACAGACTGAGCAGCGGTTCGATCCCGCCGAGGTCGAGGTGCCAGCCGCCTTCGCCGCTCTTGCTCCAGCGGTCACCCAGGGTTCCGCGCGGCACCGCGGGGCGGTCGGTGGCGGCGTCGTAGAGCAGGGGCATCCAGCGGCGTGCGGACTCGTCGGCCTCCGGGGCCAGGTCGAGGTCGCGGGCGGTGAGGAAGGCGCCGGGGGTGTGGTGGACCCGGTCCGCCCCCGTCGTCCCGCCGACGGGGGCGGCGGCCTCCGGGGCGTCCAGGGCGACGAGGAACGGCAGGTCGGTGAACCGCTTGACGTAGTCGGTGAAGTACGGGACCTGCCGGTCCACGAAGCACTCGCGCAGGATGACGTGGCCCATCGCCATGGCGAGCGCGCCGTCGGTGCCCGGGTGCGGGTGGAGCCACTCGTCGGCGAACTTGGTGGCATCGGCGTAGTCGGGCGAGACCACGACGACCTTCTGGCCCCGGTAGCGGGCCTCGGTCATCCAGTGGGCGTCGGGGGTACGGGTGACCGGCACGTTGGAGCCCCACAGCACCAGGTAGGCGGCGTCCCACCAGTCGCCGGACTCCGGGACGTCGGTCTGATCGCCGAACACCTGCGGGGAGGCGATCGGCAGGTCGGCGTACCAGTCGTAGAAGGAGATCATCGGGGCGCCGATCAGGGCGTGGAAGCGGGCCCCGACGGCGTGCGAGGCCATCGACATCGCCGGGATCGGCGAGAAGCCGGCGATCCGGTCGGGGCCGTGGGCGGCGATGGTGTGCACGTGGGCGGCGGCGGCCATCTCCAGGGCTTCCTCCCACCCGATGCGCACCAACCCGCCCTTGCCACGTGCGCGTTGGTAACGGCGACGGCGCTCCGGGTCGTTCTGGAGGTCGGCCCAGGCCGCCACCGGGTCACCGCCCAGGCGCTCCTTGGCCTCGCGGTACATCTCCACCAGGACGCCCCGGGCGTGGGGGTAGCGGATCCGGGTCGGCGCGTAGGTGTACCAGGAGAAGGAGGCGCCCCGGGGGCAGCCGCGCGGCTCGTAGTCGGGCCGGTCGGGGCCGGCGGTGGGGTAGTCGGTGGCCTGGGTCTCCCAAGTGATCAGGCCGTCCTTCACGTGGACCAGCCACGAGCAGGACCCGGTGCAGTTCACCCCGTGGGTGGAGCGGACCACCTTGTCGTGCGCCCAACGCTCCCGGTAGGGGCTGTCGTTGACGCTCTGATCGGTGCGGAAGACGGCTCTGCCGTCCGGCGTGGTGGGTACTCCCCGCGCCAACCGCCCGGCTGCCAGCAGCCGTTCGGCCGCCTCCGCCACCGCCCGTTCCGCCTTCTCCCTGTGACGACGCACGCCCTCGGACTCCCTCGGAATCGGGCGTGCCGAACCCTGCGGATCCGACACGCACCACTCGACGAACCCTTGCCAGCATGCACCCGCCGGGGGAGGTGGAGCGGACGGATCCGGGGCTGATGGGCGATCCTAGAGCCGATTTTTTCTTGCACTTTGCAATTGTTCGCAGTCAGTTGTTCTATGCCAATCCGCTGGTCTGCTCGTCCGATTGACGGATGATTCGCATGCGCTTCCGGGGACGAGGTCGCGTCCTCCGCCGCCACCGGGGCCGGGGCGCACCACGCCTCCGGCCAAGCGGGCCGCACCCGGTCAGGGGACCATCCAGCCGAGGACCGGGGTGGACTGGAGCCAGGCGAGGAGGCAGAGCACCGTGAGGACGGCCAGGCTCCAGCCGATGATCCTGCGCAGCACCTCCCCCTCCCGGCCGTAGGTCCCCACCGCGCTCGCGGCGATCACCAGGTTCTGCATCGCGACGGCCTTGCCCTGGACGCCCCCGGTACTGGTGGTCGCGGCGGCCAGCAGCGGGGACAGTCCGATGTGCTGGGCCGCCGAGACCTGCATCGCCCCGAACAGTGCGTTGGAGGAGGTGTCGGAGCCGGTGAGGGCCACGCCGAACCAGCCGGTGAAGCCGGAGAACAGGGCGAAGGCGCCGCCGAGTCCCGCCAGCCAGGCGCCGATCGAGAAGGCCATCCCGGAGAGGTTCATCAGGTAGGAGAGGGCGAGGACGCAGGCGATGGTCAACGCCGCCCAGCGGATCTGGTGCAGCGCGTCCAGGTAGCAGCGCAGGGCCCGCCGGGGTGGCACGCGGAGGGCGAGGGCGGTCACCACGCCGGTGGCCAGGAGCAGCGTCCCGGCCGCGCCGAGCCAGCCGAAGTCGAAGGTGGTGACCGCCACGGGCCGGCCGGTGGCGCTGACCACGTGGAGGCCGGGCCAGGGGAAGGAGACGTCCCGGCCCTTCACGAAGCGGGCGATCGGGCCGCCGTAGGACACCAGGGCGAACAGCGCGGTGATGACCGCGTACGGGAGGAAGGCCAGCAGCACCTCCCGCCGCGGGGCGCGCTCCCCACCGGAGGCACCCGTGCCGCGCCCACCCGTACCGTGCCCAACCCCGCCGCGTCCCCGCACCCGGAGCAGCAGGACCACCGCGGCGAGCGAGGTCAACGAGGCCGCCAGGTCGGTGAGTTGGTAGGTGAGGTAGTTCGAGCAGAGGAACTGGCCGACGGCGAAGCCGAGTCCGGCGACCAGGGCCACCGGCCACGCCTCCCGCAGCCCGCGGCGCCCGTCGAGGAGGAGCAGCAGGACGAACGGCACCAGCGCCGCGATGACGGCGGACTGGCGGCCGACCATGGCGCCGAGGTCGGCCCCGGGCAGGGAGGTGACCTTGGCCAGGGTCTGGATCGGATTGCCCACCGAGCCGAAGGCCGCCGGGGCCGTGTTGGCGAAGGCGGCGACGGCGGCGGCCTTCAGCGGGTCCAGGCCCAGGCCGAGCAGGATCAGCGAGGTGACCGCGATGGGGGTGCCGAAGCCCGAGAGGGACTCGATCATCGCCCCGAAGCAGAAGGCGATCAGGACGGCCTGGACCCGGACGTCGTCGGACAGCGCGGAGAAGGTCCGTCCGATCAGGTCGAAGTGCCCGGAGGCGCGTTGCAGGCGATTGATCCACACCGCGCCGAGGATGATCCAGACGATCGGGAAGAGCCCGAAGGCGGCCCCCTCCAGTGCGCCGTCGGCGGCCTGGCCGAGCGGCATGCCGTAGCCGGCGGTGGCGATCAGGAAGGCGGTGGCCAGCCCGGCGAGGGCGGCCCAGTGCGACTTCAGGCGCAGCACGCCGAGCAGGGCCAGCAGGACGAGCAGTGGGGTCGAGGCGAGCAGGGCGGCGAGCGCGGGGTGCCCGAGCGGGTCGGAGACTTGGCGGTACACGGGTGGGTCTCGCTCTCTCCAGTCGGCGATGACTGCGAAGGCAAGAACGCACGATCCATCCGGGCGCGGACGATCGGCGCACGCATGTTTTCGCATCATGGAATCAGAGTTCCATCAGCCGCCAAGCATGGGAGGCGTCGACACCGCCGTCAAGAGGTCGGGGGCGCCCCCAGGAGCGAGAGCAGTACTTCTGACGATCCGTCACATCCCGTTCAGGAGTGACGGATCGACCGTCAGCCCCGCGCCCCCAGCACCGTGCCGAGCCGCTTCGCCGCCGCGCTGACCAGCGCCCCGTGCGCCGCCCGCGAGGCGTCGGTGGCCCGGCTGGCGGGCACGTTGACGCTGAGGCTGGCGACCGGCGCACCGAGCCGCCCGATGACCGCGGCGGCGACGGCCGAGACGTCGGAGCGCCACTCGCCGCCGTTGGTGGCGTAGCCGCGGCGCCGGACCTCCGCCAACTCCTCCAGCAGCGACCGGGGTTCGGTGATCGTGGTGTCGGTGTACCGGGCCAGCCCGTCGGCCAGGTAGCGCTCCAGCACCTCGGGCGGGCTCGCGGCGAGCACCGCCTTGCCGTTGGCCGAGGCGTGGGCGGGCAGGTCCTGCCCGAGCGGGAGGACGATCCGCACCGGCTGGCTGGTCTCCAGCCGCTCCACCAGGATCACCCGGCCGCCCTCCGGCACGGCCAGGTGGATCGTCTCGCCGGTCTCCCGGCGCAGTTCCTCCATCACCGGCACGGCGGCGTCCCGCAGGCCCAGTTCACCGGTGGCCTGCCGGCCGATCTGCAGCGCCTTGGCGGTGACCTGCCACCGGGTGGGCGTCCCGTCCGCCGGGCCCAGCCACCCCGCGGCGTGCAGGGTCTGCAACGCCCGCTGCACGGAGCTCTTCGGCAGTTCCATGACCCGCGCCAGTTCCGCGACCCCGATCGGCTGCCGCGCGGCGACCTCCTCCAGTACCCGCAGCGCATTCAGCACGCTCTGCATCCTTGACCCCCTCCGAGGGCGACGCCTACGCTCCGCTATGCCGCATCACGATACGGCGTGCCGTCAGACGGCACAAGCCTTCAGGAGGTTCGACGCCCATGTCCTTCCGCACCGGCCGCCACTTCCTCCAGATCCCCGGCCCCACCAATGTGCCCGACCCCGTGCTGCGGGCGATGGCCGCGCCCACCACGGACCACCGCGGCCCGGAGTTCGCCGCACTGACGTTCCGTCTGCTGAAGGCGATCGGCCCGGTGTTCGGCACCTCGGGCCCGGTCGTGATCTACCCCGCCTCGGGCACCGGCGCCTGGGAGGCCGCCCTGGTCAACACCCTCAGCCCCGGCGACCGGGTGCTCTGCTTCGAGACCGGGCAGTTCGCCACGCTCTGGCAGGAGATGGCCCGGGCCCTCGGCCTGGCCGTGGACCTGGTCCCCGGCGACTGGCGGCACGGCGCCGACCCCGAGGAGCTCGCCCGGCGGCTCGCCGCGGACACCGACCGGAGCATCAAGGCGGTCTGCGTCGTCCACAACGAGACGTCCACCGGCGTGACCAGCCGGATCCCGGAACTGCGCCGCGCCCTGGACGAGGCCGGCCATCCGGCCCTGCTGCTGGTCGACGCGGTCTCCTCACTCGGCTGCCTCGAGTACCGCCACGACGACTGGGGCGTGGACGTCACGGTCTCCGGCTCGCAGAAGGGCCTGATGCTGCCGCCCGGACTGGGCTTCAACGCGGTCAGCCGCAAGGCACTGGTCGCCTCGCGCACCGCCGGGCTCCCCCGCTCCTTCTGGAGCTGGGAACCCGTCATCGAGGCGAACCGGACCGGCTCCTTCCCGTACACCCCCGCCACCAACCTGCTCTACGGCCTGGACGAGGCGCTGCGCATCCTCGACGCCGAGGGCCACACCCGCGTCCACGCCCGGCACGCCCGGCACGGCGCCGCCACCCGCGCCGCCGTCCGCGGCTGGGGCCTGGAGGTCCTGTGCGCGGACGAGCGCGAGTACTCCGGCTCGCTGACCGCCGTCCTGCTGCCCCCGGGCCACGACGCCGACCGGTTCCGCGAACTCGTCCTGGAGCGCTTCGACATGTCCCTCGGCGCCGGTCTCGGCCGGCTCGCCGGCCGGGTCTTCCGGATCGGCCACCTCGGCCACCTCAACGACCTGACGCTCATCGGCACCCTCGGCGGGGTGCAGCTGGGCCTGGAGCTCGCCGGGGTGCCGATCGACCCGGCCGGCCTCGGCGCGGCACTCGACGTGCTCCGGCGGCCGTAACCCCCGCTCCCCGCACCTCCCGCTCCCCCGCACCGCGACACCCCGTCCTCCTCCCCGCCCCTGGAGCCGACCGGACATGACCGCGAGCACCCCCGACACCCCGCCCCCCGGCCCCGACGACCACCCCGCCCCCGACACCCGCGCGCTGGAACAGCGCCTCCGCCGCGACCTCGACGGCGAGGTCCGCTTCGACGACTACACCCGCCACCTCTACTCCCGCGACGCCAGCATGTACGCGATCACCCCGGTCGGCGTGGTCCTGCCCCGGCACGAGGAGGACGTCCAGGCCGCGGTCGCCGCCGCGGCCGAGCACGGCGTCCCGCTGGTGCCGCGCGGCGCGGGCACCAGCCTCGCCGGGCAGACCGTGGGCCCCGGCCTGGTCCTGGACCTCTCCCGGCACCTCAACCGGATCGTGGCACTGGACCGCGAGGCCCGCACCGCCCTGGTGGAACCCGGCGTGGTCCAGGCCCAACTGAACCGCGCCGCGGCCCCGTTGGGCCTGGTCTTCGGCCCCGACACCTCCACCGCCAACCGGGCCACCATCGGCGGCATGATCGGCAACAACTCGGGCGGCAGCGGATCCCTGCGCCACGGGATGACCATCGACCACGTCCGGGAACTCGACGTCGTGCTCTCCGACGCCTCCCGGGCCCGCCTCGCCCCCGTCGACGAGGCCGAGCACCGCCGCCGGGCCGCCCTGCCGACCCTCGAAGGCGCCGTCTACCGCGAACTCCCGCGGATCGTCCGGGCCAACGCCCAGGCCATCGCCGAGGGCACCCCGGAGTTCTGGCGCCGCTCCGGCGGCTACCGCCTCGAACGGCTCGCCCGCACGGACGCCCCCTTCGACCTCGCCAAGTTCGTCGTCGGCTCGGAGGGCACCCTGGTCATCACCACCCGGGCCCTGGTCGACCTGGTGCCCCGGCCCGCCCACACGGTCATCGCCGTCGGCCACTTCACCTCCGTCGCCCACGCCGTGGACGCCACCGAGGACGCCCTCGCCTGCGACCCCGCCGCGGTGGAGCTGATGGACCGGACGATCCTGGAGCTGTCCCGGCGCAAGATCGAGTACGCCCCGCTCGGCACCATCCTGGCGGGCGACCCCGGCGCGCTGCTGTTCGTCAGCTTCAGCGGCGACGACGAGGGCGAACTACACGGCCGACTCCAGCAGTTGACCACCCACTGGGCCCGCCACGGCCACGGCTACCACACCCTGCACGCGGTGACCCCGCACCAGCAGCAGGCCCTGCTCAAGGTCCGCTCGGCCGGCCTCGGCCTGCTGATGGCGGCGGGCGAGGGCACCCGTCGGCCGCTCGCCTTCGTCGAGGACACCGCCGTCGACCCGGTCCACCTCGCCGCCTACACCCGCCGCTTCCAACAGGTGCTGGAACGCCACGGCCTGACAGCGGGCTTCTACGGCCACTGCTCGGTCGGCTGCCTGCACATCCGCCCCTTCGTGGACCTCACCGACCCCGCCCAGGTGGCCACCATGCGGGCGGTCGCCGAGGAGATCCGCGACCTGGTCACCGAGTACGGCGGCGTCAACTCCAGCGAGCACGGCGACGGTCTGGCCCGCAGCGAGTTCAACCCGCTGCTCTTCGGGCGGGACCTCTACGAGGCGATGCGCGGGACGAAACGGCTCTTCGACCCCCGCAACCTGCTCAACCCCGGCAAGATCGTCGACGCCCCCGCCATGACCGACCACCTGCGCGACCCCGCCCTGCCCCCCGCGCCCGGACTGCGCACCCGGCTCTCCTTCGAGGTCCTCGGCGGCATGCGCGGGGCCGCCGACCGGTGCATGAACATCGGACTGTGCCGCAAGAGCGGCACCGGCACCATGTGCCCCTCGTACATGGCCACCCGGGAGGAGGAGCACTCCACCCGCGGCCGCGCCAACGCCCTGGTGAAGGCGCTCTCGGAGCCGGACCCCCGGCGGGCCCTGGGGGACGAGCGCCTGCACGGGATCCTCGACCTCTGCCTGATGTGCAAGGCGTGCAAGAGCGAATGCCCGCTCGGCGTCGACATGGCCGCCCTCAAGGCCGAGACCCTCTCCCACCACCACGACCTGCACGGCGTGCCGCTCAGGTCCCGGGTCTTCGGCTCCATCCGGCTGCTCAACCGGATCGGCTCGGCCACCGCACCGCTGTCCAACCTCCCGGGCCGCAGCCGGCTCGTCCGCCGACTGCTGGAACGCCGGCTGGGCATCACCGGCGCCAGGCCGCTGCCGACCTTCGCCCGGGACAACCTGCCGCGCTGGTTCCGCAGCCACGAACACTCCGCCGAATCCGCCCCGTTGGGTGACGTCACCTTCCTCGCCGACTCCTTCACCACCTACACCGAACCCGCCATCGGCCGCGCCGCCGTCGAACTGCTGGAACAGGCCGGCTGGCGGGTCCGCCTCGCGGCCCAGGGCTGCTGCGGCCGGGCCAGCCTCTCCAAGGGCCTGCTGGACGACGCCCGACGGCAGTCCGCCGACCTCGCCCACGCCCTCGCCGCCACCGGTGCCCCGGGCTCACCGGTCACCGGCTGCGAGCCGTCCTGCCTGATGACGCTCCGGGACGAACACCTCGCCCTGCACCCGGACGACCCGGTGGTCCGGGACCTCGCGGGCCGGGTCCGGCAGGTGGAGGAACTCCTCACCGAGGCCATCGACACCGGACGGCTCCGATTGGACCCCGACGCCTGGCCCGCCGGTCGCCGACTGCTCTACCACGGGCACTGCCACCAGAAGGCCGAGGTCGGCACGGCCGCCACGATGGCCCTGCTCCGCCGGATCCCCGGCGCCGAGGTGGTCGAACTCGACGCCGGCTGCTGCGGGATGGCGGGCTCCTTCGGCTACGAGAGCGAGCACTACGAGGTCTCCATGACCGTGGGGCGCGACCGGCTCTTCCCCGCCGTCGAGGCCGAACCCGGGTCGACCGTGATCGTCGCCACCGGCGCCTCCTGCCGCCAGCAGATCCTGCACGGGACGGAGCGCCGCTCCTGGCACCCCGTTCAACTCATCCGCGAAGCACTGCTGACCGACTGACCGGGTACCACCACCGTGGTCACCAGACGACGGGCAGCGCGTGCAGACCATAGACCTCGTTGTTGACCCGGTAGGGCACCTCCTCGGCCGGGCACCCGAGCGCCAGACCGGGCAGCCGCCGGAGCAACTCGGGCACCGCGATCCGCAGTTCGATCCGGGCCAGCGGTGCGCCGAGGCAGTGGTGCGCGCCGTGCCCGAAGGCCAGGTGCGACACCGGTTTGCGGGTGATGTCGAAGCGGTCCATGCCGGGGCCGAGGGCCGGATCGCGGTTGGCCACCGGCAGTTGGCAGACGACCTGCTCACCGGCCTTGACCGGCACGCCGCCGATCTCGGTGTCGCACCGCGCGGTCCGGGCCAGCGCGGTGCTGGACACCGACAGGTACCGCAGCAACTCCTCGACGGCGGAGTCGATCACCGGATCGGCCCCGGCGGCGGCGCGCAGCCGGTCGGCCTGCTCCGGGTGCGACAGCAGCGCGAGCACGCCCAGGCCGATCGTGTTGGACACCGTCACGTGGCCGGCGAGCAGCAACAGCTCGGCGACCCCGACCAGTTCGGGATCCGACACCGCACCCCCGTGCTCCCGGACCAGCATGCCGATCATCCCGTCGTCCGGGCTGCGCCGCTTCGCCGCGACCAGCGCGGCGATGTACTCCTGCGTCTCCCTCCCGGCCGCGAGCCGCTCCTCCATCGGGAGCGCGAGGTCCAGGGTGGTCCGGGACCACCGGTGGAACGCCGCCTGATCGGGCTCGGGCACCCCGAGCAGCGCGCAGATCACCCCGAGCGGCAGCGGCAGGGCGAAGTCGGCCATCAGGTCCGCCGTGCGGCCGCCCGCCTCCATCGCGTCGATCAACTCGCCGACCAGGGTGCGGATCATCGGCTCCAGTGCGCGGATCCGCCGCCCGGTGAACTCCGGTGTCAGGACGTGGCGCAGCCGGGTGTGCTCCGGCGCGTCCATGTTGAGGAGTTCGTGCGGCAGGATCGGGGCACGGTCCGGGTCGTGCATCCCGAAGGTCTCCTCGTCCGCCAGCACCCGCCGCACGTCGGCGTGCCGGGTGACCAACCAGTATTCCCCGGTCCGGTACAGCCAGAAGTCCCGCACCCGCCGCACCGGGTCCTCCCGCTGGGCCTCACCCAACGCCGCCCCCGGGCTCAGCCCGTCCCGCCGGTAGAAGATCGAGACCGGCGGCGTCTCCTGCTCACTCATGAACCCTCCCGAAACCACCCGACACCTGGTTCCCGATACCCAGATCCCCCCACCGCCGCCCACCCCACCCCCGATCCCCTCCCCCCATCAGGCGCGCGAACCCCCCTCGCACGCCCCCACCCCCACCCCGGAGCCGCCCCCGCGCATCGGCAGCTCCCAGCCGCCCCAGGCGCGGGGCGTGCTGAGCCGCAGGGTGGAGTTCGCCCGCACCCGCCCGTCCCGGCCCTGACGGGGCGCACGGGCGCGGGACGACCGGTTCGACCGCCCCGGCCCGTTCCGTCGACCTCGGGCCCGCCCGGTCCTCAGGCCCGCCAGTACCCGAGGGCGTGGGTGCGGGACTTGGGGACGGCGAGGTCCCTGCGGACGAAGCGGGCGAGGTCGCGGGTGGTGGCGGTGTCGCAGGCGATCCACACATAGGCCTCGGCCGGGTCGCCGAGCAGCTCGGGCAGGGCCGTGCGGACCCGGTTCGCGAGGTGGGCGCCGGCGTCCTCCCGGGGGACGAGGCGGACGTCGTGGTGGTCGCGGCCGGTCCGCGCGGCCGGGAGGTGCCGGTCGCTGTCGTGCTGGGTCTCCAGCCAGACGGTGGCCGGTACGTCGGGCAGCGCGTGCAGCAGGGAGGCGATCGCGGGGGCGGAGGCCCGGTCGCCGACCAGGAACATCCGCGCGGGCGTCGGGGCCGGGGCCGCGAAGGCGGAGCCCTGGACGGTGGCCTGGAGGGTGTCGCCGACCGTCGCCGCGCCCGCCCAGCGGCTGGCCGGGCCGTCGTGGAGGGCGAAGTCGACGCCGAACGAGGCTCCGTCGGGGTCCGGGTCGACCAGGGTGTACGCCCGCTGGTGCGGGCGGCCGGCGTTGGGGAACCAGAGCCGGACCCACATGGTGGGGTGGACGCCGGTGGCGTCGAGCATGCCGCCGTCCGCGAACCTCAGCCGACGGCAGTGCGCGGTGACGTCCTCCACGGCGGTCACGGTGAACTCGAAGTCCCGGCCCCGCATCATCCTGAGGGCCACGCCCTCCCAACCACGTCCCATGTCAGGTTCCCGATCTCGGAGTCGGCGGAAAACGACCGGCCGGTCAGACGGTCGCGGGTGCGGCGGGCCGCCGCCGTGCCAGGGCGTCCGACACCCTCGCCGTGGCGTACAGGGAGGCGACCAGCGCGACGGTCAGGGCGGCGCCGCCGGCGAAGAGGGTGCCGGAGGAGACGGCCTTGGGGCTGCCGGCCTCGGTGCGGGCCGAGCCGGAGATGAACGGCAGCACGGCGAGCACGGCGACACCGAGGACGACCTCGCCCCAGACCACCGCGGGGAAGTGGCGCAGCGTCAGGTGCAGCAGCGAGGCGGTGTCGTCGGCCGCGCGGGCCCGGACGATCCGGGGCATCAGCCAGAACTGGTTGAAGGCGCCCGCCGCGACCAGCCCGGCAACCAGCAGGACCTTGACGAGCAGGGCGAGGCCGTAACCGGTGGTCCACAGCTGCGAGATGCCGCCGACGTGCCGCCAGCTCAGCCACAGGCCGGAGACGGTGACCGCGCCGACGCAGACCATGGCGAGCAGCCCGAAGCGCCGCCACAGGTCGGCCCAGAGCAGCCCGGCACCGTCGCCGAGCCGCCTGCGGGTGCCGGCCAGGGCGACCAGCAGTGCCAGGCCGCCGAGCCAGACGACGCCGGAGACGATGTGGGCCTGGTCGAACAGCAGGTTCAGCCACGCGTCGAGGCCTGCGGGGGCCGTGGTCGGTACGGCGGTGATCAGGGTGACGCCCAGGGCGAGCGGCAGCGCGGTGAGGGCGATCCGGTCCGCGTGCCGGCGGGCGGCCGGCCGGAAGAGGGCGATCAGGGCGGCGGCGGTCACCACCAGGACGGCGTTCTGGACCAGGTAGACGGTGCCCTGCGCGATCCAGGCGCCCTTGGCGGCGGGAGCGCGCAGGAAGTCCCACTGGGCGCTCGGGGCGAGGGCGTCGCCGAAGGGCATGCCCTTGCCCGCCCGGGCGACCCGGCCGGCGAGCTGGAAGTAGCCCGCGACCGACAGGGCCACGCCCGACCAGGCGAGGAAGACCGCCGACCGCCCGCGCAGCACGGAGGCGTCCTCGGCGGTGCGGTGGGCGGAACGCAGCGCGGGGCGCACGGTGGTGGCGTAGGTGGCGGTGGCACCGACGGCCCCGCTGAGGCCGAGGAAGTAGCCGGTCTTGGTGAGGACCCGCCAGAGCTGGGGCATGGCGTATCCGGCCGTGGTCGCGGCCGCCGAGGCGATGTGCATGAGGTAAGGCTAACCTAAGTTCGATGGGTTCACGACAGGGCCCGACCGGCGCCGTGACAGCGACGCGTCCGGGTGTGGGTGAGCAGCTCACGCAGACGGGGTCCGCGCCCCCGCGGATCACGAACCCTCCGATGCCCGCGTGAAGGGCACTCGCGGATTCCGGGGCGCGTTCGGCGTGCTCGTTCATCGGACGTCTACTGACGTTTCCCAGGCTCTTCCGCAGCAACCCCGCTGATCGCTTCCTGGACCCCCGCCCGGCCGGGCCGAGCTCGCACCGGCCGGACGGCGCGGCCGGGGGCGGCTGCGCCCGTCCGTCGTCCGGTGGACCGCTACCCGCACCGTTATGCAGAGGAGTTGGCCTCGTGAGGCCTGAACTGAGTCAAGAGGACGAGAGCCGAGCCGCCACCGCGCCCGAATCGGCCGATCCGCGTGCCGTGGTCTGCGTACCGCGGCTGTTCGAGGAGCAGGTGCGGGCCAGCCCCGACGCGGTGGCCGTCGTCGACCGCGACGGGTGCGTGACGTACGCGGAGCTCGACGCCGCCGCCGACCGGCTGGCCGGAGTGCTGGTGGAGCGTGGCGCGGGCGCCGAGAGCGTGGTCGCGGTGCAACTGCCGCGCGGGCGTGAGCTGGTGACGGCGGTGCTGGCCGTGCTGAGGTCCGGCGCCGCCTACCTGCCGATGGACCCGGCGCTGCCGACCGAGCGCCGCAGGTACCAGTTGGAGGCCGCCGGTGTCGCCCTGCTGATCGGGCCCGAGGGCTGTGCGGGGGTTGCGGGGGTCGAGGTGGTCGACCCGGCCGCCGGCGGACCGGCCGGGCGGTCCGGGCGGAACCCGGCGGTGGCGGTCGCCCCCGGCGACCTGGCCTATGTGATCTTCACTTCGGGTTCGACCGGCCGCCCCAAGCCGGTGGCCGTCACCCACGGGTCGCTGGCCAACCACGCGGTCGCCATCGGTGCGGCCTTCGCGCTCACCGCGGCCGACCGGGTGCTGCAGTTCGCCGGTCCGGGGTTCGACGTGTTCGGCGAGGAGGTGTTCCCGACCCTGCTGGCCGGCGCCCGGGTGGTGGTGGCCCCCGACCCGGTGCCGTCGCCCGCGGAGCTGGAGGAGTGCCTGCACCATGAGCGGGTCACGGTGGCCAACCTGCCGACGCCGTACTGGGACCAGTGGGTCCGCGATCTCGACGCCGAACCGCGGGAGCTGCCCGATGCCCTGCGGCTCCTGGTCGTGGGCAGCGACACCGGGCTCACCCGGACGCTGGCCGGCTGGCGGGGGCACAGCTCGGTGCCGGTGCTCAACGCCTACGGTCTGACGGAGACCACCATCACCGCCACGCTCCAGGCGTTCACCGGGGAGTCGCTGCCCGAGGGGGAGACGCTGCCGATCGGGCGGCCGCTGGCCGGGGCGCGGGCGTACCTGCTGGACGCCGAGCTGGAGCCGGTCGCGGCGGGCACCCCGGGCGAGCTGTACCTGGGCGGGGCGGTGCTGGCCCGCGGGTACCTGGGGCAGCCGGGGCTCACCGCCGACCGTTTCGTACCGGACCCGTTCGGCGGGACGCCGGGCGGGCGGCTCTACCGCACCGGCGACCTCGCGGTGCTGCGCGCCGACGGTGCCCTGGCCTTCATCGGGCGGGCCGACGACCAGGTGAAGATCCGCGGCCAGCGGGTCGAACCGGCGGAGATCGGTGCGGCCCTGTGCACCCACCCCGCGGTGCGTCAGGCGCACGTGCGGGCGGTGGACGACGGGGCGGACGGCAAGCGGCTGGTCGCCTACGTGGTCACCGCCGAGGTCGGCGCCGAGGTCGAGCCGTCGCAGCTGCGCGCCCACCTGGCGATGCGTCTGCCCGCCGCGATGCTCCCGGCCTGCTACGTGCTGCTCGACGAACTGCCGCTGACCGCGAACGGCAAGATCGACCACCGGGCGCTCCCGGTGCCGACCGCAGGGGACGCCACGCCCGGCGGCACCACGCCCGGCGGCACCACGCCCGGCGAGGCCACGTCCGGCGGCACCACGCCCGGCGCGCCGCAGGCCGTGGCGCCGACCGGCCTGGAGGAGCAGATCGCGGCCGTGTGGCGTGAGGTGCTGCGGGTCGGCCACGTGGGCCTGGACGACAGCTTCTTCGAGATCGGCGGTCACTCGCTGCTGCTCGTCCAGGTGCAGCGCAAGCTCAGCGGGGCGCTGGGGCGCCAGGTTCCCGGCGTCGCGCTCTTCGCCCATCCGACCGTCCGCAAGCTCGCCGCCCATCTGCGCGACGACTCCGGGCCGGCCGGCGGCGCGCCCGGTGACGAGCGTGCCGACGAGCGCCGCAGCGGGCAGGCCCGGCTCCAGCAGCGCCGCGCCCGCCAGAGCGCCGGGGGTGCCCGATGACGCAGGCCGCACAGCCGGTGGATCCGGACAGCCCCTTCCTCGCCGTCGTCGGGATGGCCGGGCGGTACCCGGGAGCGCGTGACCTCGGGGAGTTCTGGGACAACCTGGTCAAGGGCGCGGAATCGGTCACCCGCTTCCCCGGCGACCCGTCCACCCCCGAGTACGTCCCCGCGCTCGGCGTACTGGAGGACGCGGACGGGTTCGACGCGGCGTTCTTCGGCTACTCGCCGCGGGAGGCGCTGATCCTCGACCCGCAGCACCGGCTGTTCCTGACCTGCGCCTGGGAGGCGCTGGAGGACGCCGGGTACGACGCCCGGTCCGGTGCCGGGGCGGTCGGCGTGTACGCGGGCAGTAGCCAGACCGGCTACCTGGAGACGCTGACGGCCCACCGCGACCGGCTCGGCCCGGTCAGCGAGTGGCAGCTGCGGCTGGCGACCGGCATCGACTTCCTCACCTCGCGGACGGCCCACCGGCTCGGTCTCACCGGGCCGGCGGTGACGGTGCAGACCGCCTGCTCCACCTCCCTGGTCGCCGTCCACCTCGCCGCGCAGGCGCTGCTGTCCGGCGAGTGCGACCTGGCGCTGGCCGGCGGGGCCAGTGTCAACGTCCCGGCCCGCCTGCCCGAGTACTCCGAGGGCGGTGTCATCTCGCCCGACGGCCGCTGCCGGGCCTTCGATGCCCGGGCCCGCGGGACCGTCGCGGGCAACGGTGTCGGCATCGTGGTCCTCAAACGGCTCGCCGACGCGCTCCGGGACGGCGACCACATCCGGGCCGTCCTACGCGGCAGCGCGGTCAACAACGACGGCCTGGACAAGGTGGGCTTCACCGCTCCCGGCGTGGCCGGCCAGGCCGAGGTCATCCGCGCGGCCCACCTGGTGGCCGAGGTCGAGCCGGACAGCATCGGCTACGTCGAGGCGCACGGGACCGGGACGCCGCTGGGTGACCCGATCGAACTGGCCGCGCTGACCCAGGCGTTCCGACTCGGCACCGACCGGCGCGGATTCTGCCGGATCGGGTCGGTGAAGACCAACATCGGCCACACCGACGCGGCCGCCGGGGTGGCGGGCTTCATCAAGGCGGTGCTGGCCGTCCAGCACGGCCTGATCCCGCCGAGCCTGCACCACACCGCGCCCAACCCCGAGATCCCCTTCGCGGACGGCCCGTTCGTGGTGAACACCGAACCGTACCGGTGGCGCCCCGACGGTCCCCGCCGGGCCGGGGTCAGCTCGTTCGGGATCGGCGGCACCAACGCGCACGCGATCCTGGAGGAGCCGCCCGCGCGACCTGGCCCGCCCGTCGCTCCGGCCGACCAACTGCTGGTGCTGTCCGCCCGGACCGCCCCCGAGCTGGACCGCGCCGCCGCCAGGCTCGCCGAGCACCTGCAGCGGCAGGCCGCCGGCGCCGCCGGCCCCGGCCGGGAACCGGGCCCGGTCCGCCTGGCCGACACGGCCTGGACGCTGCAGACCGGCCGCCACGCCTTCGGGCACCGCCGGTTCGCGGTGGCCGCCGACCACACCGAGGCGATCGAGGCGCTGACCGGGACCGGGGCCGGCACCTCCGCCCACCCGCCCGTGGACGGCGGGCGGCCGGTGGCATTCCTCTTCCCCGGGCAGGGCGGACAGCACGTCGGCATGGGCCGCGAACTGTACGAGAACGACCCGGCCTTCCGCGCCGAGGTCGACGCCTGCTGTGCGCGGCTCGCACCCACGCTCGGCCTGGACCTGCGGACGGTGCTGTACCCGGCCGGCGAGCAACAGACCGCGGCGGCCGAGGAGTTGCTGCGCGACATGGGGGTGGCCCAGCCGGCCGTCTTCGTGGTGGAGTACGCGCTCGCCCGGATGTGGGAGCAGCGCGGGGTGCGGCCGGCGGCCGTCGCCGGGCACAGCCTCGGCGCCTTCGTCGCCGCCTGCGTGGCCGGTGTGTTCTCCCTGCCCGACGCGCTGCGGCTGGTCGCCGAGCGCGGCCGGCTGCTGCAGGGCCTGCCCGTCGGGGCGATGCTGGCCGTGCCGCTGGCCGAGCGCGACGCCACCGGACTGCTCGGCGACGGCGTGGAGCTCGCGGCCGTCAACGGACCGAACCAGTGCGTGCTGTCCGGGCCGCGGGGAGCGGTCGACGCGCTGTTCGCCCGGCTGACGGCGGACGGTGTCGACGCGCGCCGGCTGCACATCGCCGCCGCCGGACACAGCGCCCTGGTGGAGCCGATCCTCGACCGGTTCGCCGCCCTGGTCGCCGAACTCGACCTCAGGGCGCCCTCGATCCCCTGGGTCGGGGACACCACCGGGCAGTGGGTCCGCCCGGACCGCGTCCCGGGCGTCGAGTTCTGGACCGCCCACATGCGCCGGGCGGTGCGCTTCGGCGACACCCTCGCCACCCTGTTCGCCGAGCCCGACCGGATCCTGCTCGAAATCGGCCCGGGCCTGACTCTGACCACACTGGCCCGCCGCCACCCGGCCCGCACCGAACGCCACCTGGTGCTGCCCAGCCTGCCGCACCCGGCCGGCGAGCAGTCCGCCCTGCGGACCTCGCTGGCCGCCGCCGGACAGCTGTGGGCGGCCGGCGTCGAGCTGGACTGGCCGCGGCTGCACGAAGGCCGGCGCCCGGGCCGGACCCCGCTGCCGACCTACCCGTTCAGCCCGCAGCGGCACTCACCGCTCCCCACCGACGACCCCGCGCCGACCGTCACCACCCGGCCCGCGCCGACCGTCCCGGAGCCCGCCCGGGACGGCGACACCGAAACCCGGCTCGCCCTGATCTTCGGCCAACTGCTGGGGCTGGAGCACGTAGCGGCGCAGGACGACTTCTTCGACCTGGGCGGAGACTCGCTGATCGCCGTTCAACTCGCCTCCGCCGTCCGCGCGGCCTTCGGCGTGCGCATCACCGTCAAGCAGGTCTTCACCGCCCCCGCTCCACGCCGACTCGCCCGGGTGATCGACGCCGCCCGGCACGTCGACGCCACCCAGCAACCGGCCTGAACCGTCACGCGACGCACCGACCCGGAGGACAGCCATGTTCGAGGACGACGACGACCGGACCTACGAGGTGGTCCGCAACACCGAGGAGCAGTACTCCGTGTGGCCGGACGGCCGGGCGCTGCCCGCCGGGTGGGAGCGGACCGGCGGACGGGGCGGCAAGGCGCACTGCCTCGCCCTGATCGACGGCCTGTGGACCGACCTGCGGCCGAGGAGCACCCGTGAACGGGCGGCCGCCCGATGACGCGACCGGCCCCTCCGCCGGGACTGTTGCGCCACCAGGGCTTCCGCCGGCTGTGGGCCGCCCAGACGGTCAGCGTGCTCGGCGCCCAGATCTCCGAACTCGCGCTGCCCCTCGCGGCCGTGACGGTGCTGGAGGCCACCCCGTTCCAGGTGGGGCTGCTGGCCGCCGTGCAGTACCTGCCGTTCCTGCTGGTCGGCCTGCCGGCCGGGGCCTGGGTGGACCGGATGCGCCGACGGCCCGTCATGATCGCGGCGGACCTGGTCCGCTGCGCGGTCCTGCTGACCGTGCCGGTGGCCGCGCTCTGCGGGGTCCTGCACCTGTGGCTGCTGTATCCGGTCGCCTTCGCGATCGGGGTGATGACGGTCTTCTTCGACCTGGCGGCGCAGTCCTTCCTGCCGACCCTGGTCGGCGAGGAGCAGCTCGTCGAGGCCAACACCAAACTGCAGCTGTCCGAGACCTCCGGTCAGCTGGCCGGTCCCGGCGCCGGCGGATTCCTGGTCCAACTGCTGACCGCGCCAATCGCGTTGTTCGCCAACGCGGTCAGCTACGCCGGGTCGGCGGCGCTGCTCCTGCTGGTGCGCGTGGAGGAACACCCGGTCCGCGACGCGGTCCGGCCGGGACTGGTGGCGGAGGTCAAGGACGGCCTCGGGTACGTGTTCCGGCACCGGCTGCTGCGCCCGATCGCGCTGAGCGCGGGGATCGCCAACCTCTTCGGCCTGTTCGGCATGGTCCAGGCGATCCTGGTGCTCTACGCGGTCCGTGAGCTGCGGCTCTCGCCGGCCGGGCTGGGCACCGCGCTGGCGATCGCGAACGCGGGCGTGCTGCTCGGCTCGCTCGCCAACCGCCGGGTGGTGCGGCACCTCGGCGTCGGGCCGTCGCTCACCTGGTCCGCCTTCGGACTGGGCGGCACCCTCCTGCTGCTGCCCCTGGCCACCCCCGGTACCGCGATGCCCGTCCTGGCCGTCGCGATGGCCCTGGCCGGGCTGTGCGCCTCCGTCTTCAACATCAACCAGATCAGCCTGCGGCAGTCCGTCACCCCCGCCCCGATGCGCGGACGGATGACGGCGACGCTGCGGGTCGTGGTCTGGGGCGTCATCCCGGTCGGGACCTTCCTCGGCGGCGCACTGGTCGGCCCGCTCGGACTGCGCGGCGTCCTCTGGCTCGCCGGCGCGGGCAGCGTCCTCGCCGGGCTGCCGCTGCTGTTCTCCGCCGTGCACCCGCTGCGGGCCATGCCCGACGCCGCACCGACCGCCCGACCGACGAGCCAGGAGACCCTTCATGCCTGAGGTTCCGGGGCACACCGTCCCACGCTGGCTGGTCAATCGCCGCAAGCGCCCCGACGCCGCGATCCGGCTGTACTGCTTCGCCCACAGCGGCGGCTCGGCCGCCGAGTACGTCCGCTGGGGCGACGACGTGCCCGGCATCGAGGTGTGGGGCGTGCAACTGCCCGGCCGCGGCTCGCGGTTCGACGACCCGCAGTACACCCGGGTCGGCCCGCTGGTGCACGACCTGGTGGAACAGGACGCGTTCCGCGCACCGTTCGCCTTCTTCGGACACAGCCTCGGCGCGCTGCTGGCCTACGAGACCGCGCGCGCCCTGCGCGAGCGCGGCCTGCCCGGCCCCGAACGCCTGCTGCTGTCCGCCTGCCCGGCCCCGCACCGGCCCCGCGGACTGCCGCCGATCCACCACCTCGGCGACCGGGAGCTGTTCGCCGCCGTCCAGGGGGAGTACGGCTCACTCCCCGACCAGGTGGCCGAGGACCCGGAGCTACTCGCGATCATGATGGCCTCGCACCGCTTCGACTTCGAGATGGTCGACAGCTACCGCCACACCCCCGGCGAGCCCCTGGACCTGCCGCTGCACGTCTTCGGCGGCACCGAGGACCGGCTCCCCGCCGAGGAACTCGCCCGATGGCAGGGCCACAGCCGCGGACCGTTCGCCCTCAACCTGCTGCCGGGCGGCCACTTCTACCTCCGCGAGCACCGCGCCGCCCTGCTCGCCCTGATCCGGGCCGCACTCACCGACCACCCGCCCGCCGGGCCGCCCGCCGACCCGCTCTCCCCCGACCTGTGAAAGCAACCATGACTCACGACACCGCCGCCCCGACCGGCTTCCTCGCCGAGCTCCACCTGGGGCACCTGCGCTGGGACCTGATCAGCCCCTTCCCCACCCCCTCCGACGAGGACCGCGCCCGCGGCGACGCCGCCGTCGCCGAGCTGATGCGCTTCCTCCAGGAGACCGTCGACCCGACCGAGGTGGACCGCACCGCCAGGCTGCCCGACGGCTTCCACGAAGCCTGCGCCGCCCGCGGCTACTTCAGGCTCCAGGACCCGCTGGAGCGCGGCGGCCTGGGCCTGTCCGCCCACAACGCCTTCCGGATGATCCAGGCCGCCGCGACCTGGTCGGTGACCGCCTGCTACGCCATGTCCGTCCACCTCGGACTGGGCGCCGGCGCCTACCTGCCGCTGCTGGCCGACGGCGAGCTGAAGTCCGAACTCCAACGGCTGCTCGCGGCGGGCGCGATCTCCGGCGACGCCGACACCGAGCCCACCGGTGCGATCAACCGGACCCGGGCCACCACCGCGGTGCCGACCGAGGACGGCACCGGCTTCCGGATCAGCGGCGAGAAGGTGTTCATCCAGAACGGCCCGATCGCGGGCCTCCTGAGGGTCTCGGCCACCGTGCACGAAGACGGCCGGGAGTACATCCGGCTGTTCTTCGTCGACACCACCGACCCCGGCTTCTCGGTCCGGTCCTGGCACGAGTACCTGGGTCTCAAGGGCCTGCCCAACGCGGCCCTCACCTTCGACCGGGTCTTCGTCCCGCACAGCCGGGTCTTCACCCTCGACGGCCTGACCGCCGAGGAGGAGTGGCGGCTGGCCCCCGAACTGCACACCGTCAGCGTGCGGGGCCGGATGTACCCCATCTCGGCGCCCGCCCTGGCGATCGGCCGGCTCTGCCTGCACTGGTCCCGGGAGTTCGTCCGGCGGCGTTCGGTCGGCGGGCTCGGGCTGGAGCAGTACGACGAGATCCAGCGCATCGTCGCCGCCAACCTCGCCGAGACCTTCGCCATCGAGAGCGTGGTGGAGTGGTGCCTGCTGGCCGAGGAGCGCCACCCGGGGATCGACCTGGACCCGGAGCAGACGGCGGCCAAGAACATCACCTCGATGACCAGCTGGCGCATCGTCGACCGCACCCTGTCCCTGCTGGCCGCCGAGGGCTTCGAGACGGCGACCAGCAAGGCCCGGCGCGGCGCCCAACCGCTGCCGGTGGAACGGTTCTTCCGCGACGCGCGCGCCCTGCGGGTGGCCGGCGGGGTGGACTTCCTGGTGGACCACTGGGCCGCCCGGCACCTGCTCTCGCGCCACTACCCGAAGCCGCGGCCCGTCGCCGAGACCGCCACCGACCTCACCGCGGCGGACGCCCGCCTGTCCCCGCGCAACCGCGACCACCTGCGCTTCGTGGCCGAACAGGCCGTGCGGTTCGCCCGCCTCGGCCGCGACCTGGTGGACCGGCACCCCGACCCCGAGGAGCTGTTCGCCGAGGAACGCACGCTGATCCTGCTCAACCGGGTCTCCGCCGAACTGTTCAGCATGTCCGCGGTGCTGGCCAACGCCGCCCGACTGCACCCCGAGGGCACCGGACCGGCCCAGGACCTCGCCGACGTGTTCTGCGCCGAAGCACGCCACCGCACGGCGGACGCCCAGCGACGCCTGGCCGACACCGACGGACCCGACCACGCCGGCGCCTGCGCGCAGTGGCTGCACGGCGACGGTCTGGAGTTCCTGCTCCGCGACACCGTCACCGCCACCCCGCCCGCCCACTGAGCAGGCGGTGTCCGAGGCCGCCCCGGCCACCAGCCCCGCACCCCGAACGACCACCGACCCGGAAAGGGCCGCGCCGATGTTCAACCTCTCCCGTTCCCAGGAGATCGTCTGGCTGCACGAGGAACTCTTCCCCGAGAGCCGTGCCTACAACTTCACCGCCTCCCTCGACCTGCGCGGCCCGCTGGACGAGCCGGCCCTGCGGCAGAGCCTGGCGACCGTGCTCGCCCGCCACGAGGCGTTCCGCCTCGAACTCGACCCCGAGGGCTTCCCCCCGCAGCAGCGGGTGAACGACGGCTGCGCACCGCGCTACCGCACCGTGGACCTGACCGGCGGCGACGACCACGAGGCCGCCTTCGAGGAGCTGTGGCGCGAGCAGCACGACGAGCCCTTCGACACCGCCGAGGCGCCCATGGTGCGGTGGAGCCTGATCAGGCTGGCCGAGGACCACCACCGGCTGCTGCACACCGAGCACCACCTGGTGCACGACGGCTGGTCCTTCGGCCTGGTCCTGCGCGACCTGTTCACCACCTACCGCGCACTGGCCCAGGGCGTCCCGGCCGATCTGCCCGAGCCCCGCTCCTACGCCGAGCACGTCCGTGAGTCGGCGGCCGCCGAGGCGCGACCGGGCCACCAGGACGAGGCCCTGGCGTACTGGCGGGACACCCTGGACGGCGCCGCCTTCGACCTGCCGCTGCCCGGCCTGACCGACCCGGGGCGGGTCCGCGACGTCCCGCACGGCGACCAACTGCGCCAGCTGCTGGCACCCGAGCTGGCCGAGCGCCTGCGGGCGGCCGCCCGCCGCGACGGGCACACCCCGTTCTCGGTCCTGCTCACCCTCTTCGCGGAGCTGCTGCGCCGGCGGAGCGGCCGGTCCGACCTGGTGATCGGCAGCGCGGTGGGCAACCGCCCGCCCGGCTTCCAGGAGTGCGTCGGGATGTTCGTCAACACCATCCCGCTGCGCCTCCGCCTCCGGTCCGACGACAGCGCGCTGACCGCGGTCGACGAGGTCACCGAGGTCCTGATCCGCTCGCTGCCGCACCAGGGCGTCCCGGTCCAGCGGTTGGCCCACGAGCTCGGCGAACACTCCGGCACCGGCCTGGACAACCCGCTGTTCCAGGTCATGTTCAGCGCGCACGACGCGCCGATCCCGCACGTCGAGGGACTGGACCTGGAGGTTTCCGTCCACGAGGCGTTCAACACCGGCACCTCCCGTTTCGACCTCGACGTGGTGCTGGTCCCCGACTCCCGGCGGACCGTCAACAGCCGCACGGGCCCCGGCGGCATGCTGCTGATCTGGGACTTCGCCACCGACCTGTACGACAGCCCCCGGATCGCCGAGCTGCAGCGGCAGTTCACCGCGCTGCTGGAGGCCTACCTCGCCGACTCCACGACCGGCCTCGCGGCACTCACCGCGGCAGCCGACGGCTGACCCCACCACCCCGAACCACGCCCCGAGGAGACCAGATGACCTTCCCCGAACCGACCTCCCCCGAACCGACCGGCCACCAACCGACCGGCCACCAACCGACCGGCCATCAGCTGCCCAGCATCGCCTGGGGCGGCAAGCCCGCACCCGCTCCCGCGCCGGGGGCGGGGCCGCTCGACTGGTTCGAGAGCCGGCTGGCCGAGCAGCCCGACGCCCCGGCGGTCGTGGACGGCGCCCTCACCTGGAGCTACCGCGAGCTCGACCGGGCCGCCGCCCGCATCGTGCAGGCCCTCGGCGGCCGGGTCGGCCGCGGCCGGCTGGTGGGAGTCTGCCTGGAGCGTTCCGCGCTGCTGGTGGCCACGGCCGTCGCGCTGGCCAGGATCGGCGCGGTCTACCTCGCCCTCGGCGCGCGGCCGGGGGCCGCACGGCTGGAATCGCTCACCGAGGACGCCGACATCGGCTGCCTGCTCACCGACGGCACCACCGCCCCGCCGCCCGGCTGGACCGTCGCGCCGGCCGACGCGGTGGACGGGCTCGTGGTCGCCCTGCGCGGCGGACCGGCCAACGGCGCGCCCGGCGATGCCTTCTGCGCCGTCACCACCTCGGGCAGCACCGGCAAACCCAAGATCGCGCTGCTGCCGCAGGAGGCGCTGGCCAACCTGGTCCGCTGGACCTGCGACCGGCTGGAGATCGGTCCCGGGTCCCGGGTGGGCCTCTTCGTCGGCACCACCTTCGACGCCCACCTCAAGGAGCTGTGGGAGGCGCTGTCGTCGGGCGCCACCCTGCACGTCGCGCCCGAGGACGCCCGCGGCTCGACGGCCGAACTGTTCCAGTGGTGGCGGGAGTCGGGCCTCACCCACTGCCTGCTGCCGACCCCGCTCGCCGACCTCGCCTTCACCCAGCCGTGGCCCGCCGGCCTCGCCCTGCGCCACATCCTGGTGGGCGGCGACCGGATGCGGGTGCGGCCGCCCGCGCAGTGCGCGGCGGTGGTGCACAACGTGTACGGTCCCGCCGAGGCCACCGTGCTCACCACCACCCACCGCCTGCAACCCGGGAGCGACGACCCGAACGCCGTCGTGCCGATCGGACGGCCGCTGACCGGCTACGCCGTCTTCGTCACCGACGAGGACGGCCGGATCCTGCCCAGGGGACACGCCGGAGAGGTCCGGATCGGCGGTGCGGGCCTGGCGCTCGGCTACCTGGACCCGCAGCGGACCGCCGAACACTTCGTGCCGGCCCCCGCAGGTCAGCCGTACGTGGACCGGGTCTACCGGACCGGCGACCGGGCGGTGATGCGCGCCGACGGGCCGCTGGAGTTCCTCGGCCGCATCGACGACCAGGTGAAGATCAGCGGCGCCCGGATCGAACCGGCCGAGGTCGAGGCCGCCCTGGAGACCCATGACTCGGTCCGGCGCGCCGTCGTGGTCCCGTACCAGGGCACCGGCGGCGGTCTCCGGCTGGCCGCCTTCCTCCTGCTCGCCGAAGGCGCGCGGGCCGACCGGGACGTTGTGCTGGCCGCCGCCCGCTCCCGGGTGCTGAAGCAGGCGGTGCCCGCCCTGGTCCGCTTCGTCGACGCCTTCCCGCTGAACGCCAACGGCAAGGTCGACCGCGCCCTGCTCGCCCGGCAGGCCGCCCCCTCGGCGTCCACCGCGCCCGGGGCAGCGCCGACCCCGCAGGCGGAGGACACCGAGGCGTTCCTGCTGGTGGCCTGCCGCCGGCTGCTCGACCAGCCCGACCTCACGCCCGCCGACAACTTCGCCGAATCGGGCGGGACTTCGCTGGCCGTCGCCCGTCTGATCGCGCTGATCGAGAGCACCTACCCGATCCGGGTCAGGGCCGCAGAGGTCATGCGCCAGCCCGACCTGGCGGCCCTGGGCGCCCTGGTCGCCACCCGCCGCGCGGAGTCGGCGCGCGGCTGAACCCGCCCGCCGCCACCGCCCACCCGTCCCCCGAGAGGACCTTCCGTGGACCGCCCCACCCTGACCGAGCGGTATCTGGCCGAACTGAGCGAGAGCACGGCCACCGCAACCGAACTGCTCGGTCGTGCGCAGCACGACGCCCTGCTCGGCATCGACTTCGAGAACCGCTTCCTGGCCCGCCCGCTCTTCCTCGGCCACCAGGAGCACGAGCAGCTGATGGCAGACCTGGACACGCTCCACGCCGCGCTGTTCAGCCTGCCCGACCGGCTCTTCGACGGCGACCTCGGCGCGTTCGCCCGGGCCGTCGGCATGACCGAGACCCAGATCGAGGTGATCCTGCGCAGCCAGGGCGCCGCCGCGGTCCGCCTGGCCCGTACGGATCTGTGCGTCGACGACAGCGGATTCAAGGTCGTGGAAGTCAACATGACCAGCTCGCTCGGCGGCCTGGGCAACGGCGTGATGGCCCGGGCCCTGCTGGAACACCCGCTCCTCGCCGACTTCGCCGCCCGGCACGGCCTCGGCTTCGCCGACACCGCCGCGGAACTGCTGCACACCATGTACGCCGCCACCGGGTTCGACCCGCGGTCCCGGCCGGTCATCGCGGTCGCCGACTGGCCGAGCAGCTACCTGACCGGCTGGGCCGCCTTCCTGGAGGAGTTCTGCGCCCTCCTGCGGACCCTGGGCGCCGACGCGCACCCCTGCCACATCGGCCAACTCGACTACCGCGACGGCCGGGTCTGGCTCGGTGACCGGGCCGTCGACATCATCCACCGGATCTTCCTCGCCGAGGACCTGCTCGAATCCCCCGAGGCCCCGGCGCTGATGGACCAGGTCGTCCGCGCGGCCGCGGCCGACCAGGTGAAGCTGTTCGTCCCGCTGGACGCCGAGCTCTACGCCAGCAAGACCACCCTCGCGATGCTCTCCGACGAGAACAACCGGCACCTGTTCAGCGCCGAGGAGTTGGCGGCGTTCGACCGCGTCCTGCCGTGGACCCGGACCGTCCGGCCCGGCACGGTGACGCTGGAGAACGGACACCGGGTGGAACTGCTCGAGTACGCCCGGGCCGACCGACACGACCTCGTCCTCAAACCGACGGTGCTGCACGGCGGCAGCGGGGTGATCCTCGGCGGGGACGTGACCGAGGAGAGCTGGGCCGCGCACCTCGACGCCGCGCTCGACAAGCCCTACGTGGTGCAGCGCCGGATCCGTCCGGTCACCGAACTGTTCCCGGACGAGAACGGGCAGTTGGAGCCATGGCTGACCGCCTGGGGCGTGTTCACCATGGCGCGCGGCTTCGCCGGCATCATGGCCCGCGGCACCCGCCTGGACGCCAACGTCGGCGTGGTCAACATCACCAACGGGGCACACGCCGGCACCGGACTGTACGAGCTGCCGCCCCGCGAGCGCACCGACGGGTGACCGACCCGGCCGAACTCCGGTCGGCTGTCCGGCAGTCGGCCGACTGCCGGACAGCTCCGCCCGGTCAGCTGATCGGGTTCGGGGAGTCTCCGTTCAGCAGCATCTGCGGGACCTGGCTGAACGTCCAGCCGCTGCCGTTCGCGGTCAGCACCCAGACCACGTCGAAGCGGTCGTCCGGCCAGGAGGCGGGCGGCGCCGGGGTGATCGGGCCGAGGCCCGCCAGGATCGCCGGGATCTTCTTGTGCTCCCAGGCGACCAGCTGCGGGCCGGTGGACGCGAGCAGCGCGGTCGCGAGGCCGGCCTCGTCGCCCTTGGCGTACTGCTCGTCGGGGGTCAGGCCGAGCGCGGCGGCCACCACGGAGATGGTCTCCGCCGGCCGCTTGCTGCCTCCGGTGGTCGGGTCGGCCGCGAAGACCCCGGCGGGCCGGGTGAGTCCGGCCGGCACCGGGGCGGGGTCGCCGGTGGCGGTCCGCGGCGCGAACAGCGCGACCAGCGCGCCGGCCCGGGTCCAACCCTGCACCGTCAGCGACTCGCTGTCCTTCTTCCCCTGGTCGGTCACGCCGTAGGGCGCCCCGGAGTCGGTCGGCTTCTCCGCGTGCCGGATGAGCATGATCACGTTCGGGCCGGCGGCCGACTCCCGCTCGGCGGACGCGTCGACCGCCCGGGCCGCCCCGGCCGGACCCTGCGGCGCCGCAGCCGCGCCCCAGGCGCCGACGACGGGCACCGCCGCCGCGGCGGCGAACGCGCCGAGGACGGACCGACGGCCCGGCTTGCTGTTCATCGTCATGATCCTGACATCCTGTCCGATAGAGGGATTCCGATAGCTGGACGGCGAGGGAGTCCGGCCACCGCGTGACCGGAGCGTCACGGTAACGGCCCGGTCTGTGTGCCGGATGAGCGTGGCGTGATGATCGTGCGGACATTCCGCGCAGAAAATCCTCCTCCCGGGATCCGGTCCCGCCACTGTGCCCCCACGCGGCCGTGCGCCACCGTGCGCAGCGCTGGAAGTGATCATCCCCACCCCCGCGCGACCGCTCATCCGGGCCGATCCACCGGTGCACCGGCGATAGGTTGACGGTGTCTCACCGGATTCCGCACCGGGACGAAACGGGCGGCCCCGCGCCGACCCCGTCGGCCCGTCGACACCGGCCCATCGACGCCGTCGACCCCGGCCGCAGGCGACGGAATGCGGCGGGACGCCGCCACGTCGGGCGGCGCGAAGGAGGAATGGGGAATCGTGCAGGATCAGACCGTGATCGACGTCACCGGCGCCGGGGCACCCGCGCCGGGCCACCGCCCCGAGGACGGGGGCACCGACTTCGACCAGCACGTCCGGGCCATGACGGCCTGGCACTTCAACGAGGCGACCGGCTCGCCGTTCTGGCTGGCCAAGCGCGCCGAGCTCGGCTTCGACCCGCTCACCGAGGTCACCGGCGCCGCCGACCTGCGCCGCTTCCCCGACGTCAGCGACGAACTCAGGACGGTACCGGCCGCCGAGCTGATACCCCGCGGGGCGGCCCCCGGCCAGGCCTTCCGGGTGTACGAGTCCGGTGGCACCACCGGCCTGCCCAAGCGGGTGGTCGACGGCGGCTACCGCAGCCGGATGGTCGACTGGGCCGTCGACCGGCTCCGGGCCAACGGCGTCCCGCAGCACGGCAACTGGCTCCACCTCGGCCCGGCCGGGCCGCATGTGATCGCCTTCGACGTCGCCGGATACGCGGCCCGTAGCGGCGGCCTGTGCTACACCGTCGACCTGGACCCCCGCTGGGTCAAGCGGCTGCTGTCCACCGGCCGGCGGCGCGAGGCCTCGGACTACCTCGACCACGTGCTGGACCAGGCCGAACTGGTGCTGCGCAGCCAGCCGGTGGCGGTCCTGAACACCACCCCGCCGCTGCTGGAGGCGATCTGCGCGCGCCCCGACCTCCGTGCCCTGGTGGCCGAGCGGGTCGGGGCGATCGTCTGGGGCGGCACGGCCTTCAGCCGGGAGAGCCTGCAGCTGGTCGAGCGGGAGATGTTCCCGGGCGTCCCGCTGGTCGGCGTCTACGGCAACAGCCTGATGGGCGTGGCCCCGCAGCGCCCGCGCCGGGACGACGACGTGCACCCCTGCGTCTTCGAGCCGTTCGCGGAGACCACCCGGCTGGAGCTGGTGGACGGCGACGGCCGCCCGGTCGGGTACGGCGAGCGCGGCCAGGTGCGGCTGCACCTGGTGAGCGAGGAGATGTTCCTGCCGAACATCGCGGAGCGGGACACCGCGATCCGGGTGGCGCCCGCCGCCGGCTCCGCGGTCGACGGCCTCGCGGAGGTCGCCAGCGTCGCCCGCTTCGAGGGCGCCGACGTGGTGGAAGGGGTGTACTAGTGGCCGCGACGGTCATCGACCCCCTGGTGGCGGGCGTGTCCGCGCCGAGCTCCGACCGGCAGCTGCTGACCGACGTGTTCGGTGCCGCGCTGGCCGATGTCGGGGTGGCCCCCAGGCTGGGCGCCCAGCTGGCCCTGGACCGGCTGCGGGCCGCGGCCGACGGGCTCCGGCCGGCTGCCCGGATCTTCCCCGAGGCGGCCCGGTTGTTCGCCACCGCGGAACTCGACGGGGAGGACCCCGAGGCCTACGTCGACCGGGTCGTCCGCAGTTCCGGTCTTCCGGTCCGCGCGGTCCGCCTCGCGGTGGCGGACGTCGTCGCCGAGATCGAGGCGCTGGACCGGACCGTCGCCGCGGAGCTGCCTCCCCCGCTGCCGGGCTCCACCCACCGGGTGGAATGGGTGCCCGGCGGGCGGGTGTTCGCGGCCGTGATGGCCGGCAACCACCCGCTGCCGCACGTCTCCTGGGTGCACGCGCTGTTCGTCGGCTACAGCGTGCTGGTGCGCCCGGGGAGCCGGGACCCGTTCACCCCGCGCCGCCTGGTCGCGGCACTCCTGGCCGCCGGACTGCCGCCGCACAAGCTCGCCCACCTGCCGTGCGACCACCGCGCGGCCGCCTTCCTGCTCGACTCGGCCGACCGCGGCATCGTCTTCGGCGGCGACCAGGCGGTGGCCTCCTGGCGGGACGCCCGGCACGTCGCCACCCGTGGCCCGGGGCGCTCCCGGGCCCTGCTCGACACCGCACCGACCCCGGAGCTGCTGGACCACCTGGCCACCGCGGCCGGCTACGACGGCGGAACCCGCTGCACCAACCTGTCCGCCGTCCTCACCACCGCCCCGGTCGCCCGGGTCGCCGACGAACTCGCCGCGAGACTGGCGCGGTTGCCGGTGCTGCCCGTCACCGACCCGGAGGCGACCCTGCTGGTGGTCGGGCGCGAGCGCGCCGAGGCGCTGCGCCGCCACGTCGCGACGCTGGCGGACGGGCTGACCGACCACAGCACCCCGCACTACGACGGGGACTTCGTGGTCGACCTCGGTGACGGCTCCTTCCTGCTCCGCCCGCTGGTGCTGTCCGCGGACCGCGCCGACCACCCGGCCGTGGGCACCGAGCTGGGCTTCCCGTTCGTCGTGGTCGCGCCGTGGTCGGCGGACCGCGACACCGGGGCGCTCGGCCCGGCGCTGGTGCTCAACCTGCTCACCGACGACGACGCGCTGGTGGCGCGGGCCGTCCGGGACCCGCGGATCCGCAAGGTGACGGTGGGCACCGCCCTCCCGTGGGACCTGGTGCCGGGGCTCCCGCACGACGGCAGCCTCACCCAGTTCCTCCTCGAACCCAAGGGCGTCGTCGTGCCGAGCGCCGTCGTGCCGGGCACCGACGGCCGGTAGCCGACCACCGGTAGCCGACCACCTTTCACCGACACCGCCCCCGGGAGACCGCTCCCGGGGGCGGTCCGGTTTCCGGGGGCGGCCGTCCGGTTTCCGGCCAGTGAGTGACAGGTTCACGACAGGGTTGTGATCTCTCCGTCACTGTCCGTACCAGGACCGCCATGCTGTTCCTGCCGGAACCGTACGTCCCCGAAGCGCAGCCGCGCCACGGTGGCCACCCCCACTCCGGCACCGACACCGCCCCGGCCGGGGCGGCCGTCGGCCCGTCCTGCCGTCGGGCGCCAGCAGGTCCGGCGCCGCACCGCCCGCCGCGACCGAGGCGCGCGAGAAGCCACCGCAGGGCTCAACCTCCCCATCCAGCAAGGAGATCGCTCAATGCTGCCCACCATGTCCCCGCGTGCCCGGGAGCTCTTCCTCGCCGAGCGCCGAGTCGGCGTGCTGAGCGTCGCCGACCCCAGAGAAGGCGACCGCGCACCCCTGAGCGTGCCGGTCTGGTACGACTACCGGCCCGGCGGCGAGATCCTCGTCCAGACCGGACGCGAGACGGTCAAGGGCCGACTGCTGCGCGCCGCCGGCCGGTTCAGCCTCTGCGTGCAGGACGAGCGGCGGCCCTACCGGTACGTCAGCGTCGAAGGGCCGGTCGCCACGATCGAGGACCCGGTGCCGCCCGCCGTCCGGGACGCCCTGGCGCACCGCTACCTCGATCCGGACGAGGCCCGCGGCTACCTCGACACCACCGCCGACCAGCTCAAGGACGACATCCTCTTCCGGCTGCGCCCGCAGCGCTGGCGCACCGCCGACTTCGCCGCCTTCGCGGCCGACTTCACCGAGCCCGCCGAGCCCGCCGAGCCGGCGCGGTCCACCGGACCCGCCCGGCCCACCGGCCCCGCCGAACCCGCCGCCGACAGCGCGGACTGACCCGACGCGCCGTCGGCACCGGTCCGCAGCCGCGGCCGACGGAGCCCCCTCCCGAGAAGGACCCATGACCGACATCGACGTCTCGTCACGCCCGCTCCACCTCCCTGCCCCCCGCGCCGCCCGCTCCGAGGACCGGCTGCAGCACCTCACCCTCCCGGAGCTCTTCGCCCGGCAGGCCGCCGCCCACCCCGACGCACCGGCCGTCCGGCACCGCGACCGCACCCTCGGCTACGGCCGGCTCGACACCCGCTCCACCGCCCTGGCCGCCCGGCTGCTCGCCGCCGGCCTCACCCCCGGCGAACCCGTCGGCGTGTGCGGCGGCCGCTCCCCCGAGGCGCTGATCGCCCTGCTGGGCATCCTCAAGGCCGGCTGCGCCTACGTACCGCTGGACGACGACCTGCCCCCGGCCCGCCTGCGCGCCATGGCCGAGGACGCCGGACTGCGCGCCGCCGTCACCCTGCCCGGCACCGAACGGCCGGTCCGCGGCCTGCGGGTGAGCATCCCGGTCACCGTCGACGACGCGGACACCGCTCCGGCGCCCACCGGCGCGTCGACAGCGCCCGCCGCCCCCGCCGACTGCGCCTACATCGCCTTCACCTCCGGCACCACCGGCCGCCCCAAGCCCGTGGCGATCCCGCACCGGGGCATCGTCCGGCTCGTCCTGGCCGACCGCGAACTGCCGCCGCCCGGGCCCGGCGACCGGATCCTGCACGGCTACGGCCTGTCCTCGGACGCCTCCACCATCGAGATCTGGAGCGCCCTGCTCACCGGCGCCTGCCTGGTGATCGCCGACCGCGAGGAACTCCTGTCGCCCACCGCCCTGGAGGACCTCCTCCGCACCCGGGGCGTCACCGTCGCCTACCTCACCACCAGCGTCTTCCACCTCCTCGCCCGGACCCGCCCGCAGGCCATGGCCGGCCTGCGGTTCGTCTCGGCCGGCGGCGAGGCGATGGACCCGCGGCTGGCCAACGCCGTCCTCGCGGCCTGCCCCGCCACCACCGTGGTCAACTTCTACGGCCCGACCGAGAATTCGGTGGTCTCCACCGCCCACCGGGTGCGCCCGCTGCCCGAGGACGCCACCCAGGTCCCGATCGGCCGCCCGTACGCGGCGACCACCTGCCACGTCCTGCGCCCCGACGGCACCCCCGCGGCGCCCGGCGAGGAGGGCGAACTGTACGTCGGCGGCGACGGGTTGGCCCTCGGCTACCCCGGCGACGACCAGCTGACCGCGCAGCGGTTCGTCCGTCCGCCGCGGGCCGACCCGGGCGCCCGCCTCTACCGCACCGGCGACCGGGTCGTCCGCGACGCCGACGGCCTGCTGGAGTACCGCGGCCGCGCGGACCGCCAGGTGAAGCTGCGCGGGGCGCGCATCGAACTCGACGAGGTCGAGGCGCGGCTGCGCGCCCACCCGTCCGTGGCCGAGGCCGTCGTGGAGACCGACGGCGCCGGACTGACCGCCTACGTCACCCCCGTGGCCCCGGGCCACCCGCTGCCGCTGCCCGGGTTACGCGGCTACTGCTCCCGCTGGCTGCCCCCGCAGGCCGTCCCCTCCCTCGTCGCCCTGGACCGCCTCCCGGTGACCAGCGGCGGCAAGGTGGACCGCAAGGCGCTGCGCGCCGCCGCCGCGGTGGCCGTCCGGGCGCAGACGCCGGACCCGCGGCCCGCCGAAGGACTCGCCGGCCTGCTCGCCGGGATCTGGCAGCAGGTGCTGCGCACCCGGCCCGCCCCCGAGGACGACTTCTTCCACCTCGGCGGCGACTCCCTGCTCGCCTCCGAGGCCGTCACCCGCACCCTCGCCGCCCTCGGCCTGGACGCCGCCCTCAGCTCCACCCTCATCCGGGCGCTGCTCACCGCCCCCACCCTGGCCCGCTTCACCGACGCCGTCCGGGCCGCCCGCGACGGCTCCCCGACCGGCCCCGCCGAGAGCACCGTCGACTTCGCCCGCGAGACCGGACTCGGCTTCCGCCTCCCGCCCGCCCAGGGCCCCGCGCCCTGCCCCCAGGACCCCAAGGAGGTGCTGCTCACCGGCGCCTCCGGCTTCGTCGGCGCCTTCCTGCTGACCACCCTGCTGCGCCGCACCGCCGCCCGGATCCACTGCCCGGTCCGCGCCGCGAGCCCCGCCCACGCCGAACAGCGCGTGCGCACCGCCCTCGCCCGCTACGGCCTGCACCTGGACGAGACCGACCGGCAGCGCCTGGAGTGCTTCCCCGCCGACCTCGCCGAGCCCGGCCTCGGCCTGCCGGCCGGGCACCGCGCCGAACTCGCCGACCGCCTCGACCTGATCGTCCACAACGGCGCCCAGGTCAACTTCCTCTACCCGTACGAGCAGTTGCGCGCGCCCAACGTGGACGGCACCCGGGAGATCGTCCGGCTCGCCGCGCCCCGCCGGGTGCCGGTCCACTTCCTGTCCACCGTCGCCGTCGTGGCCGGCGCCGGGGCCGCCGGGGTGCGCGCGGTCGCCGAGGACGACGCGCTCGCCCACCCCGACGGGCTCACCATGGGCTACGCCGAGAGCAAGTGGGTCGCCGAAGGGGTGCTGCGCCGGGCCGCCGAGCAGGGACTCCCGGTGGCCGTCCACCGCCCCTACGAGGTGACCGGCGACCAGGTGAGCGGGGTGAGCAACACCGAGACCGCGATCTGCTCGCTGTTCCGGACCATCGCCGAGACCGGGCTGGCCCCGGACATCGCCCTGCCGATGGACTTCGTCCCGGTCGACCACCTCGCCGAGGCCGTGGTCCACATCGCCACCCGGCGGGACGCCGACGGCCGCACCTACCACCTCACCAACCCCCGCCCGGCGATGCTCTCCGACGTCATCGAGCGGATGCGCGCGGCCGGCTGCGCGGTCCGCACGCTGCCGTACCCGCAGTGGGTGGAGGAGCTGGTCCGCCACGTCGCGGCGAACCCGACCAGCGCCACCGCCCCGTTCGTGTCGCTCTGCGTGGACCGCAGCCGCACCGCCGACATGTCCGTCAAGGAGCTGTACTTCGAGGGCACCTTCCCGGTGCTCGGCCGGGACAACGCCGACGCCGCGCTGGCGGACAGCGGACTGCACTGCCCGCCGGTCGACGCCGCCCTGCTGGACCGCTACCTGGAGTACTTCTTCACCTCCGGGTACCTCCCGCGCCCCACCACCGTTGCCGCCGCCACCCCGGAGAGCGCCCGATGACCGATACCGCCGTCCCCGCCCCCGTCCCCATTCCCGTCCCCGAGGTGACGACCGGCACCGCCGGACCGCCCTGCGCCTACGCCCGGCTGCGCGCCGAACAGCCCGTCGTCCAGGCCCAGTTGCCCAACGGCGAGACCGCGTGGCTGCTCAGCCGCTACGCCGACGCCCGGGCCGCCTTCGCCGACCCGAGGCTGGTCCGGCCGCTGCTGTCCGCCTGGCCCCCGGTCGAGGGCGACGACGCGCCGCCGCCCTGCCTGCCGACCTTCCTGGAGATGCGCGGCGAGCACCACGACCGGGTACGGCGCGCCGTCCTGCCGCTGTTCGGCCGCGGCCGGCTGGAGTTCATGCGCCCCCGCATCCGCGCCATCGCGCGGGAGCTGCTCGACACCATGACGGCCGCTTCGCCCGACCGCACCGCCGATCTGGTGGCCGGCTACGTCGAACCGCTGCCGCTGCGCGTGCTGTGCGAGACCATCGGCCTCCCGCACGAGGACCGCGACCGCTACCTCCCGCACACCCTCACCCTGCTCAGCGCCGCCGCGCTGACCATGGACGACATCCTCGCCGCCCTGAACGCCCTTCAGGACTACGCCTCGGAGCTGCTCGACCGCAAGGAACAGGACGGCGAGGCGGCGGACGGCGACGGGGACTACATCCGGCTGCTGCTCGCCGAGACCCGCCGCCCCGGCAGCGAGCTGGTCCGGGACGACGTGGTCAGCTTCGTCGTCACCATGCTGATGGCCGGCTACAAGACCAACATGCAGCACACCGGCAACGCCCTGCTCACCCTGCTCAGCCACCCCGACCAGCTCCGCCGGCTGCGCGAGGAGCCCGCCGGGATCACCGCCGCCGTGGACGAACTGCTGCGCCACGTACCGCTGATGAACGCGATCAACATCCTGGTCGCCGAGCAGGACCTCACCCTCCACGGGCAGCTGATCCGGGCCGGCGACGCCGTCGTCCCGGTGCCCGCCTCCGCCAACCGCGACCCCGCCGCGTTCACCGACCCCGACCGCCTCGACCTCACCCGCACCCCCAACCCGCACCTCGCCTTCGGCCACGGCCCGCACGCCTGCACCGGCGCGCACCTGACCCGGATGCAACTGGCCGTCGTGATCCAGGTGCTGCTGGAGACCCTGCCCGGCATCGAACTCGCCGAGCCCGCCGAGTCCCTGCCCTGGGACGAGACCACCCCGCTGCGCGCCCCGGCCCGCCTGCCGGTGCGCTGGTGACCGCGCCGCACCGCCCCGCAACCCCGATTCCCGCCCAGAGAGGACCGCGCCACGTGAGCGCATCCCAGGCTCCCGCCACCACCGACGGCGCCCCGGACGACCGGCCACTGCCCCGCTACCCGTTCAGCACCGACGGCGACCGCCTCGCCCCCGAACTGGACGAGCTGCGCAGCCGCTGCCCGGTGGCCCGGGTCCGGACCAACTCCGGCGGCGAGGCGTGGTTGGTCACCGGCTACGAACTGACCCGCGACGTCCTGCGGGACCGCGCCTTCGCCCGCTCCGTGCTCGGCGAGTCCGACAGCCCGACCCAGGACGCCCCGATCCTGGCCCCCGAACTGATGGGCGCCATGAGCCACCTCCAGCAGGCCGGACTGCGCGACGAGGTGCTCACCGCCCTCGGCCGCAACCAGCCGGAACTGCCCGCCGACTGGGTCGCCGAGGTCACCCGGGAGGGCCTGGACCGGATGGCCGCCGAGGGCTCACCCGGCGACCTCCAGCGCCACTTCGCCGAGTGGGTGGCCGCGCAGTGCCTGTGCCGGCTGCTCGGCCTGCCCTTCGCGGACCGGGAGTGGCTCGCCGAACGGGCCGACAAGGACCTCACCATGGCGACCTACTCCGACCGGGAACTCGCCGACAACTGGGAGGAGATCCGCGCCTACATCGCGGCCCACCTGGCCGCCCGCACCCCCGGGCGCCCGCGCGGACTCGCCGACCGGCTCGCCGACCTGAACGCCCGCAACACCACGGAGCAGGGGCTGAGCGACAGGCAGCTGTCCAACATCGTCGCCGTCCTGTTCGTCAGCGGCTACGAGGACTTCGCCAGCTTCCTGGGCGTCGCCGCGGTCAACCTCCTCCGCCGCCCCGAGGCGATGGCCGCGCTGCGCGAGGACCCCGGGACGACCCCCCAGCACGTGGAGGAACTGCTGCGGTGCAGCGTCGTCCTGGGCAACGCGATCCCGCGCTTCGTCACCGAGCCCACCTCCCTGGCCGGCCAGCAGGTCGAGTCCGGCGACCTGGTCCTGCTCTCCCTGGACGCCGCCAACTTCGACCCGGCCGCCTTCACCGACGCCCAGCGGTTCGAGCCCGCCCGCTCGCCCAACCCGCACCTGCGGTTCGGCCACGGCCGCCACCACTGCCCCGGCGCCCACCTGGTCCGCCGCCAGTCCGACACGGCCTTCCGGGTCCTGCTCCAGCGGTTCCCCGACCTGCGCCTGGCCGTGCCCGTCGACGAAGTGCCCTGGCAGCCCAACCGGATGGCCATCACGGCCGCCGCCGTCCCGGTCACCTGGTGACCGCCGGGGTGCCGCACCGTACCGTCGCGGTGCGGCACCCCGTCCGACCGCCCCACCTGCCCTCTTGCGGCCGCGGACCGGGGCGGTGACCCTTGGGGGGAGCGACGGCCCGCACTCCCTCCCCCCGAAAGGGCCCGCCATGCCCCAGGACACCGCGTTCACCCTGCCCTTCGGGGCCGTGACCAGTCCGGACGCCGACGCCGCCCGGCACCGCAGCCTCCACTGGTGCCGCCGGCAGCGGCTCGTCGAGGATCCCGTCGACGAACTGCGCCTGCTGCACTGGGACTTCGCCGGACTCATGGCGGGCTGGAACCCCCGGGCGGGCGGCGAGCAGCTGGACCTCACCGTCGACGCGGTCGTGGTGGCCGCCCTCCTGAACGACCACATCGACGACCACGTCCACGGCCCGCTCGCCGGCCCCCTCCCCGACCGGCCGGACCGGATCGCCGCCCTCTGCGCGGAGCTCGGCGCCGTCATCGCCACCGCAGGGCGGCCCCCGGCGGCCGCCGGGCCCCTGGTCCGGGCCTTCGCCGACGTCTGGCGCCGACTCGCCGACGGCGCGTCACCCGGGTGGCTGGAGCACACCGGGCAGCACTGGCAGTGGTACCTCGGCGCCCACCTCCAGGAGGCACGCCACCGCGCCCGGCACCACGCCCACCACCCCGCCCGCCGCCGCGTCCCGACCCGCGCCGAGTACGCGGAGCTGCGCCGCCGGTCCGGCCCCGTCCCCGCGATGATCGACCTCAGCCAGAAGGCGTACGGCTTCGAACTCCCGCGCCGGCTCGCCACGGACGTCGTGGTCCGCCGGATGCTCGACCTCACCGCGGACGTCGTCGGCGCCCTCGGCGACGTGCACTCCGTGGAGCGGGACGAGTCCCGCGGCGACCTCCACAACCTGGTGCCCGTGATCGAGCACGAGCTGAACTGCGGGCGCGTCGAAGCCCTCCAGGAGATCCAGTCCATGATCACCTCCTGGTGCGAGGAGTTCCTCCTCCTGGAGACACGGCTGCCGGACACGGTCGGGCACCGGGACGCCCCGGCCGCCCGGCGGATCGCCGACTGCCTGCGCACCGCGATGAGCGGCTACCTGGAGTGGAGCCGGACCACCCGGTACCACTCCCTCCTGGTCCCGGCCGGGGACCCCGCCCCCGCCACCGACCACCTCGGGCTCGACCGAGGATGACCGACCGCCACCGGGCCCTGGTCGTCGGCGCCGGCATCGCCGGACTGCTCGCCGCCCGGGTGCTCGCCGACGCCTACACCGAGGTCGAGGTCCTCGAACAGGACACCCTCCCCGACCGGCCCGCCCAACGGCCGGGCGTGCCCCAGGGCCACCACGTGCACGGGCTGACGGCCCGCGGCGCGGAGGTCATGGAGGACCTCTTCCCGGGCCTGCGCGCCGAGTTGACGGCGGCCGGCGCCCCCGGTGGGGACTTCGGGCAGATCGTCGCCTTCCGCTTCCCCGACTGCTGGTCACCGCGCACCCCGACCGGGATCCCGCTGCAGACCTTCAGCCGTCCGCTGCTGGAGGCACACCTGCGCCGGCGCGTCACCGCGCTCGGCAACGTCCGGATCCGGCCCGGCGTACGGGTGACCGCACTGGCCGGCGGTGCCCGGCGGGTGACCGGGGTCCTGGTCCGGGAGACCCCCGGCGGCGACACACCCGGAGGCGACAGACCTGGAGGCGACAGACCCGTCGACGCCGATCTGGTGGTGGTCGCCGACGGACGGAGCTCACACCTGCCGCAGTGGCTCACCGGACTCGGACTCCCGCAGCCACGGCGGACGGTGATCGACGCCCGCGTCGGCTACGCCTCCCGCCTGTACACCACCGGCGACGCCGACGGCCCCCCGTGGGCGGCCGCCATGGAGCTCCTCCAGGCCCCGCACGTCCACCGCGGCTTCATGGCCACCCGGATCGAGGGCGACCGCCTCCTCGTCACCCTCCAGGGCGCCGCCGGCGACCACCCGCCCCACGACCCCGACGGCTTCACCGCGTTCGCCCGCAGCCTCCGCACCCCGCTGGCCGAACTCCTCACCGGCCTCGACCCGTTGACCCCCGTCCGCCGCTACGCCCACTGCACCGACCAGCGCACCCACTACCACCGCCTCCCCCACTGGCCCGACGGCCTGCTCGCCCTCGGCGACGCCGTCTGCGCGTTCAACCCGCTCTACGGCCAGGGCATGGGCATCGCCGCCATGGCGGCCGACCTGCTGCGCACCGCGCTCACCCGCCCCGACACCCCCGGCTCCGCCCAGGCCTACCAACGCCGGCTCGCCCACCTCACCCGCCGCCCCTGGCTGATGTCCACCCTCCAGGACCGCGGCTGGCAGCAGCCCCGCCCCGACCGCGCCGCCCGTCTCGTCGCCGCCGTCCTGCCACCGGTCCAGCGGGCGATGGCAGCCGAACCGGAGGTGTTCCGCCGCTTCCTGGAAGCGATGCACATGACCCGCAGCAGCACCGTCCTGCTCCACCCCCGCGCCCTGCTCCCCGTCCTCTCCGCCGCCCTCCACCCCACCCACCCCGCACCGCCCGACCACCCCCACCTCTGGTGGGGCCACACCCCGTCCTGACCGCCCCGACCGGCCGTCGGATACGGTGCCGGTCGACGAAGGGAAGCCATGGAGGACCCGCAGTTCACCGTGACGCTGGCCGGCGCCTCACCCCGCGGGGCGGCCCGTCTCCGAGCGGTCCGCAGGGCGACCGGGCTGAGCCTGTGGCGCAGCGGCCTGCTCCTGGACAGCGGGACGTCCGTGCTGCTCGCGGAGGTCCCGTTCGAGCACGCGGCCCGCACTGCCCGCGAGCTCCGCCGGGCGGGCCTGGCGGTCGCCGTCAGCTGCGACGTGTGCCGACGCACCCTGCCCGAGGACGACTCCCCCGTCGACCCGGGCCCCTGCGCCGGGCGGTACTTTCCCACCGCCCACTGTCAGGCCAACTCCCTGACCAGCTGCGACTGTTCGTACTGCGTCGAGTACGGCCCGCTACCCGGCACGGCCGGGCGCTGAGCCCGGTTCGCCGGTGCCCGCCCGCCGGCGGCGCCACAGCCACCAGGTGCCGACCGCGCCACCCGTGCCGAGGGCGGCGGCGGTTCCCACCAGGGCGAGCCGGCGGCCGTCGCCGCCCTCCTCCGGCGGCGGTGCCGCCGCCCGGCGGCCGGCCGGCAGCAGGTCGAGGTGGCTGGCGCAGACCAGTGGCTGCTTGGCGTCGCCCTGGTAGGCACAGGCGGTGCTGGAGGAGCGCAGCACTTCGGGCCCGGTGTCGGCGAGTTCGGCGGTGGCGGTGAAGGTGCGGGTGGCACCCGGGTCGAGCGTGAGGTCTGTCCAGCTGGGCCGGTCGGCGTGGGCGGCCGCGTCGCCGGAGGCGGAGAGCGGACGGGCCGCGGCGGGCAGTTGCTGGGTGACCCGCAGTCCGGTCAGCGGCTGGGCACCGAGGTTGTGCAGGGTGACGGTCCAGGTGAGCCGGTCCCCGGGCCGGGCCTCCTGCCGCCCGTCGTCGAGCGCGATGGCGAGGTGCGGTCGGGCGTGCGGGTCGGCGGTCTCGGCCGCCCGGGCGGCCCCGGGCGCGAGGGCGCAGCCGGCCAGGACGGCGGCGGCGGCGAGCAGGTGACGGTGGCCGGGCATGCGACAACTCCTCGGGGCGGTACGCGGATCGGCCTCATTCGAGCAGCCGGACCGGTCACGGGTCGGCGCACCGCACGGTGGCGCCGCGGGGTTCCACTCACTCGGCCCAACACGGCGGCGGAGCCGCCCCCTTACCGGGAGCGGCTCCGCCGTGCGCTGGTCCGTCGATCGGACCGTCGGGTCAGCGCATGGTCCTCCTGCGCCGGACCGTCAGCCACAGTCCGGCACCCACCGTGATCAGCACGCCCGCAAGACCGAGCAGCGGTCCGGCGGGGGTGCCGCTCCCGGTGTTCGGAAGCGGGCCCGGGCCCGGCGAGGGCGAGGGCGAGGGCGAGGGGCTGGGCGAGGGGCTGGGCGACGGCCCGGGCGGTTCCGGGGTCACCGTCGCCGAGCAGGCCGGGTCGGTGGAGCCGGGCGGGCAGTTGGAGTCCGGGGCGGTGACGGTGTTACGCAGCTGCGCCGTGCCGGTGCTGGTCACCGAGTAGCGGACGGTGGTGCTCTCACCCGCCGCCAGCGCGCCGGTCCAGCTGAGCACCGGTCGCGCGTAGTCGACCCGGCCGGTGCCGGCGGTGGCGTCCGCGTTGTAGGTGGCGCCGGTGAGCACCTGCCCGAGGTCGTCGCTGAAGGACGCGTCGGGCACGTCGGTTCCGCCGTCGTTGGTGACGGTCACCGTGTAGGTGACGGTGTCACCCTTCTTGGCCTGCTGCCGGTCCGCCTTCTTGCTGAGGCTGAGGTGCCGTCCGTTCAGGTGGGTGCCGCACCGGGGGTCGACGTCACCGCTGGCACGACGGCCTCCCGGCATCGGCACCGGGCAGTTGCTGTCGGGCGCGGTGACCACGTTGTCCAGGCTTCCGGTGGCCGGGGTGCCGACGGTGACCGTGTAGCGGATCACCGCCTGCGCGCCGACCGCGAGGCTGCCCTGCCAGGTGAGTCTCGGCGCGGTGTAGTCGACGCTGCCGGTGGTGGCGGTGGCGTCGCCGTTGTAGCGGGCGGCGGCGAGCACGCCGGTCAGGTCGTCGGTGGCGGTGGCGTCGGTGTAGTCGGTGCCGCCGGTGTTGGTGACGGTGACGGTGTAGGTGACCAGGTCGCCGGACTTCACGGTGGTCCGGTCGGCCTGCTTGACGACCTCCAGTTTCCTCAGCGGGGTCTCCCGCGAGCAGGCCGGGTCGACCGAGTCGGCCGGGCAGTTGCTGTCGGGGGCGGTGACGGCGTTCTTCAGGGACTGCCCGGCGGGCACGGGGCTCTTGACCGTCACGCTGTAGCCGATGGTCGCGGCGGTGCCCGGTGCCAGGTCGCCGCTCCAGCGGAGGGTGCGGCCGTCGAGGGTGACGCTGCCGGTGGAGGCGGTGGCGTCGCCGTTGTAGTCGGCGGCGCCGAGCACCCCGGTGAGGTCGTCGGCGGCGGAGGCGCCCGGGTAGGCGACGGGGCCGTCGTTGCGGACGGTGAGGGTGTAGGTCACCTTGTCGCCGGGCTTGGCCTCGGTGACGTCGGTGGTCTTGGCGACGATGAGGTACCGGACCGGGACGGTGGTGCCGCAGGCCGGGTCGGTGGAGCCGGGCGGGCAGCTGCCGTCCGGTGAGGTGACGGCGTTGACCAGCTTGCCGTCCCCGGTGACCGGGCTGTTGACGGTGACGCTGTAGGTCACGGTCGCCGTCGCCCGGCCGGGGAGGTCGCCGTTCCAGCTGAGCACGGGCGCCCGGTAGCCCACCGTGCCCGCCGTGGCGGCGGCGTCGTCGCCGTATGTCGCCTTGTCCAGGACCTTGGTGAGGTCGTCCGTGAAGGACACCCCGGCCGCGTCCTCCTCGGCGAGGTTGGTGACGGTCACGGTGTAGGTGACCTTCTCGCCGGGCCGGGCGACGGCCGGGCTCGCGGTCTTGCCGATCCTGATGTTGCGGGCCGGCACGGTGTTGGTGCAGTCCGGGTCGGTGGAGCCGGCCGGGCAGTTGGAGTCGGGCGCGGTCACCGTGTTGACCAGCTTGCCGCTGCCGGTGATCGGGTTGTGCACGGTGACGCTGTAGGTGATGCGCGCCGAGGCGCCGACCGCCAGGTCACCGGTCCAGGTCAGGGTCGGCGCCGTGTAGCCCACCGTCCCCGCCGTGGCGGTGGCGTCGTCGCCGTACGCCGCGCCGTCCAGCACCTTCGACAGGTCGTCCCGGAAGGCGGCGCCGGGGTAGTCGGCCTGGCCGTCGTTGCTGACGGTGACCGTGTAGGTGACCTTCTCGCCGGGCTTGACCGAGGTCCGGTCGGCGCGCTTGACCACCTTGAGGTGCTTGACCGGCACGGTGTTGGTGCAGGCCGGATCGCCGTTCTCCGGGCGGCAGTTGCCGTCCGGGGAGGTGACGGCGTTGACCAGTTTGCCGTCGCCGGTGAGCGGGTTGTTCACCGTGACGCTGTACGTCACCTTGGCACTCCGGCCGGGCTGCAGGGCGCCGGTCCAGGTGAGCCGGGGCGCCGCGTAGGAAACGGCCCCGGTGTCCGCGGCGGCGTCACCGTCGTAGGCCGCACCGCCGATCACCTTGGTGAGGTCGTCGGTGAAGGTGGCGTTGGGGATGTCGGCCTGGCCGTCGTTGGTGACGGTCACCGTGTACGTGACCTTCCCGCCGGCCGTGGCCACGGCCGGGTCGGCGCTCTTGACGATCTTCAGCGAGCGCACCGGCACCGTGTTCGTGCAGTCCGGGTCGGTGGACCCGTCCGGACAGTTGCCGTCCGGCGAGGTCACCGCGTTGACCAGCTTCCCGCTGCCGGTGACCGGGTTGTCGACGGTCACGCTGTAGGTCACGCGCGCCGAGGCGCCGACCGCCAGGTCACCGGTCCAGGTCAGCGTCGGCGCCGCGTAGGCCACCGCACCGGCCGAGGCGCTCGCGTCGTCGCCGTACACCGCGCCGTCCAGCACCTTCGACAGGTCGTCGCGGAACGTCGCCCCGGCGATGTCCGTCTGCCCGTCGTTGGTCACCGTCACCGTGTAGGTGACCTTGTCGCCGGGCCTCGCCACGCTCGGGCTCGCGCTCTTGACGATCTTCAGCGAGCGCACCGGCACGGTGGTGCCGCAGGCCGGGTCGGTGGACCCGGCCGGGCAGTTGGAGTCCGGCGCCGTCACGGCGTTGACCAGCTTGCCGCTCCCGCTGATCGGGTCGTTGACGGTGACGCTGTAGGTCACCGTCGCCGAGGCGCCGACGGCCAGGTCACCGGTCCAGGTCAGGGTCGGCGCCGCGTAGCCCACCGCGCCCGCCGTGGCGGTCGCGTCCTTGTTGTAGGCCGCGCCGTCCAGCACCTTCGACAGGTCGTCGCCGAAGGTGGCCCCGGCGATGTCCGTCTGCCCGTCGTTGGTCACCGTCACCCGGTAGGTCACGGTGTCGCCCGGCTTGGCGACCGCCGGGCTCGCGGTCTTGGCCAGCCTCAGGTGCTTCAGCGGTACGACGGTGCCGCAGGCCGGGTCGGTGGATCCCGGCTGGCAGTTGCCGTCCGGCGAGGTGACGGCGTTGGCGAGCCTGCCGTCCCCGCTGATCGGGTCGTTGACGGTGACGCTGTAGCTGACCCGGGCCGAGGCGCCCACCGCGAGGTCCCCGGTCCAGGTCAGAACGGGCGCCGCGTAGGAGGCCGTTCCGGTGGTGGCGGCGGCGTCCTGGTTGTACCGGGCGTCGTCCACGACCTTGGAGAGGTCGTCGCTGAAGGTGGCTCCGGCGATGTCCGTCTGCCCGTCGTTGGTCACCGTCACCGTGTAGGTCACGGTGTCGCCCGGCTTGGCGACGGCGGGGCTGGCGGTCTTCGCCAGGTGCAGCGAGCGGATCCGTACGGTGTTGACGCAGTCGGGGTCGGTGGAGCCGGGCGGGCAGCTGCCGTCCGGCGAGGTGACCACGTTGACCAGCTTCTTGTCGCCGGTGGCCGGGTTGTTGACAGTCACCGTGTAGGTGACCCGGGCCGTGGCGCCCGCCGCCAGGTCGCCGGTCCAGGTCAGGGTCGGTGCCGTGTAGCTCACCGCGCCCGCCGTGGCGGTGGCGTCGTCGCCGTATGTCGCGTCGTCCAGCACCTGGCTGAGGTCGTCGCTGAAGGTGGCGCCGGTGACCGGGTCGGCGCCCTGGTTGGTGACGGTCACCGTGTAGCTGACCTTGTCACCGGGCTTGGCGACGGCCGGGCTGGAGGTCTTGACCACCTTGACGTCGCGCGCCGGGATGCGCGTCCCGCAGGCCGGGTCGGTCGAGCCCGCCGCGCAGTTGGAGTCGGGGGCGACCACCAGGTTGTCCAGGTGCTTGTCCCCGGTGTACGGGTCGTTGACCGTCACGCTGTAGACCACCGTGGCCGAGCTGCCGACCGGCAGGCTGCCGGTCCAGCTGAGCACCGGCGCCGCGTAGGCGGGGGTGCCGGTCGAGGCGGTGGCGTCGTCGCCGTACACCGCGTCGTCCAGCACCTTGGTCAGGTCGTCGCGGAAGCCGGCGTCCGGCACGTCGACCTGGCCGTCGTTGGTGACCCGGACGGTGTAGGTGACCTTCTCACCGGGCCGCAGCTCGGTGCGGTCGGCGGTCTTGCGCACGGTGAGGTGCTTGATCAGGACGGTGGTGCCGCAGGCCGGGTCGGTGGAGCCGGGCGGGCAGTTGGAGTCGGGGGCGGTCACGGCGTTGACGAGCCGGCCGTCGCCGCTCAGCGGGCTCCTGACGGTGACGCTGTAGGTGACGGTGGTGCTCGCGCCGGGCGCGAGGTCGCCGGTCCAGGTGAGCCTGGGCTCCAGGTAGGCGGTGCTGCCGGTGCCGGCCTTGGCGTCGCCGTCGTAGGAGGCGCCGGTGAGCACCCCGGTCAGGTCGTCGGTGACGGTGGCGCCCGGGTAGGGGGCGGTGCCGCTGTTGCGGACGGTCAGGGTGTAGGTCACGGTGCCGCCGACGCCGACCTGGGCCGGGCTGGAGGTCTTGGTGACCTCCAGGCGCTTGACCGGGACGACGGTGCTGCACGCCGGGTCGGTCGAGCCGGCCGGGCAGTTGGAGTCCGGCACGACGACGCCGTTGGCCAGCCTGCCGTCACCGGCGGTCACATCGGTCTTCACCTTGACCACGACCGTCACGGTGACCTTGCCGCCCTTGGGCACGTCGCCGTTCCAGACCACGGCCGAGCCGCTGAGCGCGGCGGTGCCGGCGCTGGCCGAGGCGCTGACGAAGTCGGCGTCGTCCAGCACCCCGCTGAGGTCGTCCGTCATGGTGGCGCCGGGGTAGTCGACGGTGCCGGGGTTCTCGATGACGATCGTGTAGGTGGCCGTCTCGCCGGGGCCGTAGCTGTCCTTGTCGGCGGTCTTGTGGGCGCGCAGCGCCTTGACCGGGACGACGGTGGTGCAGGCCGGATCGGTGGAGCCGACCGGGCAGTTGGAGTCGGGCGAGACCACGGTGTTGCCGAGCCGGAGGTCGCCGCGCGGCGGGCTGTCGACGGTGAAGGAGTAGCGGACCGTCACCGTGGCGCCCGCCGGGACGTCCCCGGTCCAGGAGATCCGCGGCTCCCGGTAGGCGACGGTGCCGGCGGTCGCGGTGGCGTCCCGGTTGTAGGTCGCGTCGTCCAGCACGCCGCTGACGTCGTCGGTGAAGGTGACCCCGGTGGCGGCCGCGCCGCCGGTGTTCTGCACGGTGACGGTGTAGGTGACCTTCTGGCCGGGCCGGGCCTCGGTGGCGTCCGCGGTCTTGGTCAGCTTCAGGCCGGTGACCACCACCGTGCTGGTGCAGTCCGGGTCGGTGGAGCCGGCCCGGCAGTTGCTGCCGGGCGCCACGACGGCGTTGACCAGCCGCTTGTCGCCGTTCGACGGGTCGTTCACCTTCACCGAGTAGGTGACGGTCGCGCTCTGGCCGACCTTCAGGTCACCCGTCCAGGACAGGGTGGGGCTGCGGTAGGAGACCGTACCGGCGCTGGCCCGGGCGTCACCAGCGTAGGCGGCGTCGTCCAGCACCTGGGTCAGGTCGTCGCTGAAGCTCGCCCCGGGAAGGTCCGTCGCGCCGGTGTTGGTCACCGTGACGGTGTACTTGACGGTGTCACCGGGCTTGGCCCGGGTGACGTCCGAGGTCTTCTTCACCGCCAGGCCGCCCACCGGGGTGTCGGTGGAGCAGGCGGGGTCGGTGGAGCCGGCCTGGCACTGGGAGTCCTTGGCGGTGACGGCGTTGCGCAGCCGCTTCGCGCCGCCGGAGCCGGGGTCGCCGACCGTCACCGAGTAGCTGACGGTGACGCTCTGACCGACCGCCAGGTCACCGGTCCAGCTGATCTTCGGCGCCGCGTAGCCCGCCGTGCCCGCCGAGGCCCGGGCGTCGCCGTTGTAGGCGGCGCCGGTCAGCACGTCGGTCAGGTCGTCGCTGAAGGCCGCGCCGGGGTAGTCGACCGCGCCGGTGTTCTTCACGGTGACGGTGTAGGTGAGGGTGTCACCGGGCAGCACGGTGGTCTTGTCCGCGGTCTTGCTCACCGTCAGCTGCTTCAGCAGGTTCTGCGAGGTCTGGCAGCTCGCCAGGTCGGTGAGGGCGTAGTCGCCGCCGGTGTTGGGCTTGGTGGTGCCCGTGGTGTTGCCGGAGTAGGTGCCGATGCTGACGGAGTCGCCGGTCTTCGGGTCCACCTTGAAGACCGTGCCGTCGTACTGGCCGAAGTAGATCGAGCCGTTCAGCCAGGCCATGCCGTAGTTGTAGGTTCCAGCGCTGCCGGCCGGGCCCTTCACCTGGACGACCCGCCGGGCCGTCCAGGTCGGGCCGGACATGTCGATCTGGTAGACGAAGAGCCCGCCGTACGAGACGGCCGTGTAGATGTTGCCGTCCGAGTCGACGAAGATGTCCGGCACGAAGGTGCCGTACTGCCACACGGTGTCACCGGGCAGGCCCTGGGGGTTCTGGGTGGTGGCGGCGCCGGTGGTGAGGTCCTCGCGGAAGATCAGCTTGTTGGCGCCGGAGTAGAGGTTGCCGGCGCCGTAGAGCACGGGCTTCGTCGGGTCCATGCCGAAGCCGCCCCAGACGTAGCCCGAGTTGGTCGGGGGGTTGGGGCTGGTGCGGGTCTGGCCGTTGTAGATGTCGGTGGTCACCGAGCCGGTGCCGTTGGCGACCTTGTAGAGCGGCTGCGGCGAGCTGCTGTAGGTCGAGGAGATGAAGGCCGGGCTGTTGGTGCCCGACGGGTCCGGGCCCATCGCCAGGTTCGCCGCCCAGGAGCCGGACGGACCGTTGTTGCCGGACTGCGCGGCGACGACGCGGTTGGTCGGTGTGGGGTTGCCGGCGGCGTCGTTCTGCAGCTCCATGATCGACTTGCCGGTCGCGATGTACAGGTGGCTGCAGTCCGCCTGCACCGGCAGCGTGTCGGAGACCACCGGCCACGCCTCCCCGGCCCGCACCTGAGCGCGCGCGGCGTCGGCGCCGGCGGCCGTGGCGCTCGCGGAGGGCGCCGCGGACGGCGTCGCGAACGGCGAGGGCGTCGGCAGCGGTGCGGCCGCCGCGCTCGGCGCCGCCGACGGGCCGGCCGTCGTGCTCGCCGCAGCCGCCGCTGTAGCCACCGTGGTCGCCGCAGCCGCCGTCGTCGCAGCACTCGTCGGGGAGGCCGTAGCCGCCGGGGATGGCGACGGGGTGGGCACCGCCCCGACCAGACAGGCGGCGGCCAGTGCCCCGGCCAACCACCTCCACCCACCGCGCTGCCACTGCCGTCTCGACCGGTCCATCATCGCCCTTCCCCTTCGGGGAGCCGTCCGCAGAAAAAGCTGAAGGATCAACAGATCCGTGCAGATCAGATGATGGAGGGCAAAACATCAGAATCCCGGCATTCACTCCGCCAGGTCACCGGTACGGCTGCGGCCACCCACCGAGCACCCCTGCCCGGTGGTCGCGGCGGCGGCCGGTGCGGGGGCCGGGCGGGCGCGGTGCAGGAGTAGCTGTTGGAGCCCGCGTACGGGTTGTTCCAGTGCACGGTGACGTTGCCGGCCCCGGCGGGGAGGTACTGGACCTCGCCCTCGGTGCCGGTCATGAAGCCGTCCGACTCGCTCTGCCACGAACCGCTGCGCCCCGGCGGGATGTTGCCCGGGGGCAGCTGGTTGTCGCTCCAGATGCCCCAGTTGAGGCGGTCGTAGGTGCTACTTCGCCGCGTACGAGGCTTGGGCCGAGCCCGAATGGCTCCTCCTGGTGGTGGCACTGGTCGTCGTCCTGATCCCGGTCACCTTCGTGTCGAGCCTCATCGACCCGGGGTGGTTCGGCGTGCTGGGCACCTCGGCGGCCGTGGTGCCCCGGTCGCTGGGTCTCGCCTGATCGCTACGGTCTCCGGGCGCTCCGCTCCGCCGCCCCGCTCGACGCGGAAGCGGGACAGCGGAAGCGCGACGGCGGAAGCGGGACGGTGGAGGCCCCGGTCAGGGGCGGCGCAGGGCTTCGGTGAGGTGCCCGGCCGCCTCGACGACAGCCTGGGAGAGGCGGGCGCCGGGGTGCCGGGTGAGCCGCTCGATCGGCCCGGAGACGGAGACCGCGGCCACCACCCGGTTGGACGGGCCGCGCACCGGGGCGGAGACGGAGGCGACGCCGGGCTCGCGCTCGCCGATGGACTGGGCCCAGCCGCGGCGGCGCACTCCGGCGAGGGCGGTGGCGGTGAAGCGGGCGCCCTGGAGGCCGCGGTGGAGGCGCTCCGGCTCCTCCCAGGCGAGCAGCACCTGCGCGGCGGACCCGACCTTCATCGGCAGGGCGAGGCCGACCGGGACGGTGTCGCGCAGGCCGAAGAGGCGCTCGGCGGCCGCCACGCAGATCCGGATGTCGCCCTGCCGGCGGTAGAGCTGGGCGGTCTCGCCGCTGACGTCGCGCAGGTGGGTGAGGACCGAGCCGGCGGCCGTCAGCAGGCGGTCGTCACCGGCGGCGGCCGAGAGCTCGGCGAGCCGCGGGCCGAGGACGAACCGGCCCTGCAGGTCCCGTCCGAGCAGGCGGTGGTGCTCCAGTGCGACGGCGATCCGGTGCGCGGTGGGCCGGGCCAGGCCGGTGGCGTCGACCAGCCCGGCCAGGGTGGCCGGACCGGACTCCAGGGTGCCGAGGATCGAGGTGATCTTGTCGAGCACGCCGACGCCGCTCGTGATCTCCAGGTTCTCCATGGACGGGTACTCCAGTCTCGGTTCCCGTGAGCGAAGGGTGGGTTCGGCTCACGGGTGCTCCACAGGGGGTGGGGTGGGGAGCGGGGGTGGTCAGCGAGAACAGGCCTGGAAAGTCGGCCACATGCCTGCGCCGGACACGAGACGGGTACGCGAAGGGGCCGGGGCGGGAAGCGCCCGGGCGAAGGACAGCACTGAGAGCACCGTGTCTCCTCATCTTTTCCCGCGCCACGTTGGCGACAGGCCGGAGTTGGCACTGACCCCGGACGGCACGGCGTGTACTTCGGACGCCGGGTCGAACGGGGAGTTGCCGGGGCTTCGTAGGGCCGGTCCCTCCACCCCTCTGGATGATTCGCGGAGAACGATACAAGACTTCCCGGGCATCTCGCCAAATCTTTTCCCGGCCCGCACACCCGGGACCCTGCCGCCCGGCCGTCTCAGGCCACCCGCGCCCCCTCCCCCGCCGGCTCGCCGAACCAGTGCCGCAGGGCCTGCCGGAGCCCGTCGGGGTCCTCCTGCCCGGCATCGCGCAGCAGCCAGCCGGTGTGCCCGTCCGGCCGGAGCAGGACGGCGCGGAGCCCGGGCTGCTCCGGGCAGTCCGCCGTGACGGTGGTCACCCGGTCCGCCCAGCCCGCCGCCGCCTCACCCACCGCCGCTCCGCGAACTCCCGCACCGCTTCCGCCCGTCAGGTCGAGCAGCACACCGCGGCCCGGGGCGAGCAGCTCGGACAGCCGGGTCGGGCCCGCGGCCGTGCTCAGGGTGAGGTCGGGGGCCAGCCGCCCGAGCCAGGGGTGGGCGGTGTCGGGGTGCGTGCCGTAGCGGGTGTCCAGTCCGGTGACGGTCTCGGCGAGGGCGCGGTTGCCCGCGGGGTGGCGGGCGACCCGGGTGAACAGGTCGACGAGCGGCCCGAGTCGGTCGTCCGCGGTGCCCAGCAGCACCTGGGCCCGGGTGGAGGCCAGGACACGCGCGCCCGCCGCGTGGCGTTCCTCGTGGTAGCTGTCCAGCAGGTGCGCGGGGGCGGTGCCGCGCACGGTGGCGGCGAGCTTCCAGCCCAGGTTGAACGCGTCGTCCAGGGCGAGGTTGACGCCGATCGCGCCGGCCGGCGGGTGGATGTGCGCGGCGTCCCCGGCCAGTACGACCCGGCCCCGGACGTACTCGGCGGCCTGCCGGGCGGCGTTGCCGAACCGGGTGGTCCAGCGCGCGGCGCGCAGGTCGACGGGGCGGCCGAGCGCCTCGGCGACGGCGGCGCGGAGCCGGTCGAGGGTGACCGGCTCGTCCCGGTCCGCCGGGGGCTGCCGGTCGGCGGTGATGATCCTCACGTAGCCGGGGCGGGGGATCACGAAGACGCTTCCGCCGGGGCCGGTGGACACGCCGAAGGGCAGTGCCGCCGGGTCGGCGGGTTCGACGTCGCCGAGCAGTGTGAAGGCCGTCGACGCGGTGCCGGGGAAGTCGATGCCGGCCTGTCGGCGGACGGTGCTGCGGCCGCCGTCGCAGCCGACCGCGTAGCCGGCCCGGACGCGGTGTTCGCGGCCGTCGGCGACGACCGTCGCGGTGACGCACTCGGCGTCCTGGGTCAGGGCGCGCAGCTCGTGTCCGCGCCGGATGTCCGCGCCCAGCGCGAGCGCGTGCGCCTCCAGCACCTCTTCGACCCGGGTCTGCGGGATGCCCGGTGAGAACGGGTGGTCGGTGTGGGCGCCGGCGAGGGTGAGCGTCACCGGCAGTCCGGAGAACGCGGCGTGCGGGACCTGCCAACCCTCGTCGATGAACCGGTCGGCGAGGCCGCGCCGGGCCAGCAGGTCCAGGGCACGGGCGTTGAGGTTGAAGCCCCGGCAGTAGGGCGGGCGTTGCGGGTGGCGTTCGAGGACGACGGTGTCGACGCCGGCGAGCCGGAGCTCGATCGCGAGCAGCAGGCCGGCCGGTCCGGCTCCGACGATCAGCACCTCGGTCATTCGGTGGTCCGCTCCCTCTTCGGATCGGGTGGCTCCTTCGGTCAGCACCTCGGTCATCGGGTGGTCCCCTCCCCGTCCGTCGGGCCGGTCCAGGTCCAGCCGTCCTCGGAGCGCTCGACCTCGGGCCAGGACAGGCGGCCGTCGCCGATCTCGGCGACGGTGCGCCGGGTCCACGCCAACTCGGCCTCCCAGGCGTGCAGGGCGCACTCGACCTCGATCATGAACAGCCGGGGCGCCTTCCCGGCGCCGACCGTGTCGGCCAGCACCGCCTTCGTCTCCTCGATCCGCCGGACCAGGTGCCCCGCCCGCTCGGTCAGTGCCTCCGCCGCGCCGTCGGGGCCGAGCGCACCGAGGTAGGACACCGCGGCCATGAACTTCGGGTACTCGGCGACGGGCCTGCGGAGGAGTTCGTCGATCCAGCCGACGAACTCGCTCCGGCCCAGTTCGGTCGTCGCGTACACGGTGCGTTCGGGCCGCCGGCCGTCGCGCGCCGTCTCCACCGGCTCGATCCAGCCGTGCCGCACCAGCGCCTCGACGGTGTCGTAGAGCGAGCCGGAGTTGACCTTGAAGCTGCTGTCCTTGTGGCGTTCCCGCAGGATGGCGGCCATCTCGTAGGGGTGCATCGTCCGTTCGAGCAGCAGGCCCAGTACGGCCAGCGCCAGGGTGTTGGAGATCTTCCGTCTGGTCATCACGTTCACCGATCCCTAGTAGTAGGAACCGACTATACGGCGCCGACCATCGGCCCGGAACAGGAACGGTCGGACTGCGTACGGAAATTGACGGCCAATGAGCGGACACCCGACCTGCTTGTCCGTGGAGCCGATTGACCGATGAGCCGCCCTCCGTCAACCCGTCCAACGACAAGTTCACCTGGTGAGGTGGTTAGGGCTCGATTATTCGTAGGTAGCCGAACCGGGCCCGTAATTCAGGCCTGGTACGAATACGGAACGACGGAAGAAGGACGGAACACAGCCAGAAGATCCGTAACGGACGGGGGAGTTGACACGGATGAAGGTGCAGAAGGAGACGACGGAGACCCGGACGGTCGCCGTGGCCGGGGTGGAGTTCGGGTGGGGCAGCTCGGGGAAGCTGGGCGCGGTGCTGTCCGCCCTCCGACACCGCGGCGGCGACCGACTGAGATTCATCGGCCTGGCCTCCGGGTTGGGCAGAGCGGTGCTCGCCGACCATCCGGTGGAGCGCTGGTTCGACCTCCCGAAGGCGCGGTCCGAGGAGGAGCTGCGCCGGATCGTCCGGGCACAGCGCGTGCAGGCCGCACTGGTGGTGCTGGACGGCGAGTTGGCGAACGCACTGCGTTCCTGCGGGGTGCCGGTGGTGTTCGTCGACAGCCTGCCGTTCCTCTGGACGGAGGGCGACCGCATCGACCTCCCGCTGGACGCCGAGGTGTACTGCGCCCAGCGGTGCGTGGAGCTGCCGCCGGAAGGCGCCCGGTTGCTGGCCGACGTGCGCCGACTCCGCTGGGTGGACGCCGTGATCGCCGACGGCACGGCCGCCCGCAGAGCCGCGCCGCCGCCGCACCCCCGGCGTGCGCTGCTCAGCCTCGGCGGACTGCGCGCACCCCAACTCACCGACTGGGCCTCCTATCCACGGCTCGTCCTGCCCGCGGCGCTGGAGGCGCTCACCGCGAGCGGGGTCACCGAGGTGCACATCGCGGGGAACCTGCCCGCCTGGCTGGCCGCGCAGTTGGTGGACTCCTGCGCCCATCCACCCGTCACCACGGTCGGGGCCCTCCCCCACGAGGAGTTCCTGCGCCGCCTGGCCGACTGCGACGTGCTGCTCACCTCCCCGGGGTTGACCACCCTGCTGGAGGCGGGCCGGCTCGGGACTCCCGCCCTCTGCCTGCCGCCGCAGAACCTCAGCCAGATCTTCAACGGCCGCTTCCACAGCCGGGCGCTCGGCGCCGACGTCCGGATCCGCTGGCCCGTGGAGGTGTTCGACGAGGACGAGGCGCTGGCGCTGCGGGCGCACGGCGAGGGGAAGGCGCTCGACCTGATCTACGGCGGCATCGCCCGCGCCGCCGACCTCGGCCGCCATCGCACCACGACGGCCGTCCGGGACGCCTTGGTCGAGCAGCTCCGACGCCTGGCCGAGGGGATCGGCCCCGGAGCCGCCGGGACCGGCTCCGATCGCCCCGGACCCGACTGGAGCGCCCTGACGAACACGGTCGGCACGGCCGGTGCGGCGCAGGTCGCCGACGCCCTGGTCCAGTTGCTGGCCGGCCGGCCCCCGGGAGCCGCCGACCCGGTCCGCTGACGTGTCCCCGCGCCGCCGACGGTACTGCCCCTCGACAGACCAGCCGGACCAGACGGAAAGGTCACAGGTGTCCCCGTGTCCCCCACCACGCACTCGCGCCCGCGCTACCTGTTCATCCGGATCCTCGAAGCCTGCAACGCCGACTGCTTCATGTGCGACTTCGCACTCTCCCGCGACGCCTACCGCTTCTCCTCCGCCGAGTTCGCCGAGCTGCTGCCGAAGGCCCGCGCGGCCGGGGTGGCGTACGTCCGCTTCACCGGCGGCGAGCCGCTGATGCACCCGGAGGTGGTCGAGCTGGTCCGGGCCGGGGCGGCGGCCGGGATGAAGATGTCGATCATCACCAACGGCTCGCTCCTCCCCAAGCACGTCAAGGACCTGGCGGCGGCCGGGCTCGCCCAGGTGATCGTCAGTCTGGACGGCGCCTCGGCCGGCACCCACGACGTCTACCGCCGCTCCCCCGGGATGTTCGAGGCCGGGCTGCGCGGGCTGCGGCAGGCCGCCGACCTCGGCGTGCTGCCGCGCGTCAACACCGTGGTCGGGCCGCACAACTACGCCGAAATGCCGGAACTCCAGCGGGTGTTGACGCAGGCCGGGGTCCGCCAGTGGGAGCTGTCGGCACTCAAGCTGGACCGCACCATCCGGTACCCCGACCCGGAACACGTGCGCGCCGTCTGCGACCCGCTGTACCGGGCCGACCCGGCGGCCCTCCTGGTCCCGATGGGCAAGCGCTTCTACGGGGACACGCCCGAGGAGCAGTGGCAGTACTTCGAGGACTCCACCCCGCCCCGGGCCTCGCTGCCGCTCTGCCACGTCACCGACGACGTGATCTACCTCGACGGCCGGCGCGGCCGGCTGCACGCCTGCAGCTGCATCCCGCACCGGGACGAGTCCGACGGCCCGGGCGGCGCGCCGCTGCGCGAGAACGGCGTCGTCCTGCTGGACACCCCCGCCTTCCGGTCCCACGCGGACCACTTCCGCGAGCAGGGCCCCCAGGTGTGCAGCGGCTGCTCCACCACGGCGGCGGGCTACAGCGACGACGTCGCCCGGCTGGGGACGGTGACACCGTGGCAGTACTGACCGACCGGCGGGCCGTGCTGCTCGCCTGCCGCGAGGAGCAGTTGGACTCCCTGCTCGCGCTGCGTCGGATCGCCGCCCATCTCGGGGACCTGCCCCGGCTCGGGCCCATCGACGCCCAGCGGCCCGACGGCCGACGGCCGGGTGCCGCCCTGGTCTGCGACGACGAGGCGACCACCGCCCACCTCGTCCGGCTCGGCGTGCCGGTGCTGCACCTGTCCTCGACCCCGTTCGCCCCGGCCGCGACCACCCCGCCCACTCCGCTCTCCTCGCCCACTCCGCCCGATCCCACCGGCGCCGTCCTCTCCCGCGCCCACTGGCCCGGCTGGCTGGACCGCCCACCCGGCGTCCGCCCCACCGGCCTGCTCGCGCCGACCCGGCTGACCCGCAACCGCGACCGGCGCGGCACCCTGCTGCTGCTCTCGCTCTGGGGCGTCCCCGGGTCGGAGGCCGAGTCCTTCACCGCCCGTCGGCTGCCGGCGCTGATCGACGAGGCCGTCCGCCGCACCGGCTGCTGCACCGTCATCTGCGACACCTCGCTCGACCTGGTCCGCGCCGCGACCGCCGGTCTGCCCGGCACCACGGTGGTCCGTGCCGCGGACACCAACGTCGACGCCCGGCACGCCGAGTCCGAACTGCTGCTCGCCTCCCCGACCATGGCCGCCCTGGCACTGGCCCGCGCCCGGCGCGCCCCGCTCGCCTTCCTGCCCCCGCTCGGCCCCACCCAGCGGGCCCTCGCCGAACAACTCTCCCGGCTCCTCCCGATCCCGACCCTCGACCCGACGACCTCACCGGACGTCGCGCAACCGACCGACCCCGGCGCTCCGGCCCGCCCCACCGACCGGGCCGTCTGGCTCCCTCCCCCGCCGGAGGTCCAGTGGGCCCCGCTCGGACCCGAGCTGGACGACCTGCGCGGGGCCCAGGCCGTCGCCCGTACCGTCCGCCAACTGCTGCTCGCGCCGCTGTAGGCCACCGCGCCGCCCGACCCGGGCGCCCGCACCGGCAGTCGGCCGGGAGGCGCCGGCCCTCGGCACCCCCGGCCGTCAGCACACAGCACCCCGACCCCGAACACCCGACACCCACAGCCCCGTACGGAGCCACCGTGTCCCACTCCGCCCGCACCGAACGCAACCTCAGCACCTCCGAACCCCAGCCCACCCCCGCCGAGTGGGACGACTGGCGCTGGCACATGCGCAAGCGCATCAACACCGCCGAGAAGGCCCGGCAGTGGATCAACCTCACCGCCGACGAGGAGCGCGCCATCGCCGGGGTGGCCGGCCGCTACCGCTGGAGCGTCACGCCGTACTACGCCTCGCTGATGGATCCGGACGACCCGCTCTGCCCGGTCCGCCAGCAGGCCGTCCCGGCCGCCGAGGAGCTGCTGGAGTTCCCTGGCGCCGAGGTGGACCCGGTCGGCGACACGCTCTACCGGCGGACCAACCGGGTGGTGCACAAGTACCCGGACCGGGTGATCCTGCTGGTCACCGAGGCCTGCCCGGTCTACTGCCGGCACTGCACCCGCAAGTTCCACACCACCGACCTCCAGGGCAGCTACTTCCGCGACGACGAGGGCGGCGCCTACGACGAGGACCTGCGCTACATCGCCGACCACCCGGAGATCCGGGACGTGCTGCTCACCGGCGGCGACCCGCTCTCCTACCAGGACGGCCGGCTGGAGGAGATCATCGCCGGTCTGCGGGCGATCCCCAGCGTCGAGATCATCCGGATCGGCTCCCGCTTCCCCGTCCTCCTCCCCCAGCGGATCACCGACGAATTCTGCGCGATGCTCGCCCGCTACCACCCGGTCTGGCTGAACACCCACTTCAACCACCCCAAGGAGATCACCCCCGAGGCCGCCGCCGCCGTGGACCGGCTGCTGCGGCACGGCGTCCCGGTCGGCAACCAGACCGTGCTGCTGCGCGGCATCAACGACGACGTGCCCACCATGCGCCGCCTGATGACCGAGCTGCTGCGGATCCGGGTGCGCCCGTACTACCTGTACCACTGCGACAACGTGACCGGCGTCGCCCACTTCATGACCTCCGTCGAGAAGGGCTGGGAGATCATGGACGGCCTCCAGGGCCACATCACCGGCTTCGCCGTGCCCCAGTACGTGCTGACCACCAAGATCGGCAAGATCCCGGTCGCCCGTCCCTCCTTCACCGAGACGCCCGACGGCGGGCTGCTGCTGCACAACTTCCGCGGCCAGCAGCTGCGCATCGACGCCGCCACGCACCCGATCACGGAGACCGACGCCCGATGACCCTCCACGACCGCCAAGGCCAGCGCTTCCTCCCCTACGGCGCCAACTACCTCGACTGGCAGGACATGCCGGAGCTGCGCGAGGTGATCGAGCACCAGGTGCTGTTCCGCTACCAGACCGAGCAGGAGAGCATGGCCTCCCGGCTGGAGCGCCTGGTGAGCGCACGCCTGGGCGTCGCCCGGACGCTGGCCGTGCACAACGCCACCGAGGCGCTGCGGCTGGCGCTGATCTCCACCCGCCCCTCGGTCGGCGACCTGGTGCACATCCCGGCGGTCACCTTCGTCGCGGTGGCCGGCGCGGTGCTCTCCTGCGGGCTGATCCCGGTCCTGGTGGACGCCGACGAGTCGCTGTCGCTGGACCCGACCCTGCTGCCCGCCGACGCCGAGCGGGTGATCGTCGCCCACATGGAGGGCTCGGTGGCCGCCCTGCCGCAGGGCGTGCCCTATGTCATCGAGGACTGCGCGCAGACCCTCGGCGGGCGCTTCCCGGACGGCCGGGAGGTCGGCACCGCGGGCTACGCGGGGGTGTACAGCTTCCACCACAACAAGGTGCTGACCTCCGGCGAGGGCGGGTTGGTGGTGAGCGACGACGAGCAGGCCTGGGCGAGGATGCGCTGCTACCACGACCACGGCTCGGCCCGGGTCCCCGGCCGCTACCCGACCTGGGACCAGGACGCCCACTACGGCGAGAACTTCGTCACCAGCGAGGAGGTGGCCGCGATCCAGTGCCAGCAGTTCCGGCACCTGGACGAGGTGCTGGCCGGCCTGGAGCGGATGTACGGCCTCGCCCTGGAGGCGCTGCCCAACCGCACCGACCTCCAGGCGCTCCCGCGCACCCGGGGCGACGTCAAGGTGAGCCTGCGGTTCCGCTGCGAGTCCCGCGAGCTGCGCGACGCCGCCGTGGCCGCCCTCACCGCCGAGGGCATCGCCAACTGGACGCTGGGCAAGTACCTGCTGCCCGAGCACCCGGTGCTGACCGGGCGCCGCTCGCTGTACGCCGACGGCTTCCCGTGGAGCCTCGCCCCCGAGGGGCAGGCACTGGCGCTCAGCCGGGACGGCTTCGCCCGCACCCGTGACCTGCTGGAACGCACCCTGTGCATCCCGCTGTCGCCCGAGCTGCCGCAGGAGCAGCAGGCGGTGGCGGTCAAGGCGATCCGACGCGTGCTGGAGGCGGTATGAGCACCCCCGCCCCGCGCGGCGCCCCGCCCGGCGGGTCCTTCGGTCCCCCGTCCGGCAGCCCGCCCGGTGGATCGCCCGGCAGCCCGCCGGACGCCCCGGTGCTGCTCCTGGTCGACGACCGACCATCCTCCTTCACCCGGTACGCGGTCCGGACGATCCCCGACCACCTGGTGCTGCTGCGCTTCGAGGAGGTGCGGGACGACCTGCCCGAGGAGCACCTGCGCCGCACCGCGCACCTGCCCGTGTTCTGTGTGCGCGCCGGGGCCCCGATCGCCCGGGAGGCGACCCGCTACCGCGCGTGGGCGAAGGGACTGCCGGCCCCGCCGAGCAGGTTCTGCAATCCGAGCGAGCCGCGCCAGGCGGTGGCCCAGCGCTTCGCCCAGCTGATCGGACTGCCGCACCTGAGCGGCCAGCAGGTCGCCTGGGTCCGCGACAAGGCCGAGATGAAGCGACGCTTCCGCGAACTCGGGCTGCGCACCGCCGAGTTCACGCGGGTCCGGACGGCCGGGCAGGTCCACTGGTTCGCCGCCACCCACGGCTGGCCGGTGGTGCTCAAACCGGTGGACTCCTTCGCCTGCGTGGACACCCACCGACTGGACGGGCCGGAGTCGCTCGCCGGCATCGACCTCACCGCCCGGGACTGGATGGTCGAACAGTTCCTCGGCGGCACCGAGTGGGAGGTCTGCGCCGTCATCCACCGGGGCGAGGTGCTGGACGCCTGGCCGAGCGCGATGCCCTGCCGCCCGCTGGACATCGTCGACGGTGCGATGAACGCCAACATCAGCGTCGGCACCGCCGAGGCCCCGCCGGTCGACCTGCGCGGGCTGGTGCAGCGGATCGTCACCGGCATGGGCATCGACCACGGCTACGCCCACATGGAGTTCTTCCTGATCGACGACCGGCTGTTCGCCGGGGAGATCGGGATCCGGCTGGCCGGCTGCGAGATCCCGGCCAACCACGGGCACGCGTACGGCTTCGACGTCTTCGGCGCCACCCTGGACGTCTACCGGGGCATCCGGCCGAGCCTCGACTACCTCCTCCGCCGCTGCGCGGGAGACCTGCTGCTCCCGTTGCCGGGCTCCGGCACGGTCCGCCGGATCACCCCGACGGAGGACCTGTTGCGTGTCCCCGGGGTGGTCGAGGCCGTTCTCAAGGTCGGTGTCGGCGACACGGTGTCCGCCCGGCGGGCCTCGCACAACGCGTCGGGGTACGTCCACGTCGTCGGCGCCTCGATCGAGGAGGTGGAACGGCGGATGCGCGAGGTGCTCGGCGCGTTCACCATCGAGCTCGGCCCGGCGGGCGAGGGCACGGCGACCGACGGTCCGACCGCCGACGCCGACGACACAACCTCGAACGGCACGGCCCCGAACGACACCGCCCCGGACGACGCCGCCGGGACCCCCGCGATGGAAGGCGCACGGTGAGCGACACCCCGCCCGCGGCGCCCCCCGCCGACACCCTGGCCACCCGCGTCGGCGCGCTGCTGCGGCGCCCGCAGGTACCGGCGGTGGCCGGGTGGAGCGTGGTGTCCCGGCTGCCCGTCTACCTGATGTCGTTGGCCACCGTCCTGGTGGTGCGCGAGCAGGGCGGCAGCTTCGCGCAGGCCGGGCTGACCAGCGCGCTGTACACCGCCGGGATGGCGGTCGGCGGCCCACTGGTCGCCCGGCGGCTGGACCGTGCCGGGCGCCGGCCGGTCCTGCTCGCCACCGGCCTGCTCTACCCGGCCGCGCTGGCCGCCCTCGCCTGGGGCACCCGGCCCGGCGGCTGGGCCCAACTGGTGGTCGCCGCCCTGGCCGGGATCGCCCTGCCGCCCGCCAACGCCTGCATGCGCTCGCTCTGGGCCCGGCTCCCGCTGTCCGACACCGAGCGGGACACCGCCTACCTGTGGGAGGCCGTCCTCGCCGAGGTGCTGGTGATCGGCGCGCCACTGATGCTGGCCGCGCTGATGCTGGCCGGGTCGGCCGCGCTCGCGCTGACCGTCGTCGCGGCGCTGGGCGGCACCGGTGCGCTCGGCCTGGCCCTGGTCCGGCTGCCGACCGGGACCGATCCCGCGCCGTCCGCCGAACGGCGCGACCTGCTCGGCCCGCTGCGCAGCCCGGCCATGCTCGCGCTGACCGCCGTGATGGCCTCCTGCGCGGTGCCGATCGGGCTGCTCACCCTGGCCATCCCGGCCTTCGTCGCCGCCCACGGCTCCCCCGGCGGCACCGGCGCGGTCTACGCCTGCTGGGGCGTGGGCAGCGCGCTGGGCGCCGTCTGGCTCGGCCGTTCCCAGTCCGACGTCCCCGCGCCGACCCGCTTCCCGCGCCTGGTGCTGGCGTACGCGCTCGGCACCGGCCTGACCCTGACCGCCACCTCCCAACCGCTGCTCGCCCTCGCGCTGGCGCTCGGCGGTGCGCCGATCGCGCTGGTGTCGGCGGTGGAGATGACCCTGGTCGGCGCGGTGGCGGACGGCCGTTCGCTGGCCGAGGCCTTCACCTGGGCCTCGCTCGCCTCCGTGCTGGGCGACGCGGTCGGCCAGCAGGCGGGCGGGCTGCTGGTGGAGCCGGTCGGGGCGCGCGGGGTGTTCGCCGTGGCCTTCGGCGCCGCGCTCGCGGCGGCCGCCCTGGCCTTCGCCTGCCGCCCCCTGCTCACCCGCGCGACCACCGCCCCCGCCGCCCCCGATGCCACCTCCGACGCCACCCCCGCCGCCATCGCCACCCCCTCCGACGCCACCGCCGCCACGGTCACCGAGCCGGAGCGCACCGCATGACCACGCTGCCCACCCACCCTTCCCCGCCCCGAGGTCACCGACGATGAAGCCCGCAGGCCCGCTCTTCCGGCCGGTCAAGTTCACCCAGCTCCCCACCGCCGTCAAGGAGTTCCTCGACGCGACAGCAGCCCCGGAAGCAACGGACGCAGGAGGTGAAGCAGCCGCCGTCCCCGTCCCGGTCGAGGGCCGGGAGGACCTGGTGCAGAGCCTCGACCTCGCCGCCCGCCTCTACCGCACGCTCGGCCGCCCCCACCCGGTCGACCACGGCGTGCTGCTCGGCGCGGAGCAACTCCCGGACGGCGTCGCCGACCTGGCCCGCCCGCTGGCCCGCCACTGGCTGACCGAGGAGCAGCTCGCCGACGCCCCGGCCTTCCTCCGCGACCACCCGGGCAGCCTGCTGCTGGTCGGCTGCTACGACCGGCTCACCCTCGACCCGGTGCGCTCGCTGCTGCTCGCCACCTACCGCAGCCGCACCCACGCGCTCACCCTGCTCAGCGGCCGCGACGCCGCCTCGCTGGCCTGGAGCGTGGCCAAGCAGTACGCCCGCCCGGACGCTGAGGTGGACGCCGTCGGCCTGTTCACCGACACCGACCGGCCCCCGCACCTGCCCGGCGTGCAGGTCTTCGACGACCGGGACTTCGAGCAGGTGGACATCCAGTCCACGATCCTCGACAGCCGCTGGCGCAAGGTCGCCTTCCAGGGCCACGGCAAGGACGACAGCGTCAACCTGGGCGAGTTCACCATCTGCGGCCTCAGCCCGGCCGCCCCCGCCCGGCCCGGGCTGCTCGGTCCGCGCTGCGCGTACGGGCTGCCCTGCTACAAGCCCGAGGACAAGCTCGTCCCGCTGCACCGGGTGCCCGCCGTGGAGGTGGTGCTGAGCGCCTGCAACAGCGGGCCGCTGGCGGACCTCGCGCTCTACGATCCCAAGTACCAGCTGCTGCTCAACGCCCTGGACGGCCCGGCCCGTACGGTCGTCGCGGCGGTCTCGGTGCACGACTCCGACCGGCCGGAGAACGTCGCCTGGATGCGTTCGGCGCTGGCCGGCGGCGACACCGTGGACACCCTGAACGCCAGCCTGGCCGGCTCCCACCCCTACCCGGCCTTCCTGCGCTTCGGTCTGCCGGAGGAGCCCGAACCGGCCGCCGCCCGGCCCGCCTTCGCGGAGCACCGCCCGGACCCCCTGCTGCTCACCGTCGGACGCCGGCTGACCGCCCTGCTCGGCTCCGAACTCCTGCCGCACAACCACGTCCTGCGCCCCCGGCTGACCAAGCTGGCCCGCAAGGTGGACCTCTGGGTGGCCCGCCCGACCCACCTGGCCGACCAGTCGGCCGAGGAGATCCGCGTCTCGCTCACCGCCGACCTCCAGTCGCTCGACCACGTCATCGCCGGGCAGGTCACGGCGAACCCCGAGGACGAGCTGATGAACTACCCGGCGCACTTCGGCGACCGCAGCTCGCTCGATCCCGAGGTCCGCGAGGTGACCTGCCACTGCGGGCGCCCCTCCCAGGAGTTCACCCGGCGCGGCCTGCTGCCGAACGTACTCGACACCACCTGCGCGGTCTGCATGCGCTGCGGGGACGTCACCTTCCGACTGCCGGAGGCGCCCGCCCTGCTCGCCCACGCCGAGGACGAGGTCCGCCAGGGCGGTGTGCTGGAGGTGCGCGCCGCGCTCACGGCGCCCCGCGGCGGCCCGGTCCGGCTGGGCCTGTTCGTCCCGACCTACCTGCGCGAGGAGGTCACGGTCGAGCCCGGTTCGACGAAGGTCCGGGCGGTCGGCGGCCAGGCGCAGGACGTGCACTTCCGGATCCGCTTCGACCCGGCCACCGCCCCGCAGGCCTACTACTTCACCGTCTTCGCCGTCCAGGACCTCGCCGTCTCCACGGCCCGGCGCCACTTCGGCGTCCTGCCCCGTTGACCCCCCACCGGAGGACAGTGCCATGACCACCACCCCCACCACCGGCACCGACACCAGCGGCAAGCCCGAGATCAAGCTCGTCGAGCAGGACGGCGAGGTGACCCTCAGCATCGGCGGCGAACAGGCCATGCAGGCCTGGGAGCGCGATCTGATGTGGGCCAGCGCCGACCTGCTGTGCGAGTACGGCCGGGACTTCTACGAGGTCGGCCTCGGTCTCGGCCTGTCGGCCCTGCGGATCGCCGGGAACCCCGCCACCCGCAGCCACACCGTGCTCGAACTCTTCGACGAGGTGGAGGAGTTGTTCCGGGCCCAGCACCCGCGGCTGCCCGCCAACCTGGCCGTCGAGCGCGGCGACTTCTTCCGCCGGATCTTCGAACTGCCCTCGGCGAGCATCGACGGCATGTTCTTCGACCCCGCCCTGGACATGGAGGTGTGGACCGACACCGAGCTGTGGGCCCGCACCATGCCCGAGGTGGTCCGGGTGCTGCGCCCGGGCGGCGTGTTCATCCCCTTCTTCAGCACCAAGCCCGAGCTGCGCTGGCAGTACACCCCGCACTTCCGCCGGATCCGCGTCGAGCGCCACCAGTACACCGCGTACGACACCACCGAGTACACCTACGGCACCAGCGGCGACGCCTACATCCAGTGCTTCCTGAAGGACTGACCGCCATGACCGAGCGCACTCCCGAGTCCGACCGGGTTCCCGGCCCCGACCACACGCCCGAATCCGACCGCACGCCCGAATCCGACCACGCCGCCGCCGCGCCCCGATCCCTCTTCCTGGCGGGCCCGTTCATCCAGCTGCTCGACCCGGCCACCGGTGCGATGCCGGACGACGCCCGGGCGCCGTTCGACCTGCTGATCAAGCACTTCGAGGCCCAGGGCACCGCCGTCCACAACGCCCACCGCCGGGAGGCCTGGGGCGCCGAGCTGATGCGGCCCGAACAGTGCACCGGACTGGACCAGGACGAGATCCGCAAGGCCGAGCTGTTCGTCGCCCTGCCCGGCTCCCCGGCCTCGCCGGGCACCCACATCGAGATCGGCTGGGCCAGCGCCTTCGGCAAGCCGATCGTGCTGCTGCTGGAACGCGGCCGGGAGTACACCTTCCTGGTCCAGGGCCTGCACACGGTGGCGACGGTGGAGGAGGTGGTCTACACCGACCTCGCCACCGCGCTGCCCGCCGTCGACCGGGCGGTCCGGCGGGTGCTGGCCCGCCACCGCGGCTAGCCCCAGCCCACCCCGATTCGACCCGCCCCCTCAACTTCCCTCAACTCCCCTCAACACCCCTTCCACCGACAGGAGTTCACGGCGTGCGACGCCCTCTCCCCCTGTTCGCCGTCCTCGCCGCACTCCTGTCGGTGGCCGCCGCCCCGCCGGGCCGCGCCCCCACCGACCCGACCCGCACCCCCGGCACCCCCGCCTACACCGTCGAGCTCAGCAGCGACGCGACCGGCGCGCACTGGCGCGGCCACGAGCGGATCACCTTCACCAACACCTCGCCCGAGCCCCTCCAGGAGCTGTACCTGCGGCTCTGGGACAACTTCCGCGGCGGCTGCACCACCCCGTCCGTCCGGGTCACCGGCCTGGACGGCACCGCGGAGGTCGACTGCACCGCCCTGCGCGTCCCGCTGTCCCGCCCGCTGCCCCAGGGCGCCGCCGGCACCGTCGAGTTCGACCTCGCCGTCGACGTCCCGGACGGCATCGACCGGTTCGGCCGCGACGGCGCCTTCAGCTACATCGGCAACGCCCTGCCGGTCCTGGCCGTCCACGACGGGACGGGCTGGCACCTGGACCCGTACTCCGAGCTCGGCGAGTCCTTCTTCGGCCTCTCCTCGGACTTCGCCGTGACCCTCGACCACCCCGACGACGTACTGGTCCCCGCCACCGGCACCGCCGTCGACACCCCCGGCGAGCCGGGCCGCACGATCACCCGGATCGGCGCGCGGAAGGTCCGCGAATTCGCCTGGGCCGCCGGGCCGTTCAGCCGGATCGCGGGCACCTCCGCCGACGGCGTGCGGATCGCCGTCTACTCGGCCGCCAACGTCACCGCGGCGGACGCCCGGGCGATGCTGGACCTCTCCCTGCGGACCATCGACTCCCACTCCGCCCACTACGGCGCCTACCCGTACGGGGACCTCGCCACGGTGATCGACAACGCCTTCGAGTTCGGCGGCATGGAGTACCCGGCCTTCGTCCTCGACCGGGTCCGGCCCTCCGCGGTGATCCACGAACTGGCCCACCAGTGGTGGTACGGCATCGTCGGCGACGACCAGTACCGCGCGCCCTGGCTCGACGAGTCCTTCGCCGAGTACGCCATGGACGTCGAACTCGGCAACACCAAGGAGGGCTGCACCGCCGCCACGCCCTTCAAGACCCCGGAGGAACGCCTCACCGGCCCGATGCGCTACTGGGACGCCCACCCCGACCGCTACGAGGCGGTCATCTACGACCACGGCTCCTGCGCCCTGCACGAACTGCGCCGCCTGATCGGCCCGGAGACGATGTCCACCCTGCTGCACGACTACGCCCGCGACCACTGGTACGGCGTCTCCACCACCGAGGAGTTCAAGGCCGCCGCCCAGGCCGCGACCCCCGTCGACCTGGCACCTTTCTGGCGGGAGCACCGCATCGACTGAGCAGCCCCCGAAGCTCCGCCGCCGCCGTTAATCGCTGGCCCGCCCCGCGCACCGGCTCCTACAGTGTCCGCCGGATCAAGGACACCAGGGAGTCGGTCATGCGTGTGCACTACCCCCGGACGCCGCATCTCCCCTGGTCACCGGGGGCGGCGGCGGACGACGTACGGAGCGGGGACGTCTCCGGCCTGGCCGGGGCGGAGGTCGTCGTCACCGAGAAGCTGGACGGCGAGAACACCACCCTCTACGCCGACGGCCTGCACGCCCGCTCACTGGACTCCGCCCACCATCCCTCCCGGGCCTGGGTGAAGGGCCTGCAGCACCGGATCGGCCCGCGGATCCCGGCCGGCTGGCGGATCTGCGGCGAGAACCTGTTCGCCCGGCACTCCATCCCGTACACCGACCTGGACAGCTGGTTCTACGGCTTCTCGGTCTGGACGGACCGGGACCACTGCCTGGACTGGGACGCCACCGTCCGCTTCCTGCGCCGCCTGGGCGTCCCGGCACCCCGGGTGCTGTGGCGCGGCCGGTACGACGAACGGGCCCTGCGCGCCCTGACGTTGGACCTGGACCGGCAGGAGGGCTATGTGGTCCGGACCGTCCGGGGCTTCCCCCGGGCCGAGTTCGGCGAGCGGGTCGCCAAGTGGGTCCGCCCGCACCACGTCCGCACCGACACCCACTGGATGCACGCCGCCGTGGTGGCGAACGGCCTCGGGCCCGATGCCCCGCTCTGGGAGGCCCGTTCCGGCCGGCTGCCCGCACTCCCGCAGCTGGCCGCGGCCCTGGGCCTGGACGTGGCAGAACTCTCCTGCGAGCCCGATGAGTTGGCGGAGGTCTCGGCCCGACTGGACGAGCTCGGCCGGACCGGCGACGCCCGGCTGGCCGGCCTGCTCGCCACCGCGCTGCGCACCGCCCGCCGCCAGTCGCTAGCCCCCCGGCTGGCCGGCCGGCTCGGCCTGCCGCTGGCCCGCCGGGTCGCCGACCTGGTCGGTCTCCACCCCGGCCTGCACCAGCCCTACCCGGACGAGGAGCGCCGCGCCGGGCTGGTCCGGCTGACCGGCGCCACCGACCTCGGCGTGCTGCACGCGGTGGCCGCGACCGCCGCCCCCGGACCCGCCGAACGCGAGCAGGTCGCCTGGTCCGCCCTGCACGCCGAGGACGCCGGACTGCTCGCCCCCGACCCGCTGGCCTGGCTGCGCACCGGGCTGCGCGAGGCCCTCGCCGAGGTCGACCGCCTCGCCGCCGACCGCTGCTGGGCGCAGGCCCGTGAGGCGTACGCGCTCGGCCGCCTCACCGCCGTCGAGGAGGCGGTCGCCGCCACCTGGCGCTGGCGGGACGGCCGGTTCCCCCACCTGGTCCACCTCTGCGGCCCGTCCGGCAGCGGCAAGAGCACCTTCGCCGCCGCGCTGCCCGGGGTCGCCGCCCGGATCAGCCTGGACGACCTGCGCGCCGCCCTCGGCTCGCGCGCCGACCAGCGCCACAACCCCGAGGTACTGCGCACCGGCCTGGCCCGCCTGGACACCGCCCTGGCCGCAACGGCCGCAACGGCCGCAACGGCCACACCGACCGGACCGGCTCCGGCGGCCACCGCCGTGATCTGGGACGCCACCTCGCTCAACCGCGAGCAGCGCTCCCAGGTCCACGCCGCCGCCCGGCGCCGCGACGCCCTGCTCACCCAGGTGGTGCTGCTGGTCGGCGAGGAGGAGCTGCTGCGGCGCAACGCCGTCCGCCCGCACCCCGTACCGCCCGAGGTGCTCACCGCCCAACTGCACCGCTACCAGCCGCCCTACCCCGGCCACGCGCACCGCACCTGGTACGTCGGCCCGGCCGGCACGGTCGAGGACACCGCGGGCACGCTCGACTCCGAGGAGGACTGATGCGCCCCACCGAACAGGTCTGCCAGCGCGTCCGCTGGGACGCCCGCTTCGACCCGGCCCGGTTCACCCTGGGCGTGCGCCAGCGCGACGACCGCACCAAGCGCGTCCCGCTGGAGGCCTTCGCCGCCTCCGGCGAGGTCCCCTGGCACCGGGTCCGCTGGGTCGAGGCCGACGGCGTCCTGGTGTGGGACCGCAGCACCGGCCTGGACCTCCTGGACACCACCGAGGCCGGGCGCCGCACCGAGCCGCGCCACCTGCCCGCGCCCTTCTTCACCGCCACCACCCCGTACGCCTGGCGGCCGGACGGCGGCTGGCAGCCCCACCGGGCCACCGCCGACGCGCCGACCACGGACACCCTGCGCCTGGTCACCTGGAACACCCTGTGGGACCGCTACGACTCCGACCGGATCGCCACCGCCCGTCGCCGTCCGCTGCTGCTCGCCGAGTTGGCGGCCGCCGACGCCGATGTGATCGCCCTCCAGGAGGTCGAACCCGCCCTGGCCGAGCTGCTGTTGGCGGAACCCTGGGTCCGCGACGGCTACACCCTCGGCGCCGACCCGACCGGCCGCGACGTGCCCGAGTACGGACTGCTGCTGCTCAGCCGTCTCCCGGTGCTGGCCGCCGGACGGCACGTCCTGGGCCCGCACAAGGCCGTCGCCGCCGTCACCGTCCAGGCCGGCGACACCCCGCTGACCGTCGCCGCCGTCCACCTGAGCAGCGACCACTCGCCCGACGGACCGGCCCGACGAGAGGCCGAACTCACCGTCCTGGCCGAGGCGTTGGCCGGCGTCGAGGGCGAACTGCTGCTGCTCGGGGACTTCAACGACACCCGTACCGGCCCGGACGGCCCCGCCGCCGCCCTCGGCCTGCGGGACACCTGGACCGAGGTGTACGGCCCGGCCGACGGCACCCCCACCTTCGATCCGACCGTCAACCCGCTCGCCGCCGTCTCCTCGCTCACCGGCCGGGCCGGCCGGATCGACCGCGTCCTGTACCGCGCCGACCGGGCCCGCGCCACCGGGGCCGCCCTGCTCGGCGACCGGCCGACCGACGACGGCCTCCACCCCTCCGACCACTACGGCCTGGCCGTCGACCTCACCCTCGGCGGCGCCGACTCCCCGGAGACCCTCGACGCCGCACCCACCGTCCGCACCGCCGTCGCCTGGCTGCCGCCCGAGGAACTCCGGCCGCCGGTCCAGCGGTTGCGCGCCGCGTACGACCCGCAGCTGCACCGCTGGCCCCCGCACGTCAACCTGCTGTTCGGCTTCGTACCGGAGTCCGACTTCGACCGCGCCCTGCCGCTGCTCGGCGCGGCCGCCGCCGAAGTGGCCCCGTTCACGGCCCGGTTGGCGGGCGTGCACACCTTCGGCCACCGCGAGGACGCGACCGTCTGGCTGGACCCGGCCGCCGCCGGGCCCGAGCCCTGGGGAGCCCTGCACCACGCCCTGGAACGCCGCTTCCCCCGGTGCCGGGGCCGCGCCGAGGGCTACACCCCGCACCTGACCCTCGGACGCAGCGCCGACCCCCAGCGGGTGGCCGCCGACTGCGCGGCCCGGCTGAGCGGCATGGACGCCCGGGTGGGCGAGCTGGTGGTGCTGTCCCGGCGGGGCGACGAGCCGATGCGCCCGCGCGCCGTGGTCTCCCTCGGGACGGGCGAGGTGCGGGAGCTGCCGGAGCAGCCGGTGCTGTCGCTGCACCCCGAGTCCCCCGAACGCACCTCCCGGGCCGCCGAGTTGGCCCACCGGATCGCCGCGGCGCTGCCGGAGGGCGTGGTCCACCAGGTCGGATCCCGTCGGCTGGGCTGCCAACTGGACGGCGGTGACGTGGACTTGGTGGCGGCCCTGGCCGGACCGACCGACCTGCCGGGGGTGCTGGCCCGGGTCGCCGCCGCCCTGCCGCAGGCCCGACAGCTGCGCGAGGTGCGCGGCGCCCGGGTCCCGGGGCTGCGACTGGAGGCGGACGGGCTGACCGTCGACCTGGTCGTGGTCTTCACCGGCGCCCTCGATCCCGCCCAAGCCGTCGCCCGCCGCGCCGAGTTGGGCGAGGCCGCGGCGGTCGCGCTGAGCGCCGTGACGGATGCCGAGGCGATCCGGTCGGCGCTCGGCGGGCGCCACCGGTCCTTCGTCCGACTGGCCCGCGAGGTCAAGGCCTGGTCGCGGGCGCGCGCACTGGACGGCGCGCCGTTCGGTCAACTGCCGTCGCTGGCCTGGTCGGTTCTCGCCGCCCGGACCGTCCTGGACGCCGCCCCGGACACCGCCGACGAGGACCTGTTCCAGCGCTTCACCGAGACCTGGGCCTCCTGGGACTGGCGCCGACCCGTCTCACTCGGCGGCGAGTTCACCGCGCCGCAACCCTCCGCCGTGCTGACCGTCCTCACCCCCTCCGCCCCGGTCCGCAGCTGCACCACCCAGGTCGGCCCGGACACCCGCGACCTGCTCACCGAGGAGCTCTACCGCGCCTGGGAGCTCAGCACCGCCGACCCCGACCCCTGGCCCGCCCTGCTCACCCCACCCCCGCTGCACCGCCGCCACGCCGCCTGGGCCGTGGTCACCGCCGCCCCGCAGTCCGAGGGCCCCGCGCGCGGCCGACTCCGCACCCTGCTCACCGCACTCGAAGCGGCCGGCGCCACCCACCTCCACGCCTGGCCCCGGCCCTACCGCGGCCGCGACGGCCACACCCGTTTTCCGATCGGCCTCGGCCCCGCCCCGCTCCCCCGCGCCCAGCTCACCGCCGTCGCCGACGCCTGGTCCCGCGGCCTGCCCGGTGTCCAGGTCGCCCACGTCGACGGCGGCGCCGTCCCGACCCTCTGAGACTCGCGAGTAGATCCGAAAGTTTTATTGCGCAGTTTTCATTGCGCAACTTTTCCTTCGGATCTACCGTGGAGGCATGCCCCAGGACCCCCAGCACCTCCAACGCCCCCATCCGGACGAGCGGATCACCGACCTCTCCCGCCTGAAGGCCTTCACCAACCCGCTCCGCATGCAGCTCTACCGCCTGCTCTACGCCGCCGGCACCGCCACCGCCTCCCAGCTCGCCGAGCAGGTCGACCAGGCGCCGTCCCTGGTCAGCTACCACCTGCGCAAGCTCTCCGAGCACGGCTTCGTCACCGAGGCCGCCGCGCAGAGCGCCGACGGGCGGGAGCGCTGGTGGCAGGTCGCCTCGGAGGAGGGCTGGGGCTTCCGGGAGTCGGACCTCGCCGGTACGCCCGAGGGCGCGGCCGCCGTCGGCGCGGTCACCCGCGGCCTGGTCGACAGCCGCACCACCCAGTACCGCACCTACCTGGACCAGAGCGCCGCCTGGGGCGCGGAGTGGACCGACGCCGCGTTCACCTCCGAGTGGCTGCTCGACCTCACCCCCGCCGAACTCGCCGAACTGGGCGAGGAGTTGCAGGCCGTCAGCCGCCGCTGGCGGGAACGCGGCAAGGCGGCGCGGACGGCCGGCGACACCGAGCGGCGCGAGCACGTGTCCGTCCACCTGTACGGCTTCCCGTTCCGCCCCTGAAACCCCTGAGCCGCCGAGACACCAGCCAGCCAGCCAGCCGCCAAGTCACCGCCGACCCGCCGGAGTTCCCGCATGGCCACCGTCGAGACGCCCCCCGCCCCCGCCCTGCGCCCCGCCGCCCACCGCGACGCCAACGTCCTGCGCTGGCTCGCCGCCTACACCGCCTCGCTGGTCGGCGACAGCGTCTACTTCGTGGCCCTCGGCTGGTCCGCCCAGCGCGCCGCCGGCCCCACCGAGGTCGGCCTGGTGATGGCCGCGGGCGCGCTGCCCCGGGCGGTGCTGATGCTCGGCGGCGGGGTGGTCGCCGACCGCTTCGATCCGCGCCGGGTGATCCTCGGCAGCGACGCCCTGCGCTGCCTGCTGATCCTCGCCGTCGCCGCCGTCATCGCCCTGACCGCGCCCGCGCTGTGGCTGCTGGTCGCGGTCGCCCTGGTCTTCGGTGCCGTGGACGCCCTGTTCGTGCCCGCCGTGGGCGCCCTCCCGCCCCGGATCACCGGCCCCGACCAGCTGGCCCGGGTCACCGGGCTGCGCTCGCTCGCGATGCGCCTCAGCCAGATCGCCGGCCCGCCGATCGGCGGCCTGGCCATGGGCCTCGGCGGACCGGCCGTCGCCTTCACCGTCGCGGGCGCCCTGTTCGCCCTCTCCCTCCCGCTCCTCCTGTCGATCCGGATCGCACCCCTCGACCACCCGTCCGAGGCCGTCGAACGGGCCACCGCCCGCACCGACCTGCTCGACGGCCTGCGCTACATCCGCCGTCACCCCCTGCTCGGCCCGCTGGTCCTCGCCGGTGCGGTCTGCGAACTCGGACTGGTCGGCACCCTCAACGTCGGCATGGTGCTGCTCAACGCCGAGCGCGGCTGGGGCCCGTCCGGCTACGGCCTGATCGTCGCCTGCTTCGGCGCGGGCGCCGCCGCCAGCGCCGCCCTGCTCGCCGTCGCCGGCTGGCTGCCCCGGGCCGGCCTGACCATGGTCCTCACCCTGCTGCTCGGCAGCGTCGGCGCGGCCGTCCTGGGCCTGGTCCCCGCCCTGGGGGCGGCCGCCCTGCTGGCCGCGCTGGTCGGCCTGAGCGCGGGCGTCTTCGGCAGCCTGAACGGCGCCCTCCTCCAGACCACCGCCGACCCCGGCTACCTCGGCCGGGTCACCTCGGTCATGATGCTCACCATGGTGGGCCTCGCCCCGCTCAGCTACCCGGTGGTCGGCGCCGCCATCGGCACCTGGGGCGCCGCCCCGGTCTTCCTCGGCTGCGGCACGCTCTCCTGCCTCGGCGCGCTCTACGCCCTCGCCTCCCGGGCCGTACGCCGGGCCGAACTCCCCCGCCGCCAGGGCGCTTCCCAGCCTCCCTACGGGCGCGGCCAGGGGCGCCCGTCGATGCCCTCGATGCTGGTGTTGAAGCGGCGCAGGTAGTCGGCGAAGCCGAGGACGTCCGCCTCCGACCAGTCGGCCATCACCAGGTCGAGGGCGCGGACGTGGGCGGCGCGCTCCTCGCCCAGGCGGCGCCGCCCCTCCTCGGTGAGGCGGAACTTGCGGGCCATCCCGCCGTCGGGGTCGGGGATGCGCTCCAGCAGTCCGGCGCCGGTGAGGGCGGCGGTCTGCCGGTTGAGGGTGGAGACGTCCAGGCCGAAGGCGTCGCTGAGCTGGCCGATGGACATCGGCCCCTGGGCCTCGACCCGGCTGAGCAGGATGTACGCGCTGCGCTCCAGCTGGCTGCCCTCGGGGCGGTTGCCGACCTGGCTGAAGTCGCGGTGACGGCCGAAGACCAGGAATTCGAGGGCGACCTGGTGCGTGGGGCTGGTCATGTCGAAGTCCCTTCGATGCCGCGTGACCTGCGGATTCCTCGGTGCGCACCCAGTATGCCAGAGCAGTGCAGCCCACACATGATGTGCACGATGCACAACAGCGGTATGCTCGCCGACGAAGCAGCGATGTGCATGATGCACATTCCATGCATGAGGCACATCCACCTCCGCCACGCCAAGCGCCCCGAACCCCAGGAGGCCCGCCATCAGCGGTCCAGCCCCCACCCTCCGCACCGGTCCGATCGTCGCCACCCTCGCCTTCACCGGCACCGTCGCCGCGATCATGCAGACCCTGGTCACCCCCCTGATCAGCGAACTGCCCCAACTCCTGCACACCACCGCCTCCAACGCCTCCTGGGTCATCACCGCGACCCTGCTCTCCGCCGCCGTGTTCGTCCCGATCAGCGGACGCCTGGGCGACCTGCTGGGCAAGCGCACCATGCTGATCGCCTCCTGCGTCCCGCTGCTGGTCGGCTCGGTGCTGTGCGCGCTGTCCTCCTCCGCGCTGCCGATGATCGCCGGCCGGGCGCTGCAGGGCATGGGCATGGGACTGGTGCCGCTCGGCATCAGCCTGCTCCGGGACGTCCTGCCGCCGGAGCGGCTGGGCTCGGCGATCGCGCTGGTCAGCGCCTCGATGGGGATCGGCGGCGGACTCGGCCTGCCGATCGCCGCCGCCGTCGCCGACTACGCCAGCTGGCGCGCCCTGTTCTGGGGCACCGCCGTGCTGACCGTCGTCATCATCGGGATGATCCGCACCGTCGTCCCCGCCGACACCCCGGCCACCACCCGGCCGGCCGGCGCCGCCCGGCGCTTCGACTTCGTCGGCGCGGCCGGCCTCAGCGTCGGCCTGGTCTGCCTGCTACTGCCCGTCTCCAAGGGCGCCGACTGGGGCTGGGGCAGCACCCGCACCCTGGGCCTGTTCACCGCCGCCGCGGCCGTCCTGCTGCTCTGGGGCCGCTGGGAACTGCGCGTCGCCGCCCCGTTGGTGGACCTGCGGGTGACCGCCCGCCCACGGGTGCTGCTCACCAACGCGGCGTCCGTCCTGGTCGGCTTCGGCATGTACGCCCAGGCGCTGATCGTGCCCCAACTGCTGCAACTGCCGAAGGCCACCGGCTACGGGCTGGGGCAGTCGATGCTGGCCATGGGCCTGTGGATGGCCCCGGGCGGTCTGATGATGATGGTCGTCTCGCCGCTGGGCGGACGCCTGTCCGCCGCGCGCGGCCCCAAGGTCACCCTGATCGCCGGTGCCCTGGCGATCGCCGCCGGCTACGGGCTCGCACTGCCGCTGATGGGCTCCACCTGGGGCGTACTGGTCGCCACCGTCGTCTCCAACGGCGGCGTGGGGCTGGCCTACGGCGCGATGCCCGCGCTGATCATGAGCGCGGTGCCACTGTCCGAGACGGCCTCCGCCAACAGCGTCAACACCCTGATGCGCTCGCTGGGCACCTCGACCTCCGCGGCCGTGGTCGGCGTGGTGCTGTCCCAGCTGACCACCACCCTGGGCGGCCACACCCTCCCCTCGGAGAGCGGCTTCCGGACCGGCCTGGTGATCGGCTGCGGGGTGGCCCTGATCGCGGCCGCCGTCGCCGCGGCGATCCCGGCCCCGCCCGCCCCGCCGGCCACCACCACCGCCGGGGAGGCCGGAACCACCGACGCCGACCGCAGGAACCCGGCCACCGCCTGAACCGCCCGGGGGGGGCGTGACCCGCATCACCGCCCAGGCCACCGGTGGCGGATTGGCCCGCGACGCGCTCTCCGTCCTCCCCTACCGTCGGCCTGACAACCGATCAACGGAGAACCCCCCATGCACCCCGAACTCGCCGCCGACCTCGACCAGTTGCCCGCCCTGCTGGAGGAGGCCCGGCAGCGGGCCGTCGGCTTCCTCGGCGGGCTGGACGAGCGGCCGGTGATCCCGCCGCAGAGCAAGAGCCCGACGACCGCCGCACCGACATCCGCCGCGCCGACGACCCCAGCGCCGACGGCCCCCGCGCCGCTGCCCGAGGACGGCGGCGGGCTGCGGGCGGCCCTGGCGGAGTTCGGCGAACGCTGGGAGCCGAGGCTGTCCGCCAGTGCCGGGCCGCGCTACTTCGGGTTCGTGACCGGCGGGGCGACCCCGGCCGCGCTGGTGGGCGACTGGCTCACCGCCACCGCCGACCAGAACTCCAACTCCTCGCTCGACCCGACCGGTCAGCACCTGGAGCGGGAGACGGTCGACTGGCTGCGCGAGCTGTTCGGCCTCTCCGTCGCGCACAGCGGCACCTTCGTCAGCGGCGCCACCATGTCCAACACCGTCGGCCTGGCGATCGCCCGGGAGTGGCTGGGCGAGCGGCTCGGGGTGGACGTGGCCGAGGACGGGGTCGCGGCGCTCGGCCGGGTGCGGGTGCTGTCCGGCAGCGCGCACTCCAGCATCGCCAAGGCGCTGTCCGTCCTGGGCCTCGGCCGCACCGCGCTGACCACCGTCCCCACCCTCCCCGGTCGGGAGGCCGTGGACCTGGCCGCGCTGGAACGGGCGCTCGCCGAGGCCGACGGCCCGTGCATCGTGGTCGCCAACGCGGGCACCGTGAACACCGTCGACTTCGACGACCTGCGGGCGATCGCCGAACTCCGGGACCGGTACGGCTGCTGGCTGCACGTGGACGCCGCCTTCGGCGCGTTCGCCGCGCTGTCCCCGCTCCACGCCGGGCTGGTGGCCGGGCTGGACCTCGCCGACTCGGTCTGCGTGGACCTGCACAAGTGGCTCAACGTCCCGTACGACAGCGCCGTGCAGTTCACCCGCCGCCGCGACCTCCAGGCCCGGGTCTTCCAGAACGCCGCCGCCTATCTCGGCCCGATCGGCGACCACCCCGACCTGGTGCACCTCACCCCGGAGAACTCGCACCGCCTGCGCGCCCTGGCCGCCTGGTTCACCCTGCGCGCCTACGGCCGGGCCGGCCACCGCGAGATCGTCGAGCGCTGCGTGGCCGGCGCCGAGGCGCTGGGCGCGGCGATCGACGCGACCGACGGACTGCGGCTGCTCGCCCCGGTCCGCCTCAACGTCGTCTGCTTCACCCTCGCCGAGGACCCCACGCCCGAGCGCCTCGCCGCCCTCGCCGACCGGATCTCGGACCAGGCCTTCCTCACCCCGACCCGCTACGCCGGACTGCCCGCCCTGCGCGCGGCGTTCAGCAACTGGCGCACCACGGCGGCGGACGTCCGACGGACGGCCGACGCGCTCGCCGCGGCCCTGCCCGCCGTGAAGGCCGACTGACCACCGCAGGACGTCCCCCCGACGGGTCCCGGACGGACACGGCGGGCGGAACTCAGGGGTGCGCACCGTCCCCGTACACGCCGCCCGCCGTGTCGGTCAGACTCGCCATCAGCTCGGCGTGGGCGAGGTTCACGAACCGCAGCGCCCGCCACCGGGGGTTGTGGTCGGGGTGGTCGCGGAAACCGTCGGCGGTCTCGCACAGCCGCTGCCACCACAGCATCACGTCCTGGCGCAGCCGCTGGATCCCGCCGGGCACGTCCACCCGGCCCGCGACCACCACCTCCCCCCAGCCGCCGAGCATGTCGGACAGGTGGATGCAGTCGTGGAGGGTGAGGTCGGCGAGGCGTTCGGCCGCGAAGCGGGTGGCGCTGCCCTCGGGTTGCGCCTCGACGATCTCGCCGATGCGGGCGGCGAGGAACTCCTGCAGCGGGGTCACGTCGTCGTGGTGCAGGTCGTCGGAGAACTCAAGCAGTTCCCTGGGCCGGTACTCGGCAGCCATCGTGGGTGCTCCCTCGGTTCGGATCAGCACGCGCCCGGGTCGGCGCCCGGACCGGCTCTCGGTGACGGTTCGTCGACGTTTCGTCACGCCCCGTCGCCTCCCGACCCTAGACCCCGACCGGCCGTCGCCACCGGCGATTCCGCAGATCCCCACTCTCCGGTGCGAACGCCCCCGCAACACGCCTGCCGGGCCTTGACCTTCACACCGGTGTGAGGTCCGATGATGGCCCCCATGACCGCCACTGCTCACGACCCGTACGCGCTGCTCGCGCAGAGCCGCCTCGGCATCCTGGCCACCATCAAGGCGGACGGGCGGCCCCAGCTCTCCCCCGTCCTGCCCTTCTACGACCGCGCGGCGAACGCCGTCCTCGTCTCCACCCGGGAGGGGCTGGCGAAGACCGCGAACCTGCGCCGCGACCCGCGGGTCAGCCTGGAGGTGACCGGGCCGGAGGGCCGCTCCTGGGCCGTCGCCGAGGGCATCGCCACCCTCACCGGCCCCGGCACCGACCCGGACGGGCCGGAGGTGGAGGCGCTGGTGGACTACTACCGGCGGGCCGCCGGGGAGCACCCCGACTGGGCGGAGTACCGCGCGGCGATGGTCGCCGACCGTCGGGTGCTGCTCACCATTCCGGTCGACCACGTGTACGGCGCCCGGATCTGACCGGCTGTCCCGGCCACCGACGCAGGGGAGCGGTGGCCGGGACGGTCCAACCCGGGGCCGTTGATCTGAACAACGATCTGAATAATCGTCAACTCTGCCTGGCCGTCACCACTGTGGCGTCCAGCTCCTCCTCCCGGCGGACCTCCGCCGCCAGACCCGCCGCCCGCGCCACCGCCAGCGCGTCCGCCGCCTGCCGCTCGCTGGTCTCGAACAGCAGCGCGCCGCCCGCCGCCAGCCATCCCGGCGCCGCCGCGGTCACCCGACGCAGCACGTCCAAGCCGTCCGCCCCGCCGTCCAGCGCGGGCCGCGCCTCGTGCAACCGGGCCTCGGGCGGCAGCAGTTCGATGTCACCGCTCGGCACGTACGGGACGTTGGCGATCAACACCTCGACCCGTCCGCGCAGTTCCTCGGGCAGGGCGGCGAACAGGTCGCCCTCGAAGACCCGGGCAGCCGTCCCGGCCAGGTTGCGGCGGGCGCAGCGGACGGCCGCCGGGTCCAGGTCGGCGGCGTACAGATCGACCGGGTGCCCGGCCCCGGCCGCGACGGCGGCACCGAGGGCGCCGCTGCCGCAGCACAGGTCGACCACCACGGCGCCGGGCCGGGCGATTCGGGCGGCCTCGGCGGCCAGGAACTCGCTGCGCCGGCGCGGGACGAACACGCCGGGGTCGACGGCGATCCGCAGTCCGGCGAACTCGGCCCAGCCGACGACGTGTTCGAGCGGTCGGCCAGCGGCGCGGGCCAGGACCATGGCGGCCAGCTCGGCGGGTGTGCCGGCGGCGGTGAGCAGGATCCGTGCCTCCTCCTCGGCGAACACGCAACCGGCGGCGCGCAGTCGGGAGACGACGGAGGAACGGAGGGCGTCGGAGGTGAAGACCGGCAAGGGGACCCCTAGGGCAGGACGGGAGGAGAACGGAGGACTCCGTCAGGGCTCCCGCCAGGGTCGACGCCGCGTCGGCGCGCCCGCGCTATCCGCGCGGTGCGCCCGCACGGCCGCGCTCCGGGAGCACCCGCTCGGACGTACCGGTAATGGGACTCACCTCCTGGATCGCGGTCGTGTTCGGCGTCGGTCACCCTACCGCACCGCGGCAGTTCGGCTCACCGCGCCCCGGCCCATCGGCCCGACGGGCGGTTCAGCCGAGGAAGTCGGCCACCAGTGCGGCGAACTCCTCCGGGGTGGTGACCGGCACCCCGAGCTCCTCCGCCTTGGCGCGCTTGGAGCCGGCCTTCTCCCCCGCGACCAGCAGGGTGGTGCGCTTGGACACCGAGGAGGAGGCCTTTCCGCCCGCGCGTTCGATCAGTTCGTTCATCGCGTTGCGGGAGAGCTCGGCCAGGGCGCCGGTCATGCTGCCGGTCACCACGACGCTCTGCCCCGCCAGCGGACCGGCCGCCACGACCGCACCCGCCGTACTCGTGCCCGCGCCCGCCGTGCCCTCTTCCGCCGTACCGGCAGGGCCCGTTGCCGCCGCCGGGAGGACCGGCGCGGACACCTGGGTCCCCACCCCCTGCTCCGTCAACCGGTCCAACAGCCCGGCCACCTCGGCCAGTTCGGCCACGATCACGGCCGCCTTCTCCGCCCCGATGCCGTCCACGCCCGCCAGTGCCTCGGCGTCGGCGGCCCTGATCGCGGCCATGCTGCCGAAGTGTGCGGCGATCCGGCGCGACATCGTCCGCCCGGTGCCGCGGATGCCGAGCGCGCAGAACACCCGGTTCAACGGTCGGGTCCGGGCGGTCTCCAGCGCGGCGAGCAGGTTGTCGGCGCTGGTCTCGCCCATCCGCTCCAGGGTGAGCAGTTGTTCCTTGGTCAGGGTGAAGAGGTCGGCGAGGTCGGCGACCAGCCCGGACTCGACCAGCTGGACGGCCCGGGTGCCGCCGAGGCCCTCGATGTCGAGCTGGTCGCGCCCGGCCGCGTAGATCACCGAGGCGACGGCCTGGCAGCCCCGGCCGCGCACGCAGCGCCAGCGCTGCTCGCTGCGGTCGATGGCGTCGCCGCAGCGCGGGCAGACCTCGGGGAAGGCGATCGGCTGCTCGGCGCCGGTGCGCTCGTCGACCAACGGCGCCTCCACCCGGGGGATGACGTCACCGGCGCGGTAGACGAACACCTGGTCGCCGATCATCAGCCCGCGGCGCTCGATGTCGGCGGGGTTGTGCAGCGTCGCGTAGGTGACGGTGACGCCGTCGATCACCACCGGGTCGAGCACCGCGCGGGGCGCGATGATCCCGGTGCGGCCGACGTTCCACTCCACCCCGAGCAGCCGGGTGACCTTGTGCTGGGCCTGCAGCTTGCGGGCCACCGCCCAGCGCGGTGCCCGGGAACCGGAGCCCGCCTCCGCCTGGTCGGCCACCGCGTCGGCCTTGACCACGACGCCGTCGATCCCGAAGGGCAGCGCGGCACGCAGGGCGGCGATCTCCTCGATCCGCTGCTCGGCCTCGGCGAGCGTGGCACAGCGCCGGGGCGCGGCCTGGGTGCTGGCGGCGGTGTTGGCGCCCAGCTCGGCGAGCCGGTCGAGCAGCGCGGCATGGTCGAGGCCGGGCAGGCCGTGGGCGTCGTAGCCGAAGAAGGTGAGCTCGACCCGGTACGGGCGGTCCTTGGCGCGCAGGGTGCCGGCGGCGCCGCTGCGCGGGTGGGCGAACGGGGTGGCGCCGTGGGCGGTGCGCACGGCGTTGGCCTGTTCGAACTGCTCGTGGGTGAGCAGCACCTCGCCGCGCAGTTCGACGTCCAGCGGCTCGCCGAGCCGGGCGGGCAGACCGAGCACGGCGTCCGCCGCATGGGTGATGTCCTCCCCGGCCAGGCCGTCGCCCCGGGTGAGCACCTGGTACAGGCGGCCCTCGCGGTAGCGGGCGGCGACGGCCAGGCCGTCCAGCTTGGGCTCGACGCACCAGGCGGCGACCGGCCGGCCGAGTCTGCGCTCCAGTCCGGCGGCCCAGGACTCCAGCTCCTCGGCCGAGAACACGTTGTCGAGCGAGAGCATCGGCGTGCTGTGCGGGACGTCGCCGACCACCGCGCCGCCGGCCACCTTGCCGGTGGGCGACTCGGGCAGCACCCGGTCGGGGTGCGCGCGCTCATAGGCCTCGATCAGCCGGACCAGGGCGTCGTACTCGTCGTCCCCGAGCGGGGTGGACCCGTCGCCGTAGTAGGCCGCTGCGGCCCGTACGGCGGTGGCGACGGCGTCGGCGTAGGCCTCCGGGGAGGCGGGAGCGGCAGGGGTGGCCGTGGTGGCTGCGTCCTTCATACCGCCATCATGGCGAGCCGCACTGACATTCGACCTGCTGTGACCCGCCCACCGCCCACCTCCTCGCCGGTCCGGCCGTACGGCGACAGGCGGGCCGGGCGGCGGCGTACCGCGCGGGCCGGGCGGCGACAGGCGGGCCGGACTTACCGCGCGGGCCGGGCGGCGTCAGACGGTCCGGGGCGCGGCCGGACGGGTGCGGTAGCCGACCGAGCTGCCCGGTGGGACGAGGCAGGGCAGCAGCCAGTCCCACAGCGCGCCCACCCGGCGGGCGCGCTCCTCGCTGGGGCAGCCGTCGGCGAAGACCACCTCCAGGCCGCAGGCCGCCGTCACCACCAGCGTCTCCGGGCCCAATCCGCCCGAGCGGTCGCGCAGTTCACCCGCCCGGCGGGCACCGGACAGCAGGTCGCGGACGACTCCGGCCCAGACGCCGTGGAAGCCCCGCATCCCCGCGAAGGTCCCGGCGGGCGCCGCCGGGCGGGGCTCCTCCGGCCACTCGGCGCCGTCACGTCCGAGCCGGAAGGCCGCCCGGATCACCGCGTCCGAGCCCAGGGCGTCGACCAGCCAGTAGCCGGCGTCGATCAGGGCCTGGAGCGGTGAGTCCACGGAGCGCAGGGCGGCGCAGGCGGTGCGCAGGGATGTCTCGGCCTGCTCGAACACGGCTCTGGCCAGCTCCTCCTTGGAGGCGAAGTGGAAGTAGAGCGCCCCCTTCGTCACCCCGGCGGCCCCGGCGATCTCGCCGAGTGTGGCCCCGGCGTACCCGCAGCGGTCGAACAGCGTCGCCCCCGCCTCCACCAGCCGTCCGCGGGTCCGTTCCGACCTCTCCTGAACCACCCGTCCCACCACCCCTCACACCCACCGGCCCGTTCCGGCCGGACTCCGGCGACGCCCGTCCGGGCACCGCCTCCAGCGGCCTGCACCGCCCGTCGTCGGTCGGCCGTCCTCGGCCGACCGGG
>NZ_JBEOSV010000037.1:0-88667 GCF_040303245.1 Kitasatospora sp. NPDC096077 | reverse complement strand
CCCGCCCGCCCCCCCCCGCGCGCCCCGGGGCCGGGGCCGGGGCCGGGGCCGGGGCCGGGGCCGGGGCCGGGCGCCCCGCCGTAGCAGCGACCGCTCGGGGCCCGGCGCGTTAGGCTGAACGGATCAGATGATCTTCAGGAGAGCCATGACCACCGCCAAGCCCCGCGTGCTCCTCGTCACCGACCTCGGCTACCAGGCCCGGGGCCGCCGCTACTGCGACGAGGACATCCGGCTCTCCACCCGGCTGCGCGAGGACTTCGACCTCGCCCTCTGCCACCCGCTGGACGCCGCCCGGCTGATGGACTCCTTCGACGTGGTGCTCGTCCGCAACAGCGGCCCGGTGCTCAACCACCCGGGCGCGTACGAGGACTTCCGCCGGAAGGCGCTGGAGCGCGGCACCCGGGTCTACACCCAGCTGACCGGTCGCGCCGACATGGCGGGCAAGCAGTACCTGCTCGACCTCACCGCCGCCGGGTACCCCGTCATCCCCACCGTCGACCGGGCCGCCGACCTCGACCGGCTGCCCGTGGTGCCCGAGTACGTCGTCAAGCCCAAGCTCGGCGCCGACTCCATCGGCCTGCGGATCCTCCCCCGCGAGCAGCTCGACACCGTCCCGTTCCAGGAGGACGTGCTGGTCCAGCCGCTGATCCCGTTCCGCTACGAGGTCTCGTTCTACTTCGTGGACGACGCCTTCCAGTACGCCCTGCACGCCCCCGACCCCGAGCGGCGCTGGCACCTCGAAGCGTACGAACCCAGCGCCGTCGACCTGGAGTTCGCCCGGCGCTTCATCGCCTGGAACACCGTCGAGCACGGCATCCAGCGGGTCGACGCCTGCCGCACCCCCGAGGGCGACCTCCTCCTGGTCGAGCTGGAGGACCTCAACCCGTACCTCTCCCTCGACCTGGTCGACGAGGCCACCCGGGACCGTTTCACCGCCGCCCTCACGGCCGCTCTGCACACCCTCGCCGTCAGGCCCTGAGGTTCGCCGGGCCGGCGCCGGCCCTGACCCGCCGGGCCGCCTCGGTGAGCACCGCCCCCAGCGGCAGGCCGATCCGGGCCTCGGCCAGCTCGTCCCCGCGGGTCGCGCCCTGGTTGACGATCACCACCGGGGTGCCCGCGCGGGCGGCCCGGCGCACGAAGCGCAGCCCCGACATCACCGTCAGCGAGGAGCCCAGCACCACCAACGCCTGGGCCGCGTCGACGAGTTCGAAGCAGCGCTGGACCCTCGGCCTGGGCACGCTCTCGCCGAAGAACACCACGTCCGGCTTGAGCACTCCCCCGCAGGCGGCACAGTCCGCGACCCGGAAGCCGTCCACCAGCGGTTGGGTCAACTCGGCGTCGCCGTCCGGGTTGACCGGCGCCGGGCCGTCCCGGAAGCCGCCGTTCAGCTCCTCCAGCCGCCGGTCCAGCTCCATCCGCGGGCTGGTCCGGCGGCAGGCCAGGCACACCACCCGGTGCAGCCCGCCGTGCAGCTCCACGGCGGTGCGGGTGCCGGCCGCGCGGTGCAGGCCGTCCACGTTCTGGGTGATCACCGCCGCGACGTGCCCGGACCGGCGCAGCTGCTCCACCGCCCGGTGCCCGGCGTTCGGCTCGGCCCCCGCGATCGAGTGCCAGCCGACGTGACTGCGGGCCCAGTACCGCTGCCGGGCCGCCGCACTCCCGGTGAACTCCTGGTACGTCATCGGCGCCGCGCGCCGCCGGCTGCCGGTCTCGCCGCGGTAGTCCGGAATCCCCGACTCCGTGGACAGCCCCGCCCCGCTGAGCACCACCACCCCGCGCCCGGCCAGCCGCCGCACCAGCACCGCCAGCCCGGCCGTATCGGCCACCGGGTCGGCGGAGGGCATCCCGAGCGCGTCCATGCCCTCCAGGGTAGGACTGAACCAGCAGCGGCGGTCAGCCGCCGAGGGCCTCCGCCGCCGGGTGGTCGGGGTCGTAGGGCGGCCAGCCCGGGTCGCCGGTGCGGGCGAAGGCGGTCCAGGCGCCGTGCACCCGGGCGGCCAACCCGGCCGGGGCGGGGTCGGGCCCGAGCAGGCCTTCGGGGCCGTGCAGCCAGGGCTCGTCGGCCAGGTCGAAGACGAAGGGCAGCTCGATGGTGTGGGCGGCACCGAGCCGGCCGTCCAGGGCCGTGGAGCGGTGGCCGAAGGTGTAGCGGTGGGTGCGGCCGCCGCCCGTGATCGCGGCGTGGGCCCGGGCGATGCGCTCCGTGCCGGCCTCGAACAGGGCATGGGCGAGCACGGCGGAGCGCAGTTCGCCCGGGGTGGCGTGCGGCCGGGCCGTGCGGAGGGCGGTGAGGACGGTGTCGGGGTCCGCCAGCAGGCGGGCGGCGGCGGCCTCCAGTTCGGCGTCGGTGGTGGACTCCAAGGCTCCCTCCGGCACCAGGTAGAGGTTGGCCTCCTCCGCGTTGGTGCCGATCAGCAGGTCGACGTCCCGGGCCGGGCCGGCCGCCAGCGCGTCGGCGGGCTGGACGGGCAGCACCGGGCCGAGCGGGCTGAGTCCGGCCAGCGGGTCCACGGCGGTGTCGGTGCGCAGGTCCAGGCCGACGAGGGCGGGCAGGACGGCCACCAGCCGCTCGTCCGGGACGGCGGCGAAGGCCTCGGCGGACGGTTCCACCCCCAGGAGGGCGGCCGCGGCGGCGGTGACCCGCCCGGCCTGCTCCGGGGTGAACGCGCCGGTGCCGCTGCCGCTCTGGACGATCGCCCGCCGGAACAGTCCCCGGGCCTCCGGCAGCGCCAGCAGCGCGCAGGTGAGGGTGGCGCCCGCGGACTCCCCGAAGACGGTGACATTGCCGGGGTCGCCGCCGAAGGCCGCGATCGTGTCGCGCACCCAGCGCAGCGCGGCGAGCACGTCCAGCACGCCCCGGTTGGGCGGGGCGCCCGGCAGGTCGAGGAAGCCGGGGATGCCGAGGCGGTAGTTGACCGTCACCAGGACGACGCCGTCCCGGGCGAAGGCCGAACCGTCGTACAGGGCGGCCCGGTTGGAGCCGGTGATGAAGCCGCCGCCGTGCACGAAGACCATCACCGGGCGGCGTCCGCCGTCGGCGGCGGGCGTGTGGACGTCGACGGTGAGGTACTCCGCGCCGGGCACCCAGCCCGGCCCGAAGTAGGGGCTCACGTCGAGCCCGTCGAAGACGCGGGGCGGCTGCGGGGCGGTGGGTGAGGGCCGGGTGGCGTCGCGGACGCCGGACCAGCCGGGGTGCGGTGCGGGCGGGGCGAAGCGGCCGGCGCCGGTGGGGGCCGCCGCGTAGGGGACGGCGCGGTAGCGCTCGCCGGCTGGGACACGGGCGCCGCGGACGGCTCCGGCCGGGGTCGTGACGAGCGGGTCTGACGGTCGCGGGTCTGACGGTCGGGACATGGGACTTGGTTCCTCTCTGGTGGTCGAATGGGGTCAGGCGATGCGCGGGAGGCCCGCCCAGTCCTTGACCGCGAAGCCCGCTCCCCGGCGCTCGACCCGGACCGCGCCGCTGCCGCCGAAGTGCGCCGGGAAGAGCAGCGCGTGCCGGTCGGCGGCCTCGCCGAGCAGCCGGCGCCGGGTGGCGCGGGACCGCTCCGGGTCCTCGCAGAAGCGGGAGTTGACGTCCGGTTCGGCGATCTGGAGGGCGGTGTGCAGGATGTCCCCGACGAACAGGGCCCGTTCGCCGCCGGAGTCCAGGGTGAGTACGGACGTTCCGGGGGTGTGCCCGGGCGCCAGGTCCAGCCGCAGGTCGCGGTCGATCCGGTGGCCGCCGTCCCACAGGTCCACCAGTCCGGCCCGGTGGACCGGCGCGACGCTGTCCTCGAAGACGTTCCCGTTCCCCTCGCCGAGCACACTGCGGTGGCCGTTGGCCGGGTCCCAGAACTCGAAGTCGCGGCGCGGCATCAGATAGCGGGCGTTGGGGAACGTCGGGACCCAACTCCCGCCGTCGAGGCGGGTGTTCCAGCCCACGTGGTCGACGTGCAGATGGGTGTTGACCACCAGGTCGACGTCCTCGGGCCGCACTCCGGCGGCGGCCAGGCCGGCCAGGAAGTCCGTCTCCAGCCGGTGCCACACCGGAGCGTGCGGCCGCTCCTTGTGGTTGCCCACCCCGGTGTCGACCAGGATGGTGCGGCCCCCGCTGCGCAGCAGCCAGGTCTGGACGGCCGAGCGGCACTGGTCGGTCGCCGGGTCCCAGAAGTCGGGGGCCAGCCAGTCCCGGTGGTGCTGCCACGCGCCGTCGGGGCTGTCCGGGAAGAACTCCCCGGGGGTCAGCCCGACCGGGCCGTAGAACTCCTTGACCCGGGTGACGGTGACGTCGCCGAGGATGAGCTGTTCCGGGTGGCGCTGTTCTGGATGGCGTTGTTCCGGGTGGTGGTGCACGGGTCCGTCCTCCGGTCCTGGGCCGCCCCGGGGCGGGCGGCCGACTCGAACCGAGCCTCGGCGTTCCGGCCGGCGGGGGCCAGACCCGCCCTTTCCTACCCCTCGCAGGGTGTGGCTGGGGCTGGGCCGCCCGCCGAATACTGGGGGGATGAACGGACCAGGACCCCTCGGTGACTTCCTCCGGGCCCGCCGGACGCGGCTGCGGCCCGCCGACGTCGGCCTGCGCGAGCTCGGACCGCGCAGGCGGGTGGCCGGGCTGCGGCGGGAGGAGGTGGCGCAGCTGGCGGGCGTCAGCGTCTCGTACTACACCCGGCTGGAACAGGGGCTGTCCCGGGGGGCGTCGGCCGAGGTGCTGGACGCGATCGCCCGGGCCCTGCTGCTCGGCGACCACGAGCGGGCGCACCTCGACCGGCTCGCCGACGCGGCCCGGCACGCGCCCCGGGTGCGCCGCCCCCGGCCGGAGCGGCTGACGGACGGCACCCGCGACCTGCTGCGCGCCCTCGACGGCGTCCCGACGGTGGTGCTCGGCCGCCGTACCGACGTGCTGGCCTGGAACGCCCTCGGCCACGCCCTGCTGGCCGGACACCTGGACCGGGACAGCCCGGACGACCCGGCGCGGCGTCCGAACCTCAACCGGATGCTGTTCCTGGACGCCCACACCCGGGAGCTGTACGCGGACTGGCCGCGCAAGGCCCGGACCGTGGTCGGGAACCTGCGCGCCGCCGTCGGCCGGCATCCGGAGGACCGGCTGCTCGCCGAGCTGATCGGCGAACTGACCATGAACAGCCCGGAGTTCGTCGCCCTGTGGGCCGACCACCGGGTCGCGCCGTGCGACACCGACGCGCACCGGCTGCACCACCCGGTGGTGGGCGAGCTGCTGGTGACCCAGCAGCTGCTGTCGATCGCCGCCGCCCCGGAGCAGGCGCTCGTCGTCCACACCGCGCCGGCCGGCTCCCCCAGCGAGCAGGCCCTCGCCCTGCTCCGCCGGGCGGGCGAGCTCGGCTCCGCGCCGCGCCGGGCGGCGGGCCCGGTCGGCTCCGTCGGCCCCGTCACCTCCGTCGGCTCCGTTGGCCCCGTCGGCGCGGGACACCCGTAAACCGTTCGCGCTCCGGGCGGGCGGCGCGTTACCCTCGGCGGCATGGACGTCATGGATCGAAGCCTCACCGCAGCCGCGCGAGCGACCAGCTCGCCGGCCGCCGCCGCCTGACGTACCCCCTCCCCCCGGCGACCGGAAACGGTCCGCCGGTGGTGGCTTCGAGGCGTTCCCGCCTCGGTCCCGGTGCTCGCGCGGTCCGTTCTCCGGCGCCTCCCTCCCCGCGAAGGAGCCACCGCCATGAACACCGACCAGCTCGTCCGCACGTTCCTGGAGTACTACCAGGAACACGGCCACCACCGGATCACCGGCTCGACCCTGATCCCCCCGCCGGGCGATCCGGTGCTGTTCACCACCTCCGGCATGCACCCCCTCACCCCCTACCTGGAGGGCCGCCCGCACCCGCTCGGCCGCCGACTGGTGAACGTGCAGCGCTGCCTGCGCACCACCGACCTGGACGAGGTCGGCGACCTCACCCACCTCACCGTCTTCGAGATGCTCGGCAGCTGGTCGCTGGGCGACTACGAGGGCCCGCAGAGCCTCGACTGGGGCTACCGCCTGCTCACCGACGGCTTCGGCGTCGATCCGGGCCGGCTGCACGTCACCGTCTTCGGCGGGGACGAGCAGGTCGGCCCGGACACCGGCTCGCTGGAGCTGTGGGAGGGCCTCGGCGTCCCGGTCGAGCTCACCGTCGAGGACAACTGGTGGTCCAACGGGCCGACCGGCCCCTGCGGCCCCGACTCGGAGATCTTCCTGTGGACCGGCGACACCCCGCCGGAGTCGACCCCCACCGGGGACGACCGCTGGGTCGAGGTGTGGAACCACGTGATGATGCGCCACCGGCGGCTCGACGACGGCTCGCTCGTCCCGCTCCCCCAGCGCAACGTGGACACCGGGCTCGGCCTGGAGCGGCTCTCCTCGCTGCTGCAGGGCCGTTCCTCGGTCTTCGAGTGCGACGTGTTCGACCCCTGGCGCCGTCTGCTCCCGCCGCTGTGGCCGCTGGACGAGCCCTCGCTGCGCCTGGTCGGCGACCATCTGCGCTCGGCCGTGGTGGTGATCGGCGACGGCGTCCGCCCGTCCAACACCGGCCGCGGCTACGTGCTGCGGCGACTGCTCCGCCGGGTGCTCACCGTGCTGCGCCGGGACGACCCGGGGCGCGGACTCGGCGACCTGCCGGAGGAGTTGCTGCGGCACACCCTCGACCATTTCCGCCAGGAACTGCCCCCGGAGGTGGTCCGCCGGGTGCTGATCGACGAGGAGCGACGGTTCGACCTGCTGCTGGAGCGCGGCCGCCGGGTGCTCTCCCGCCCCCGGTTCCGCGGCCCGCTGAGCGAGGACGACCTGCACTACCTCCACGACACCCACGGCCTGCCGCGCGAGCTCGTCCTCGACCTGCGCGGCGCCTGACGGCCGGCCGACGCACCGCGGGTCGGCATCGCGCCGTGCGGTGCGTCGGCGGGTCGCCGTGTCTGGCGGGTCGGCGACACGTCCGCCCGCCCCCTGGGCAGGCCCCCGCCGGCGCGGGCATGCTACGGGGACGACCACCCTCCACCATCCGGGAGCTGATGATGAGTCGTCCCGACCGACCAGCCGCCCGCCCGGGCCGCCGCACCCTGCTCGCCGCCGCGGGGGGCCTGGCCGCCGGACTGGCCGGGTCCGCCGCCCCCGCAGTGGCGGACCCCGCCCCGGCGGGCGGGCCGGGCGACCCGGCGCCGTTCGGCCCGGCCGCCGTGCGCCCCGGCGATCCGCGCTACGACGCCCTGCTGCTGGGCGACAACCAGCGCTTCGTCGGCTGCCCGGAGGAGATCCTGGTGGCCGGCAGCACCGAGCAGGTGGTCCGGGCGGTCCAGGCCGCGGTCCGCTCCGGGCGGCGGATCGGCGTGCGCAGCGGCGGCCACTGCTTCGAGGGCCTCACCGCCGACCCGGCGATCCGGCTGCTGCTGGACCTCTCGCCGTTGGACGCGGTGGGCTACGACCCGGTGCGGCGCGCCTTCGAGGTCCAGCCGGGTGCCACCCTCGGCCGGGTGTACCGGACGCTGTTCAAGGGCTGGGGCGTCACCCTGCCGGCCGGCGGCTGCCCCGAGGTGGGCGCCGGCGGCCACCTGGTCGGCGGCGGGTACGGCCCGCTGTCGCGGCGCTACGGCTCGGTGGTGGACCACCTGTACGGGGTCGAGGTGGTGGTGGTCGACCGCGACGGCACCGCCCGCGCGGTCGTCGCCACCCGTGAACCGGACGACCCCGCACGGGAGTTGTGGTGGGCGCACACCGGCGGTGGCGGCGGGAACTTCGGCGTGGTGACCCGGTACTGGCTGCGCTCGCCGCAGGCCGACGCCGAGGCCCGGTCGGCCGCACCGGATCCGGGCCGGCTGCTGCCGCCGTCGCCCGCCCACATGCTGGAGCGGCTGGTGGAGTGGCCCTGGGACCGGGCGAGGACGACCGAGCGGGCGCTCACCACCCTGCTGCGCAACTTCTGCGAGTGGCACGAGCGCAACAGCGACCCCGGCTCGCCCGGCGCCGGTCTGTACGCCGTCCTGCGGCTCAACCACTGGTCGGCGACCGGCTTCTCGATGGTGGTCCAGATCGACGCCGACCTCCCCGGCGCGGCCGCGCTGGTGCGGGACTTCGTCGACCGGGTGAACGCCGGCACCGGCCTCGACGCGGGCGGCGGCAGCGCGACCGTCCCCTGGCTCTACCCGATGACCTGGCCGGGCAACGGCGAGGCCGGCGACATCATCACCCGCCGCTACAAGGGCAAGGCCGGCTACCTCCGACGCTCCTTCACCGAAGACCAACTGGCGACCGTCTACCGCCACTTGACCAACGCCGGCGGCAACCCCGAGTGCGGCCTGCTGGTGGTCGGCTACGGCGGGCAGGTCCGCGCCGTGGAGCCCGGCGCCACCGCGGTGGCCCAGCGCGACGTCGTGATGAAGGCGGTCTACCACAGCGTCTGGGCCGACCCGGGGGACGACGCGGCCAACCTCTCCTGGGTGCGCGAGCTCTACCGGGACGTCTACGCCGACACCGGCGGCGTGCCCGTGCCGGGCGAGGTGAGCGACGGCTCGTACATCAACTACCCGGACGTCGACCTCGCCGATCCGGCCTGGAACACCTCCGGCGTCCCCTGGCACACCCTCTACTACAAGGACGACTACCCGCGCCTCCAGCGGGTCAAGGCCCGCTGGGACCCGCGCGACGTGTTCCGGCACGCCCTCTCGGTCGGGCTCCCGGGCTGAGGCCCGCTGCCCGGTCGGCCGGGCACTGGGGCTGACGGGCCGCCGGGCCGTCAGCCCCGGATGGCGCCGGTGGCCAGCCCCGCCGCGATCCGGCGCTGGACGAGCAGGAAGGCGACCACCACCGGCAGCGCGGTGAGGGTCGCCCCGGCCATCAGGCCGCCGTAGTCCGTGCCGAAGCTGGTCTGGAAGGAGACCAGCCAGATCGGCAGCGTCCGCTTGGAGTTGCTGGACAGCAGGACGTACGCCAGCACGTACTCGTTCCAGGCCTGCACCAGGGCGAAGATCGAGGTGGCCACCAGGCCGGGGGCGAGCAGCGGCAGGGTGACCCGGCGGAAGGCACCCAGCCGGCCGCAGCCGTCGACCATGGCGGCCTCCTCCAGTTCCGGGGGGATGGCGACGATGAAGCCGCGCAGCATCCAGACCGTGAAGGGGAGGGCGAAGGCGAGGTAGGTGAGGATCACGCCGGTCAGGGTGTCGGTCAGGGCGAGGTCGTTGAGCAGCAGGTAGACGGGGATGACCAGGGCGATCAGCGGGATGGTCTGGACGCACAGCAGCGCCAGCACCAGGGCCCGGCGGCCGGCGAAGGCGAACCGGGCGACCGCGAAGGCCGCGAGCGTGCCGATGACCAGGGAGATCAGCACCGTCCCCACGCCGATCACTACGCTGGAGCGGACGTTGGACCAGAAGCCGTCCGAGCTCACCGCCCGGCGGAAGTTGTCCAGGGTGACCGAGCTGGGCCAGAACTGCGGCGGCAGGTGGAGGATCTGGCTGGCGGGCCGGAACGCGGTCAGCACCATCCAGTACACCGGGAAGGCCATCACGGCGGCGGCGAGCAGCCCGACGGCGTCGGCGATCCGGCGGTTGCGCCGCCGTCTGCGGTCCCGGCTCGTCATTCGACCTCTCCCGTCCGCAGCACCTGGCGCAGGTAGACCGCGGATCCGCCGAGCAGCAGGACGACGGTGACCAGGGCGATCGCCGCGCCCACGCTGTAGCGGTTGACCGCGAAGGACTCGATGAAGGAGTAGACGCCGAGCAGGTAGTAGTCCCGCTCCGGCTGGCCGCCGCGCATCAGCCAGATCTGGCTGAACGCCCCGAAGTCCCAGATCGCCGACAGTGCCGCGACCACCGTGAACAGCGGCCTGATCATCGGGAAGGTGACGTGGCGGAAGAGGGCGACGCCGCGCGCGCCGTCGACCCGGGCGGCCTCCTCCAGTTCGGCGGGCACCTGGGTGAGCGCCGCGTGCAGCGTGATGGCCGCGAACGGGATCGCCCCCCACACCACGACGGCGACGATGACGGCGAAGCCCTGCCAGGGGTCGCTGAACCAGTTGTGCCCGCGGAAGTCCGCCCCGGTGACCCGGCCGAGCAGCCAGTTGACCACGCCGTAGTCCGCGTCGGAGAGCCAGCGGAACACCGAGGCGGCGACCATGAACGGCATCGCCCACACCGCGACCAGGACCCCGACCAGCACCACCCGCACCCAGGCCGAGACCGCGCGCAGCAGCAGCGCGAACGCCAGCCCGCACAGCATGGTGAGCCCGGCGCAGACGACGGCGAAGGCCACCGTGCGCGCGACCACCTCCCAGAAGAAGCCGTCCGACAGGACCGTCCGGTACTGGTCCAGCCCGACCCAGGGCGGCGCGGTGCCGGCGAACAGCTGCTTTCGGGTCATGTCCTTGAAGGAGAGCAGGACCATGTCGACCAGCGGGTAGCCCAGCACCAGCAGCAGGGTGCCGACCATCGGCGCGATCAGCAGGTACGGGGTGGCCCGGCGCGCCCGGCGGGCGCCGCCCGGCCGGCGCGCGGGCACGGCGGGGTCGGCGGGTGCGACGGGTTCGGCGGGTTCGGCGCTCCTGATCGCGGGTCCCGGGGGGATCGTGCCACCTCAGTTCTTGTTGATGACGGCGTCGATCCGGCCGTCCGCCGTCTTCGTCGCGTCCTCGATCGTGTGCTTGCCGGTGGCGATGTCCTCCAGCATCTCCTGGAGGATGTTGGCCTTCTCGACCGCCACCCAGCCCGGGGCCGGCGGGGTCACCCAGCCGCGGGCGGCGGCCTTGGCCGCGGAGCCGTTGACGCCGGCCGGGTCCACGTCGGCGAGCTGGGCGGTGTTGTTGGGCAGGGTGTTGGCCTTGATCAGGCGCTGCTGGGAGGTCCGGTCGGTGAACAGCTTGATCCAGTCCTGGGCGAGCCGCTGGTTCTTCGACTTGGTCGGGACGGCCAGTTCGGAGCCGCCCAGGAAGGGCGGCAGCGGTCCGCCGGAGGGGCCGGGGAAGGGGAAGGTCGCGAACTTGCCCTTCAGTGCCGGGTCCCCGCCGGACTGCGGGTCGGCGGCGGCCTCGGCCTCCCAGGTGTTGCCGTAGAACATCGCGACCTTGCCCTGGCCGACCACGGCGGGCTCGTCCCCGTTGTCCTTGGAGCGGTCCCCGACGTAGTAGGCGTCCAGCAGGTCCTTCCAGGCCTTCAGCCCGGCCACCGACTTGGGTGTGGACAGCGCGCTCTTCCACTGGTCGCCGGTCTTCACGGCGATGTCGCCGCCGGCGTCCTTCAGGAACGCCAGCGCGGCGTACCAGTAGCGGCCGGGCATGTAGAGCGCGGAGAAGGCGTGGTCCTGGGCGCCGAACCTGGCCTTCAGCGCGTCGAGGTCCGTGATCAGCTCGGGGTAGGTGTCGGGGGCCTTCGACAGTCCGGCCTGCTGGAACAGGTCGGTGCGGTAGATGCCGACCCGGGCGCCGACGTAGTAGGGGACGCAGTAGGTGCGGCCGTTGAGTTCGCAGGGTTCCTTGAGCGCGGGGAGCCACTCGGCCGAGTGGTCGTAGTTCGCCGGGTCGACGGCCGCGAAGGCGTCGTTGACGAGGTAGTTCACCACCTCGCTGTTGCCCATCTCCACCACGTCCGGCACGTCGCGGCCGGCCAGGGCGGCGTCCAGCTTGAGGTTCTTGGTGGTCCACTGCTGGTACTCGACGGCGACGTCCACACCCGGATGCTGCTGCGCGAAGCGGGTGTTGGTGGACTCCACGAGATCCGGCCAGCTCTCCTGGGCGTCGACGGTCAGCCAGACGGTGAGCCGTTGGGAGCCCTTCGCCGATCCGCCTCCACCGCTCTCGCAGGCCGCCGCGCCCGCCAGCAACGCGACGGCCGACGCGGTCGCGACCACGCCGCGCACCGTTCTTGTCATGACCCCTCCTCCTCCGCCGACTTGCTGGGCGCAGTTACCCACTGAGCCCCAACTCACGCTGGGGGAACCGACTTTCGGCCATCACGGTGCTGTCGATCAGCTGACCCGACGTCAGATCAATGCTATCGACACATGGGGCGATCCCTCCGGAGGCACAAACGGTCACCCCGTTCCGTCAACGCGAACAATGACGCAAAGGTCACCATCGGCAATCGGGCAACTCTTGACGGTGACGGCCCCCGGTTGCACCTTGGCAGCACACACACCCCCTACCGAAGGATGCGCACGTGACCGAGCTCGGCGCGCAGACCACGGACCCGAACACCCGCCCCCTCCGCGTCAACGCCTGGAACGGCTGGGACCCCCTGCGGCACGTCATCGTCGGCCGCGCCGACGGCACCATGGTCCAGGCCCCGGAGCTCGCGGTCCGCCGGGACTACCCGGACGACGGCTTCCCGCTGGGCACCTACGGGCCGATGCCCGAGGACATGACCGCCGCGGCCAACGAGGAACTCGACGCCTTCGCCGAGCTGCTGCGCCGCCGCGGCATCCGGGTGGACCGCCCCACCCCGCTCGACTTCAGCGCGCCGGTCGCCACCCCCGAGTGGACCCAGCCCTCCATGTTCGGCTGCATGCCGCCCCGGGACCTGCTGCTCACCGTGGGCAACGAGGTGCTGGAAGCGACCATGTCCTACCGCAGCCGCTGGTTCGAGTACCTGTGCTACCGGCCGGTGCTGCAGAGCCTGTTCGACGGCGACCCGCGGATGCGCTGGGAGGCCGCGCCCAAGCCCCGGCTGACCGACGACTCCTACCACGCCGGGTTCTGGGACACCTTCAACACCCAGACCACCGAGGAGCAGTTGGCCCGGGTGCGCGACTACGACCTGGTGCTCACCGAGGCCGAGCCGCTGTTCGACGCCGCCGACGTGGCCCGGTTCGGCAAGGACCTGTTCGTCCAGCTGTCCTTCGTCACCAACCGCAGCGGCTACGACTGGCTCAAGCGGCACTTCCCCGACCACCGGGTGCACGCCGTGACGTCCACCAACACCCACCCGCTGCACATCGACTCCACCTGGGTCCCGCTGCGCCCGGGCCTGGTGCTGCACTGCGGGGAGCGGCTCGCCGACCCCGAGCTGATGGAGTTCTTCAAGCTCAACGACTGGGAGATCGTCGAGGCCGTGCAGCCGGCCAGCTGGGACCACCCGCCGAAGCTGTCCTTCTGCAGCCCCTGGCTGGCGGCCAACATGCTGAACCTGGACCAGAACACGCTGTGCATCGAGGAGAACGAGGTCCGGCTGGCCGACCAGCTCTCCGGGTACGGCTTCGAGATCGTCCCCGTCCCGTTCCGCGCGGTCGGCCCGTTCGGCGGCGGGCTGCACTGCTCGACCGTGGACATCGAGCGCGAGGGCGGGCTGGAGGACTACTTCCCCCGGCGGTACGGGAGGTACTGACCCCGATGACCCGCATCCGGGGCGTGATCTTCGACTTCTACGGGACCCTGGTCCGGATGGTCGACCCGCTGCCGCCCAGCCACGCCTCGGTGTTCGAGCGGCGCGGGCTGGGCGCGGCGGGGGCCCGCTGGGGCGACCAGTGGTCGGTCGGCCCTGCCGACGGCGAGCAGCACGTGGCCCAATCGGTCAGCGAACAGGCCTATCTGGCCTGGGAGTTGGAGCGACTCAGGACCAGGGCCCGGGCCTGCGGGGTGCCCGCCGGGGAACTGGACGGACTCGCCGCCGAGTTGGACACCGCCATCAAGGCCATCCACCTGGAGCTGTTCGACGACGTCCGGGAGACCCTGGCCGGGCTGCGCCGGCGCGGGCTGGTGGTGGCGCTCTGCTCCAACTGGTACTGGGACCTGGACCGGGCCGTCGCCCGGGTCGGGCTCGCCGACCTGCTGGACGTGGTGGTCACCTCGGCCCGGGCCGGCGCCCGCAAACCGCACCCCCGGATCTTCCGGACGGTGCTGGACGGGTGCGGCCTGCGGCCGGAGGAGGCCCTGTTCGTCGGGGACGCCTGGGGCCCGGACGTCGAGGGCCCGCTGGCCATGGGCATGCGGGCGGCCCACCTGTGGCGGCCGGACCGCGCGGTGGACGGCGAGGCCCCGCCGGTGCACGGCGGGGCCGTCCGGATCACCGGTCTGGCGGCGGTGGCGGAGCTGGTGACGGATCCGCCGCCCGGTCCACGCCGAGGCGGTGGCGCAGCCGGTCGAGCAGGTTGCGGGTGACCTGTTCGACCGCCGCGTCCTGCCCGCGGCCGACCACCGCCGGCCAGTCGGTGGTGCCGGCCGTGAAGACCGTGCCGCCCCGGGTGTACAGCCCCATCGTGGCGGCCCGCGGCCCGGTGGCGCCCGGCTCGCGCTCGGGGCAGTTCCAGTGGCCCCACTTCAGGGTGTGGAAGTCCTCGTGGACCGGCCGCAGCAGGTGCACGCCGAGCACCAGGAAGGAGGCGGGGGTGCCGTCCGCGCCGGTCGCCCGGGCCACGCCGTCCGGGCCGTAGGCGATCGCGGCGCCGTCGCACTCGTAGCCGACCAGCGGGGTGCCGGCGCCCAGCGCGTCGGCCGGGCCGCCGTCCGAGCCGTCGCGCAGTCCGGTCCCCCGGTAGATCCAGTGGTCGGCGTGCTGAACGGTGTAGCCGTCCAACGGCCGGTCACCCGGCCACTCGCCCGGCCACATGCCGCCGTTGCGGAAACTCACGCCGGTCAGGGAATTCTCCGGTTCGCCCACGCCGTCCGGTTTTTCCGCCCACCACAGATCGGTCGCCGGGAGGTGGGGGTAGGCGTCACCGACCCGGTGGTCGGTGTCCGAGACGAAAGCGGTGTTGCGGTCGGTCGGATGGATTCGCCACCAACAGGTGTTGGCGCTCAGGAAGGCCACGTTTCCGCCGCCCGCGACGAAGGATTCCACCCGGGCGCGCATCGCCGCGCTCCAGTATTCGTCGTGCCCGACGCTGAGCAGCAGGTCGTAGTCGGCCAGCAGGGCGGAATTCTCGTGCAGGTCCAGGTCGGTGCAGTATTCGACGGGGTAGCCGTTGCGTGCCAGCCAGGCGATGAACGGCGCGTCCCAGTACGCCAGGTCGATGATGCCGCCGGGCCGGTGCAGGCTCAGCTTGTGGCCGCGCGGCCGGCCGTCGGCGCCGTCCTGGTACACCGGGTTGTCGTAGAGGCTGGCGGCGCGCTCGGCCGCCGGGTGGTCGGCCCGGTTGTAGGCGTGCCGGGTGTAGCTGGACTTCTTGTACAGGATGCGGGAGTGCCGGCCCGGGTGCACCGGCCTGACCACGAAGAACTCCCGCTCGGGGCCCTCCAGGGTCGCGCCGTCCAGCACCGGGTCGGCCGGTTCGGCGCCGGTGCCGCGCTCGACGAACAGCGCCACGTAGATCCCCGGCGCCCAGTCCGCCGGGACGGCGAAGGCGTACGGGGGCCAGCCCCAGTCCTCGGCCGGGGAGGCGTGGCCGGCCACGCCGTCCGGGTGCGGCGGCGGCGGGCGGTGGACGCCCCGGTGCCACCCCGTCCGGGCGATGAACTCGACCCGCTCCCCCAGCCGGTAGAAACAGAGCCGGAAGGCCGCCGCATCGGTGGAGACGTGGCACACCAGGGTGTCTCCCGCGACGACGCTTTCCCGGCCGAAATACCCCTCGATCATGCTGCCCCCAGCATTCTTCGAATGATCGGACGGTCACGCTAGCGCGCCCGCCACCGCCCTTTCCACGGGCCGTGCTTCGGCCAGTCGGCACGCCTTTCCGGACATGCGGAACCGGGCACGTCTGCCGTCCCGTCGGACGGGGTAGCCGGGAACGGGTTGCGGCACCATGTCTCCTGTCGTACGGAAGTCGAGGGGAAAACGAATGGACAACAGACTCCGCGTCCGTGAACTGATCCTGGGCATCGAGGGAATGGCCCTGCTGCGCAACGCGGTCGGGGGCGACGAGGCCTTCCTCAAGGCCCGGGTCGAGGAGATCCGCAGGTTCGCCACCCAGGACGACGAACCCATGCCGGACGCCGAGGCCGAGATCCACGAGCTCGAACTCGCGGGCGGATACGCCGAGTGGGCCCAGCGCTACGACTCGCTGCCCAGCTCCTTCATCCAGGTCGAGGAGCCGGTGCTGCACGGCCTGCTCGACGGCCTCCCGGCCGGAGTCGCGCTGGACGCGGCCTGCGGCACCGGCCGGCAGACCGCCGCGCTGCTGGCCCGCGGCCACCGCACCATCGGGGTGGACCAGTCGCCGGAGATGATCGCCCGGGCCCGCGAGCGCGCCCCGCAGGCCGAGTTCCGCACCGGCCGGCTGGAGGCGCTGCCGCTCGACGACGACTCCGTCGACCTCGCCGTCTGCACCATGGCCCTCACCCACCAGCCCGAAGTGGACGGCACGGTGGCCGAGTTGGCCCGGGTGGTGCGCCCTGGCGGGCGGGTGCTGATCTCCGACCTGCACCCCTTCGTGATCGCGCTGCAGGGCCAGTGCATCTTCGTCCGCGGCCCGGGCCGGCTCGGCTTCGTCCGCAACCACCTCCACCTGCCCAGCGCCTACCTGAACGCCTTCACCGCCGCCGGGCTCCAGGTCCGCAGCTGCCACGAACCGGTGTTCAACGGCAGCCTCGCCCCCGGCGGCTACGAGGAGTTCATCGCCGACGCGGCCCGCGCCGCCTGGGACGGCCTGCCGCTGATGGTGATCTGGGAGGCGGTGGTGCCGGCGTGACCGCGCCGTCCTGGGTGGTGGCCCGCTACAGCGAACGGCCGGAGCTGTGGGACCGCATCCCGGCGGACTTCGCCGGCGTGGTGCCGGAGTACAACCTGCACGGCGACATCGCCGACGACTACTGGGACCGGCTGTTCGCGGAGTTCCCCGAGTACCAGTTCCTGCTGTACGACGAGGCGGCCGACACCGTGCTGGGCACCGGGCGCTCGCTCCCCCGGGGCTGGGACGGCTCGGCCGAGGGGCTCGGCCCCGGACTGGACGACTCCATCGCGGCGGCCTTCCGCGACCGCGACGCCGGGACGGAGCCGACCGCACTCTGCGCCCTCGGCGTCGAGGTCTCCCCCGCCCACCAGGGCCGGGGCCTGTCCAAGGTGCTGCTGCGGGAGCTGACCGGGCTCGCCCGGACGGCCGGCCTGGCCACCGTCGTCGTCCCCGTCCGGCCCACCCACAAGGACCGCTACCCGCTGGTCCCGATCGAGCGCTACGCCCGGTGGACGCGCGCGGACGGCACCCCCTTCGACCCCTGGGTGCGCACCCAGGTCGGGGTCGGCGGGGTCCTCGCGCACGGCGTGCCGCGGTCCTCGCGGATCACCGGGACGGTCGCGGAGTGGGAGTCCTGGACCGGCCTGGCGTTCCCCGAGGACGGCGACTACGTCTTCCCCGCCGGTCTGGCCCCGGTGCGCATCGACCGGGAGCGCGACCTCGGCACCTACTGGGAGCCCGGCGTCTGGGTCACCCACGACGCCCGGGGTCGCTGAGCAGCCGGCTCCCGCACCGGATCGCGCTCCAGGCGTACCCGGTGAGCAGCGCGGCCTGCTCCGGCGTCACCTCCGGGCGCCGCTCCGCCGGGAGGCTGGCCATGCCGAGGGTGGACACGGCGCGGGACCGCAGCCGCTCGTGCTCCGGTCCGGCCGTGCCACCGCCCCGCCGCCGGGCCGCGGCCTCCGCCTGGGCGCCGAGCAGCAGGGCGTGCAGCCACAGCTCGTCGGCGTACCGGGGGCCGAAGGCGCGGCCGATCCGGGCCGCGTCCTCGGCCGGTCGGTGGGCGCGGACCAGCCCGTCCAGCTCCGCCTCGGTCAGGCCGGTGTGCGGCAGGGCCTCGCGCCAGGGGAGGTGGCCGGCCGGCTCGGGCTCCCAGGAGACCTGGAGGTAGCCCTCGCCGTTGCGCATGTAGGGCAGCCAGTCCGGCCGTTCCAGCACCCAGCCCTCGGCGAGCAGCGGCCGGGCGTCCTCCTCGTCGAGCGGGCAGGCCGCCCGGCGGACGCCCTGCGCGGCGTGCCCGTTGATGCTGCTGGTGCCGATGTGCTCGACCACGCCGGGGACGGCCAGCAGCGCCATCCGCCCGCGCGGCCGGAGGAAGGCGGAGAGCACCTCGTCGTCGTGGCGCTCCCCGCTCCGGCCGGCGAACCGGCGGTACCCCGTCACCAGGTCGACCGGGAGGCAGACGGCCAGGGTGGGGGTGAACTCCTGCGGCACCCCGCGCACCCACCCCGCACCGGCGAGCGCCGCCAGCCGGGACAACGCGCCGTTGCGCGCGTGCCAGTTGGTGTAGAAGACCAGGGCGTCCTCCGGGAAGCGCCGCACCGCCCCCGCCACCAGGTCGAGCAGCGCGGCGGGGGCGGCCACGTCGTCCTGCACCATCAGGTGGTGGGTGGCGCCGGGCTCCGCCTGCCCCCAGGCCACCAGCGCGGTGCGCAGCGCCGACGGTCCTTCGTCCGGTCGGGGATCGACGGCCAGGTTGCCGACGCCGAGGTGGGCCGCCAGTTCCTCGGCCTGGACCCGGCGCACCGGGTGGGTCATCACGGAGGCGCTGATGCGGGGCGCGGCGGTCATCTCGGGGGCTCCTTCGTCAGGTGGCAGGGCGCGTCCGGCGTCGCGCGTCGGGGCGCGGTGACGTCGCGCGGCGGGGCGCGGCAGGGCGCGCGGACCGATGGTGGCAGACGCCGCTCGGACCGCTCGCGGACAACCGGGGAAAACGACCGGAAATTGGCCGTCCGAATCGTCAATGCGCCCAAGGTGTCCGGAACTCGACGACTGATCCCGGCCTTTAGGGGCAGGGTAGGAGAGGCCAATTCGCCGTGCCCCACGAAGGAGAACCATGGCTGCCGATCGTCTCGACCTGGTCTCCAAGCTTTACCAGCCGTCAGGCTGGCCGAGGATATTGGAGGTGGCCGCCGGATCCCGTTCCACCGCCCCGCTCGTGGTCGATCTCGACCCCACCACCTTCTGCGACCTGGCCTGCCCCGAGTGCATCAGCGGGAAACTGTTGAATCAGGGCCGTTTCTCCGCGGAACGACTGTCCGAACTCGCCCGGGAACTGGTGGAGATGTCCGTCCGGGCGGTGATCCTGATCGGTGGCGGGGAACCGCTCGCCCACCCCGGCACCAAGCGGGTGCTGCGCGTCCTCGGCGAGGCCGGCCTCGCCGTCGGGGTGGTCACCAACGGGACGCTGATCAGGCAGAACCTGGACGAGCTGGCCGCGTACGCCTCCTGGGTCCGGGTCTCGGTGGACGCCGGGACCAGCGCCACCTACGGGGTGTTCCGGCCCGACCGCAAGGGCGCCAGCGTCTTCGACCGGGTGATCGCCAACATGCGGTTGCTGGCCGAGGCGAAAAGCGGAGCCCTCGGCTACTCATTCCTGCTGATGTCCCGCCCGCAGGCCGATGGAAAATCCGTGAGCAACCATCACGAAGTGCACACCGCCGCCGAATTGGCATATGACATCGGCTGCGATTACTTCGAGGTAAAGGCCATGTTCGACGACGACCACCACATCATCCCGGTCGCCGATTCCCTGCTCTCCTCCGTCGAGGAACAGTTGGCCCGGGCCGCCCGGCTGGAGGGCGACACCTTCCAGATCGTCAACTCCTCGACGCTGCATTCGCTCCGGAACCACCGCGGACCGGTCCAGCCGAAGCAGTACGAACGCTGCCGGATCGCCGAATTGCGGACGCTGGTGACCCCCTCGGGGGTCTACACCTGCGCCTACCACCGCGGCAACGAGAAGGCGCGGATCGGGGACGCGGTCACCCAGAGCCTGGCCGAGATCTGGCGGGACTCGGACCGCGGGCTGGTGAACCCGAGTTCGGACTGCCGGTTCCACTGCGCGCGCCACGCCTCCAACCTGGAGCTGGAGCGGATCGGCGAGGGCGACGGGGCTCCGGTCCTGGACGCCGACTACGACCCGTTCATCTGATGGCCTGATCGTCGGCCGCTGCCGCTCCCCCCGCGTGCGGGGCGGCGGCAGCAGGGGCAGCGGGCGGCGCCTCCGGAGCCGGAGGCGCCGCCCGCTGTCATCGTCCGACCGAATCCGTCACGCGCCCGGCGTCCGACGCCCCGCAGCCCGGGCCGGCAGCACCCGCACGTCCGGGTGGCGCCCGTGCAGGGCCGAGCGCAGCCGGGCGGCGGTCGCCTCGGCCTCCTCGGCCGGGCAGACGCCGACCAGGGCGCCGCCGCCACCGGCCCCGCTGAGCTTCAGCGGCAGGCCGACCCGGGCCAGGGCGAGTTCCCGGAGGTCCTCCAGCAGCGGCGTCGACATCCGCTGGAGGTCCCGCATCGCCACGTGGGCGCGGCTCATCGCGTTCCCGAGTCCGGTGAGGTCGCGCCCGACCAGGGCCTTCCAGACCTCCTCCGAGGTCGCGTCGGTGCCGGCCATGTACTCCGCCAACGCCGGGTCGTCGGCCGCGACCTGGGCGCGCACGGTGCGGATGTGGTCGCCGGTGGACTTGGCCGTGGCGGAGTCCACCACCAGCAGCGTCCAGTCCGCCGGGAAGGCCGTCCGCTCCAGGATCGCGGGCAGCCCGGTGGTCCGGCCCTCCAGCAGCAGCGCGCCCCCCTCGACCACGGCGACCTGGTCCATCCCGCCGCCGTTGAAGACCGCGAACTCGAACTCGTACGCCCACCGGGTGACCGTCCCCACGGGGACGTCACCGGCCGCCCGGTGGGCGGCGAGGTAGGCCTCGAAGAGCGCGACGATCAGCGCGGTGGAGGAGGAGAGTCCGCTGGCGGCCGGGGCGTCGCTGCCGACCCGGACGGCCGGCGGCGGCCCGTCCGGCAGCGCGGGGAGCCGGTCCCGCAGGAAGGCCCACACCTCGGCCGCCCAACTGCCCGCGTCCGTACGGTCCGTACCGCCGGCGGTCGCCGGGAACACCTCCACCGTCGTCGGCAGGTCGAGCGCCACGCTCACCGAGCGGCCGCCCAGCCAGTCCAGGTCCTCACCGGACAGGCAGGCCCGGCAGGGCACCACCGCGCGCGTCCCGGCGCCGGCGCGCGTCCCGGCGCCAGCGCGGGTCCCGGCGTCCGCGCTCACCTCGGCGTCGGCGCTCACCGGGCCTGGAACCTTCCGGTGGCGCGGAAGTGCCCGTACAGCTCCAGCACCACGGCGGTGGCCCGGTACAGCGGTTCGGGCAGGCTCCCCGGGTCGAAGAACCCGGCCCGGAGCACCTCGTCGGGCCCGGGCGAGAGCTCGCCGGACCAGCGGTGGGCGGCGAAGCAGAGCGCGAAGCACTGGGCCACGTCGCCGCCGGGGTAGGTGAGGGTGTGGACGTCCGGGTCGGAGAGCGAGGCGAAGGGGATCAGATCGGCCTCGTCGACCCGCAGGCCGGTCTCCTCCGCCAACTCCCGCACCGCCGTCCCGGCGAAGGTGCCGCCCTCCTCGCACGCTCCGGCGGGCAGCTCCCAGAGGCCGTTCTCCCGCCGCTGCTGGAGCAGGACCCGCCCGGCGGCGTCCACCACCAGCACCTGGGCGCCGGGCAGCAGGAGCAGTTGGCTGCCCACCTTCTGCCGCAGCTTCCACACGTACGACCCGACGTAACTCACGTGCCCTCCCTCGTCGTTCGACCCGCTCCAGGCACCCGCTCCAGGCACCCGCTCCGGGCGCCCGCCGCGGTCACCCGGCCCGGCCGTCCAGCGCTGCCGCGGCCTCGGAGGCCAGCCAGCCGGGGACGGCCTGCGGGTTGGCGGAGAGCCAGCGTACGTACCGGGCGACGCCTTCGGGAACACCGATCCGCGGCGTGAACTCCAGTACCTCGCGCATCCGTTCGGTCGACGCGTAGCCGCCCAGCGGGTCGCCCTCGGGCATCGGGGTGACGATCCGCCGCGAGCCCGGGTAGTGCGGGGCGATCCGGTCGGCCACCTCGCGCACCGAAGTCGGTTTCCCGGTACCGACGTTGACGACCTGCCCGGCGGCGCGCTCGGCCACCAGCGCCAGCACGGTCGCGGCGGCGATGTCGTCGACGTGGACCAGGTCCCTGACCTGCACGCCGCCGCCGTTGAGCCGGATCGGCAGCCCGAGGTGGGCGTGCATGGCCATCCACGCCACCATCCAGGAGTGGCTGCCGGGCTTGGGGACCTGCGGGTCGCCGTAGACCGAGAAGTACCGCAGCACGGTGCACTCGGCCCGGCCCGGGCCGCCCAGCATCAGCCGGGCCTGGTGCTCGGCCCACAGCTTGGTGTTGGCGTAGACGGAGACCGGGACCAGGAGTTGGTCCTCCTGGAACACCTGGGGGCCGGTGACGCCCGGGCGACCGTTGCCGTAGACCGCGGCCGAGGAGATGAACACCAGCCGGCGCACCGGGGCGGCCGCGACCTCCTCCAGCACGGTCTGGGTGCCGCGCACGTTCGCCTCGAAGGCCACGTCGGGGTGCCGGGTGCAGGCGGCGACGTCGGCGTAGGCGGCGGCGTGGATCACGTAGTCCGCGCCCTTGACCAGCCGCCGGACGGCCTCCCGGTCGGCGACGTCCCCGACCACCAGGTCGACGTCGTGCCGGTCGAGGCCGAACAGCCCCCGGACGTCCTCCGGGTAGGCGTCGAAGCGGTCGAGCACCGTGACGGCGGCGCCCGCCCGGCGTGCCAGCGCCACGACGCGGCTGCCGACCAGGCCTCCCCCGCCGGTCACCGCGACCCGGGCACCCCGCAGGCCGGCCAGGCGGAGCAGAATCGATTCTTCGGATGCGGCGGCTTCCCCGGTTCCGGCGGAACCGGCGGAACCGGCGGATCCGGTGCCCGGGACTCCCGCCTCCGGGTGTGGTGCCTGAACGCTGTACGCGGTCATCTGTTCCCCTCCGGTTCTGCGTTGGAGTGGTGGCCCGGAAAGCATGCAGGCGGGCGCAGGACACGGCAAGGTGGCATTGGGGCGCATCTGACGGACCATCAATGCGCACTTGCCGCACGCCCGGAAGCGCCGGTACCGTCCGCGAGGCCGAGCACGCACGCATCGGAGCCGGACCCTCCGCGGCGGTCGGCGCGGACCCGGACCTTCCGCGTCGACCGCCCGGAACCCGGGACTCCGCGGAGGGACGGGACACCGGGATGCCAGGGACCAGCAGGACGCCGTACCGGATGAGCGGCTCGGTGATGACCCACCCGAAGCGGCTCGACGCGGCGCGCAGGCTCGCCGCCGGCGCTCCGGCCGGTGCCCTCTCCGTGGTCGTCGACCCCGACCCGACCGGAAAGCCCTCCGTGCTGCGCACCGCGCTGGCCGCCTGGTCGGCGATCGAGGAGGGCGCCACCCACCACCTGGTCGTCCAGGACGACATGATCCTGTCCGAGTCGTTCTTCGAGCGCGCCCACCGCGCCGTCGAGGCGATGCCGGACGCCGCCCTGGCGCTGTTCGCGCTCTGGGACTCCCGCAACGGCGCGGCCGTCCGCTTCGGCGCCCTGGCCGGCGCCCGCTGGGTGGGCGCGGTGGGCGAGTACTTCCCGTGCGTGGCCATCATCCTGCCGCGCGAAGTCGCCGCCGGGTACGTCGAGTTCGCGAGCCGACACCTGTTCGCCTGGCCCGACGACATCCTGATGGACCGCTACCTGCGGGCCACCGACGTCCCGCGCTTCGTCGCCGTGCCCAACCTCGCCGAGCACGACGACCAGGGCAGCATCTCCGGCAACGCCTTCCGCGGCCCCCGCCGGTCCGTGTGCTTCCTGCCCTCGGACCGACCGGGCGACGAACGGCGGCAGTTGACCGGACTGTCGGTGATCCCGTTCTTCAAGTACGGCATCGCCCGCTGCGACGTCCGGCTGCCCGGCCCCGGCCGACCGCGCTGGCTGCACCTGGAGTGCGAGCAGTACCTGGAGGGGGCGGGCGTCCCGGTCAGACGACTGCGGTCCCGGCTCCCGGCGACCGGCCCCGGGGTCGACCCCCAGGTGGCCTGGGGCACCTGGCTCACGGCCTACACCATGGGACTGGTGCAGCAGCGGGACGGCCTCGGCGCCTCCCCCGCCTCCGCCTCCGCCGATGTCGACGCCGACCCGGCCGTACTCGCCGAGGCCCTGGACACCCTCGGTCCCGGCGGGGTCTCCCAGACCGGCACCGCGGCGGTGATCGACGCCCTGCGGGCCGACCTCGCCGCACTCACCCGGCACGGCCTCCGGGCCGGCCAGGAGGACGCCCGCGCACCCGGGCGCGGCCCCGCCGCCCCCCGCCGACCGCTCGCCCCGGTCGGCGTGCTCGGCGCCTCCTCACCGCTGGGCGAGCACATCGTCCGCGGCCTGCGCGACCACGGACACCACGTCGTCGACGCGGAGGCCGGGTTCGCCGGGTCGGGCGCGCTGGTCGACCTCGGCCGGCTCCTGCCCGAGTCTCACGACCGTCGCGTCGACCCCACCGGCCCGCCGCTCGTCCTCCGGCTGTCCCCCCTCGACCGGCCCGAGCCGCAGCCCGCCCCCGGCGTCCGCACCGTACGGGTGGGCGACCTCTACGGCCCCGGCTGCACCCGGACCTCCCCGATCGGGCGGATGGTGTGGGACGCCCTGCGCAGCCAACCGATCGTGCTCGACGGCGACCCCACCGCCCCGCTGCACCCGCTGCACGTCAAGGACCTGGTGCGGGCGCTCTCCGCCGCGCTCCGGGCCCCGGCCGCGACCGGGCCGTTGACGCTCGTCGACAAGCAGTCGATCACCGTCCGGGAGCTCGCCGACACCGTCCACCGGGTCGTCCGACCGGTGCCGGTCGAGGCGCCCGCCGATCCCCCGGCCTCCCCCGTCCGCGCCGAGGTCCTCCCGGAGGGCCCCGCGGACTGGCGCCCCGAGGTGGACCTCGACTACGGGCTGCACTCCTTCGCCCAGTGGCTCGCCTACGAGGGGATCCACCTGTCGACCGTCGACTGACCCCGGCGGGCGGAATTCATCTTCCGCAAGAACATTGCCGGCCCCTTTCCCCTGGAAATGGACCTGAAGGAATGTGATCTGCGCAACATTTTACTACTGCATTACCAAGGGTTGGCAAATCCAAGAGGAGGCAATAGTTTCGACGGGTACACCGCCGGAGGCCGATCCAGAGGAGGGGCCCGATGACCCGGAACGAGCCGGAGGACTGCATTCGGGTCCAGGACGTGTGGCGTCGCTACGGGCAGGGGAAACGGGCGTTCGACGCCGTGCGGGGCGTCAGCTTCACCGTGCGGCGCGGCGAGCTGTTCGCCCTACTCGGCACGAACGGCGCGGGCAAGACCTCGACGGTCGAACTGCTCGAAGGGCTCGCCCGCCCGCACCGGGGGGCCATCCGGCTGTTCGGCGGACTCGACCCGGTCGCCGACCGCTCCGCCATCCGCCCGCGCACCGGGGCCATGCTGCAACAGGGCGGCTTCATCTCCCACCTGACCGTGGCCGAGACCGTCGGCATGTGGGCCGACCTCACCGCCGGCTCCCGGTCCGTCCCCGAAGCCATGGAGCTGACCGGGCTCAGCCGTCGCGCGGAGGTGCTGGTGCAGAACCTCTCCGGCGGCGAGCGCCGCCGCCTCGACCTGGCCGTCGCCACCCTCGCCCAGCCGGACCTGCTCTTCCTCGACGAACCGACCACCGGCATGGACGCGGAGGGCCGACAGGGCACCTGGCGACTGATCCGGCAGCTACGGGACCGGGGATCCACCGTCGTGCTCACCACCCACCACCTGGACGAGGCCGAGACCCTCGCGGACCGGCTCGCGATCATGCACCGGGGCCGCATCGCCACCGCGGGCACCGTCAGGCAGATCGTCGCCGACCACCCGGCGACCCTCTCCTTCGGCCTGCCGGCCGGGCTGCGGGAGGAACTTCCGCCCGGCCTGTCCGCCCCCACGCCGACCGGGACGGCGGACGGCAGGATCACCCTCGCCACCGGACACCTGCAACGGGACGCCACCCGGCTGCTGACCTGGGCCGAGAGCCGCGGGGTGACCCTGGAGCACTTCACCGCGCGGCCGGCCTCCCTCGAAGAGGCCTTCATCCGCATCGCCGCCGCCCACGGGAACGATGACGACGACCGGGAGCTGACCTGACGTGAAGAGCGTCGACCTCGCGCACATGAAGACCCTCTTCCGCATCGAGTGGAAGCTGTTCCGGCGCATCAAGGGGAACTACGTCTTCGTCGTGTTCGCGCCGCTCATGATCATCGTCGCGATGCGGTTCGTCCACGACCAGCTCGACCTCGCCGCGCACGGCCTGAACGCCGCACCCGTGATGGCGGCGACGGCCACCGGCGTCCTGCTGATCTTCTCCCTCTACTCCTCCGTCACCGGCCTGTACGTGGCCCGCCGGGAGGAACTCGTCCTCAAGCGGCTCAGGACCGGGCAGGTCTCCGACCTCGCCATCCTGACCGGCGGCGCCTCCATGTACGTGGTCGTCACCGTCGCCCAGATCGCCGCCGTGGCGGCCGCCGTGTCGGTCATGTCCGGCACCGGCGTCCGGCAGCCGCTCACCGCGCTGGCGGGCCTGCTCACCGGCTGCGCCCTGATGGCCGCCATGGCGGCGACCACCGCCGCGCTCTGCCGCACCGCCGAGTCCGTGATGGTGGCCACCCTGCCCGCCCTGTTCGTGCTGCCGATGATCTCCGGCGTCTACCTGCCGCGCGAGGTGCTGCCCGCCCCGCTCGGCGACCTCCTGGTCCTCGCCCCGCTGTCGGCCACCGTCGACCTCATCCGCTCCGGATGGTCCGCCGAACTGACGGCCCTCGACACCCTCGCCCGGATCGCGCTGTCACTGGCCTGGACCGCCCTCTTCGCCTGGATCGCGGCCCGCCGCTTCCGCTGGGAGCCGCGCACCTGAGCCGCCGTGCCCACTACGGCGGTTCGTCGCCGCGCGGACGAACTCGGCCGGACTCTGGCCGTACTGGCGCCTGAACGCCCGGCCGAAGTGGCTGCTGTCGGCGAACTGCCAGTAGGCGGCGAGTTCCGAGATGGTCGGCCGACCGGTCGCCGACAGGAGCGCCGCCCTGGCCCGTTCGAGCCTACGACGGCGGATGTATCCGGCGACGGTCTCCTCCGCACCGGCGAAGGCCCGGTGCAGGGTGCGGACGGAGACGGCGAGTTCCCCGGCCAGCAGGGCGGGTGAGAGCTGCGGATCGGCGAGGCGGGCCTCCGCGAGCTCCCGGGCGGCCTGGGCCAGGGCGGGAGCGTGGGCGGGCTCGGTGGCGTCGGGCTGTTGCCGCAGCACGCCCCGGACCAACTCGATCAGGGCCAGCTGGGCGGCCTCGGCCCCGCTCGGGGAGAGGTCCGGTGCGCTGCGGGACAGGAGCTCTGCGTGCCCCAGCAGCAACCGCGCCTCGGCCGTGGCCGCGGAGCCGGTGACCAGCCGGTCGCCGATGAGCGGGCCGAGGCCTCGGGCAGGCAGGATCAGTACCGTCGCCCTGGCCTGCCGGGCGGCCTCGACGGTCGGCGGTCCGCTGCGCTGGAGCATGAAGTCCCCGGCGGGCACGGTGAGCCGGCCCTCCCCGTGCCGGGCGAAGTCCCAGGCGTTGCGGGTCACCGCGTGGAACAGCACCGTGTCGTCGCCCTGGTCCAAGGCGCTGCTGTTGGTACCGGCCAGCGATCGGCTGTGTACGTCGGCGAGCACGGCCTCGTGGACCAGGACGGCGCGGGCGCTGATCCTGAACTCTCCTGTCGCCCCGGGGGTGAAGGCGGGCGCGGGGTAGGCCTCGCCGACCTGTTCCTCCCAGCCCTGCCGGAACCGGTCGAACCCGTGCTCCGGAGCGCCCGGGGCGGTCACATCGGCCGAGAAGCTCCCGCCGTTTCCTGGTCCGCTCGTCCCCGACACCCGTTGCCTCCCAGGGCTGGCGCTGAAGTCCCGTCGATGTGGCACTCATGTCCAAGCGTACGGAACCGGGCCCTCCCTAGGGTGGGTGGAGCCGGGGGAGGCCGGGTTCCCGCCCTCCCCCGCACAGGGGTGCAGCAAGCAGGACGAGCCGAGGAGGACTTCGTGAGCACGGACACCGGACGGGTCGTGGTGGTGACCGGCGCCGGATCGGGGATCGGCGCGGCGATCGCCCACCGCTTCGCCGCCGAGGACGCGACGGTCGTCGTGGTCGGGCGGACGCGGGAGAAACTGGAGCGCACGGCCGCCGGGGCACCCGCGGGCGCGAAGGTCCTCGTCATGACCGCCGACCTCACCGTGGCCGAGCAGGTCGACGCGCTGTTCGCCGCCGTCGAGGCCGAACTCGGGCGGCTGGACGTGCTGGTCAACAACGCGGGCGCGCCGGCCTTCGGAGCCGTCGACGCGATGACCCCCGGGGCCTGGCGCGACGCGATGGCGCTCAACCTGGACGCGGTCTTCCTCACCAGCCGGGCCGCGCTCGGGCTGCTGCGGGCCGCGCGCGGCTCCATCGTCAACGTGGGCTCCACGGGCGGACTCGGCGGCGACTACGGCATGGCCGCCTACAACGCGGCCAAGGGCGCCGTCGTCAACCTGACCCGCGCCATGGCCCTGGACCACGCCCCGGACGTGCGCGTCAACGCCGTCCACCCGGGCTTCACCCGGGACACCGGCATCACGGCCGGCCTGGCCGCCGACTCCCCCGTGGTCAGGGCCTTCGCCGAACGCATCCCGCTCGGCCGGGTCGCCCTTCCCGAAGAGATCGCCTCCGTGGTCGCCTTCCTGGCCGGCCCGGACGCGCGGTACGTGACCGGCGTCCAACTCCCCGTCGACGGCGGCCTCGGCGCCTCCAGCGGACAGCCCCGCATCGCGCTGTGACGCGGCCGCCGGCCGCGAGCGCGGCGTCGTGCGCGACCGGCCGTCAGGGGAGCCGGGCGTGCGCGGCATTGCCGAGCGCCGCAGGGCGATGCGTCGGAAGAAGTTGACATGTCGGGAGTCTCCGACGCATGGTGGAGCCATGGCGGATGTCGACGTATTCAGCGCGCTGGCCAACCCCGTGCGGCGGAAACTGTTGGAGAGCCTCCGGGCCGGCCCCCGGGCGGCCGGGGAACTGGCCGGGGAGTTCGAGCTCAGCCGGCCGGCCGTCTCCGAGCACCTGGCGGTGCTGCGGAACGCCCGGCTGGTGCGCGAGGAGCCGCGCGGGCGGCACCGCTACTACCACCTGGAAGCCGCGCCACTGGCCGAGGTCGGGCAGTGGCTGCACCCCTTTGAGCACTATTGGCGGGCGCGGATGCGCACGCTGCGCGAGCTCCTGGACGAGGAGAGTTCATGACCGAGAAGGCCGCGATCCACTGCGACGAGTTCCTGCCGTACCCGCCCGCGCGGGTGTGGGAGGCGCTGACCGACCCGGAGCTGCACGCCCGCTGGTGGGCCGCCGGGGACGTGAAGGCGGTGGTGGGGCACCGGTTCACCCTGGACATGGGGCCGTTCGGGCAGCAGCCCTGCGAAGTGGTCGAGGTGGAGGTGGAACAGCTGCTGCGGTACAGCTTCGCCGCCGGCACGCTGGACACCACCGTCACCTGGCGGCTGGTGCCCGAGGGGCACGGGACCCGGCTGCTGCTGGAGCACGCGGGGTTCGACCTGGACACCCTGATGGGACGGCAGGCCCACCACGGCATGGCGCAGGGCTGGCCGTCGGTGCTGCGCCGGATCGCGCCCGCGCTGGCGGAGTAAGGACCGCGCTGGCGGAGTGAGGACCGGGCCGGCGGAGCCGGGGACCGGGCTCAGGCCCGGCCGAGGACCCGCTCGACGGCGATCTCGATGACCACCCGGTCCGGGTTCTCCCGCGGCGGGCGGTAGCGCTCGGCGTAGCGCCGCTCCGCGTCGGCGACCTGCTCGGGCAGCTCGCGCAGCACCGCGACGCCCTCCAGGGTGGACCAGCGGGCCCGGTCCACCTGGCACACCGCGACCCGCAGGCCGTCGGCTCCGGCCGCCGCCACGTTGCGCGCCTTGCGGCTGGTGCGGCTGGTGATCACCCGGGCGGTGGCCGTGGCCGGCTCGAAGGTCACGCCGACCGGCACCACGTGCGGCGTGCCGTCCGGCCGGGTGGTGGTGAGGGTGGCGATGTGCCGCTCACGCCAGAAGGCGAGGAAGGCTTCGTCGAGGTCGCGCGGGTCGTGGGCCATGATCGCGATCGTACGGCCCCCGGGGAGTCACCGACCTCCCGGGGGCCGCAGCGCTGTCCGGGGCTATGGGCGCGGGCGACCTCAGTGGCCGCGGGCGATCCACTCCGGCAGGGCCGGGGCCTCGGCGCCGATGGTGGTCGGGTCGCCGTGGCCGGTGCGCACCACCGTGTCCGCCGGGAGCGACAGCAGCCGCTCGCGGATGGACTCGACGATGGTCGGGAAGTGCGAGAACGAGCGGCCGGTCGCGCCGGGGCCGCCCTGGAACAGGGTGTCGCCGGTGAACACGGTGCCCAGTTCGGGCGCGTACAGGCAGACCGCGCCCGGCGCGTGGCCGGGGGTGTGCAGCACGGTCAGCTCGGTGCCGGCCACCTCGATCCGCTGCCCGTCGGCGAGTTCGCCGTCCGGGAGCCGCTCGGGGTGGGTGAGCTTCCACAGCGGGAGGTCGTCCGGGTGCAGCAGGATCGGCGCACCCGTGCGCCCGGCCAGCGCCGGGGCGGCGTCGATGTGGTCGTTGTGGGCGTGGGTGGAGACGATCGCCAGCAGCCGGCGCCCGCCGAGCGCGGCCTCGATGGCCTCGGCGTCGTGCGCGGCGTCGATCACCACCGCCTCCTCGTCGTCGCCGACGATCCAGACGTTGTTCTCCACCTCCCAGCTGCCGCCGTCGAGTTCGAAGGTCCCGGCGGTCACCAGCCGGTCGATGCGGACTCGCTCGCTCACAGGACCACCACCGAGCGGAGCACATCGCCGTGGTGCATGCGCTCGAAGGCCTGCTCGACGGCGTCCAGTTCGATGGTCTCGGTGACGAAGGCGCCGAGGTCCAGGCGGCCCTGGAGGTGGAGGTCGATCAGCATCGGGAAGTCCCGCGACGGCAGGCAGTCGCCGTACCAGGAGGACTTCAGCGCACCACCGCGGCCGAACACGTCCAGCAGCGGCAGTTCGAGGGTCATCTCCGGAGTGGGCACGCCGACCAGGACGACGGTGCCGGCGAGGTCGCGGGCGTAGAAGGCCTGCTTGTAGGTCTCCGGACGGCCGACGGCCTCCACCACGACGTCGGCGCCGTTGCCGCCGGTCAGCTCGCGGATCGCCTCGACCGGGTCGGTGGTGCGGGAGTTGACGGTGTGGGTGGCGCCGAGGGTGCGGGCCGTCTCCAGCTTGCGGTCGTCGATGTCCACCGCGATGATCCTCGACGCGCCCGCCAGCCGGGAGCCCATCACGGCCGCCCCGCCGACGCCGCCGCAGCCGATCACCGCGACGGTGTCGCCGCGGCCGACGTTGCCGGTGTTGATCGCGGCGCCCAGGCCCGCCATCACGCCGCAGCCCAGCAGGCCGGCCACGGCCGGCTCGGCGGCCGGGTCGACCTTGGTGCACTGCCCGGCCGCGACCAGGGTCTTCTCCGCGAACGCGCCGATCCCCAGCGCCGGGGACAGCTCGGTGCCGTCCAGCAGCGTCATCTTCTGCTTGGCGTTGTGGGTGTTGAAGCAGTACTGCGCGCGGCCGCGCTTGCAGGCGCGGCACTGGCCGCACACCGCGCGCCAGTTGAGGACGACGAAGTCACCGGGCTCGACCTCGGTCACGCCCTCGCCCACCGACTCCACGATGCCCGCGGCCTCGTGGCCGAGCAGGAACGGGAACTCGTCGTTGATGCCGCCCTCCCGGTAGTGGAGGTCGGTGTGGCAGACACCGCAAGCCTGGATCCGCACCACCGCCTCGCCCGGGCCCGGGTCCGGCACCACGATCGTGGTCACCTCCACGGGCGCGCCCTTGGCGCGCGCGATGACTGCCTTGACCTGCTGGGCCATCCGATTCCACCTCCGTCGGCCGGTGCGGCTCTGCCCCGGCGTGACCTGCGACAAACGACTGCAGAGGGTCTGCGGGAGAACTCTAGGAGCACTGCCGAAAGACCGCCTACGAAGGGTAGCGCCCACCCGTTCGACCGCCGACCCGGCGGGTCGGCGGAGCCCGCCGGACACGAGGGGCGCGCGGGTGGCGCTGAGCGCCCGTCAGCGTGCTACGGACTGCCCGGAAAGCGCCACCGTTGGCTGGAAGTGCCGCTGACGGGCACCCCGCCGTCCACGTACGGTCGTAGCAGAGACGGTCCACGCGACCACGCTCAGCACACCCGCCCCACCTGACGGCACGCCACCCCGCGCCGGCCGTGCCAGGGGCGTACCGACCGTACGCCCCCGCACGTTTCGCGCCATCCCGCGCCCGGGCCCGCGCCCCCGCGCGGGCAGCCTCCCCGGAACGACCCCGCCGCTGCGCACCGCCGCAGCCCGGAATCCTCCGCAGCTGGGAACCCATCACAGCTCGGAACCGTCACACCTCGGAACCGTCACAGCTCGGAACCACCGCACCGCCGGCCCTGAGTCGAGCCGCCCCGGCCGAACCGCCCGTCCCGCACGAACCCCGGATCCATCCCCCCGTCGGGCCGCCCTCGCGCGGTCCCTGCCCTGGAGTCTGGAGTACGGATGTCCACCGAGAACAGTGCGACCGGTGCCGGCACCGGCACCGCCCCGCTCCCCCCGCTGCACTGCCTGCGCCACCTGGAACCCGGCCCGCCCCGACTCGCCGCGCTGCCCACCGGGACCCCGGTCTGGCTGGTCAGCCGACACGCCGACGTCCGCCAGGTGCTGACCGACCCCCGGTTGGGCCGTGCCCCGCTCTACGCGCCGGACGCGCCGCCGACCACGGTCACGCCGAACATCCTGGACGACCCGCAGAGCATGCTGAACATCGACGGCACCGAGCACCAACGGCTGCGCCGCACGGTGCAGCGGGCGTTCACCCCGCGCGCGATCGCCCGCTGGAAGCCCTGGGTGGCCTCGGTGGTCGAGTCGCTGATCGACGAACTGATCGACCACGGCTCCCCCGCCGACATCGTCGCCTCCTACACCCGACCGCTGCCGGTCTCGGTGATCAGCCGCCTGATGGGGCTGGACAACCTGGACACCAAGCGGCTGGAGCACTGGAGCGACCACGCGCTCTCCACCACCGCCTACAGCGCCGAGGCGGTCGCCACCGCGATGGGCGACTTCGCCGTCTTCGGCGCCGGGGTGATCGCCGACCGCCGCGCCGCCCCGGGCGAGGACCTGGTCAGCAGCCTGCTCACGGCCGCCGCCGAGGACGGCTCGATCACCGAGGGACAGCTGATCGCCCTGGTGATCGGCCTGGTGGTGGCCGGGCACGAGACCACCATGACCAGCCTCGGCAACGCCCTGGTGTACCTGCTGCAGGACGGCCGGGACGCCTGGCAGCGGCTCGCCTCCGACGAGGCCAGCGCGGCGGCCGCGACCGAGCAACTGCTGCGCGCCGTACCGCTCGGCGACTCCTCGGAGCACCTGCCCGGGCTGCTGCGCCGCACGGTCGAGGACGTGGAGATCGGTGGAGTGGTGATCCCGGCCGGCAGCGTGGTCGCCGCCGACACCACCACCGCCAACCAGGACCCGGAGGTCTTCACCAGGGACCTCGGCACCGAGCTGTTCTTCCCGCTGGCCGCGCCGATGCTCACCTTCGGCGCCGGACCGCACCACTGCCTGGGCGCCTGGCTGGCCCGGATGGAACTCGAACTCGCCCTGCACCGGCTGGCCCGCCGACTGCCCTCGCTGCGGTTGGCCGACCCGGTCGACGCCATCGACTGGCGGCGCGGTCTGCTCACCCGCAGCCCCAGCGCCCTGCGGGTCAGCTGGTGACGGGGTCCGGCGGGGCGACGGAAGCCGATCCGTTGGCGGGGGCGGCGGCAGCGGAGGAGGAGGCGGTGCTGGTCCGGGTCGACCGGGACCGCTGCATCGGCTCCGGGATGTGCGTGCTCAGCGCGCCCGAAGCGCTGGCCCTCGGCCCCGACGGCCAGGCCCTGCCGGTGGCCGGATTCGCCGACGGCGGTGGGGAGTTGACGGACGGGCTGGCCGAGGCCGTGGAGTTCTGTCCGGTCGAGGCGCTCACCCTGCACTCGGCCTCCGGCGGGCACCGGATCGACCCGCCGGAGTGACCGCGTCCCGGCCCGGGCCGTCCTCAGCCCCCACGGGGGCTCAGGTGCGGCCCGGGCCGTCCTCCTCCGCCGGCCGGCCCGTAGGCCGCAGGGCCAGGCCCACGCCGACGGCGGCCGCGGCCAGACCGAGCACGGCGAGCGGGCGGGACCACTCCCCCGCCGCGCCGGCGGCGAAGGCCACCGGCAGGACCAGCAGCGCGGCGCCGAGGGCGGCGGCCGCGGCACCGGGGCGGACGGTCGGATGGCGGGGGCCGAACGCGTCGAGCAGCACCAGGTAGCCGGCCAGCAGGACGGTCACGGCGAGCGCCCGCCACCAGGTCGGCGCACCGACGGCGGCGAGCGGCACGGCTCCGGCGACGAGCAGGGTGGTACGGGCCGCGGACAGCCGCGCCGGCCAGCGCGCCGGGGTCGGCCCGTCCGCCGCGGGGACGGCCGCCCACAGGGCGAAGGCGGCCACCGGCAGCAGCAGCACCGGCCCGACCCGGTCGGTGAGCGTGCCGCTTCCGACGCCCGCGGCGGCCAGGGCGAGCGCGGTGCCGACCCCGCGCAGGGCGGCGCGTTCGAGCCCTTCGGACCGGTCGGCGGCCCCGGCCGCCCCGGTGGCCCGCGCGGAACCCGTCGTGCCGGTCGTACCTGTCGTACCGGACATACCGGATGTCGAGGGGACGGTCATCGGGCGGCTCCCATGATGCGGCGGCGCAGCAGCGGCCCGAGGGCCAGGTCCAGGGTTTCGCCCGGCGTGTGACCCACCACCGGGATCCCCCGGCCGCGCAGGGTGGCGCGCATCGCCTCACGTTCGGCGCGCCACAGGCGCAGGGCGAGGGCGTCGATCTCCTCGCCGGGGCGGGGCGTCGGCTCACCGGCCGGGATCTCCACCACGACGAGGGGGTTGCCGCGCTCGCGGATCTGGCCGAGGACGTCCAGGATGCGCTGGTCGGCGAGCGGGGTGAAGGCGTAGACCAGGGCGTGCCCGGGCAGGGCGGCGAGCGGCAGCGGCGGCAGCGGGCCGCGCCGGGGGCGGTCCTGACGGGCCTCCAGCACGCTCTCCACCAGCCGGTAGAACTGCCGGTCGCCGCTGCCTGCGGCGAGCTGGCGCAGCTGTCCGCCGACCGCGATCAGACCGATCCGGTCGTGTCGGCGCAGGTAGGCGCGGGCCAGGCCGGCCGCGGCGCGCAGGGTCTCGTCCAGGCTGCGGCGGCCGGTGGCGGTGTCGATGTAGTCGGCGAGGGTGTCGAGCAGGACGACCGCGTCGGCGGCGCGTTCGGCGGCGAACTGGTTGATCTGGACGGCGTCGCGGCGGGTGGTGGACGGCCAGTGGATCCGGCGCTGCCGTTCACCGGGCACGTGCGGGCGGACGCCGACCACCTCGACGCCGGTGCCCTCGTGGGCGGTGGTGTGCTCGCCGATCCGCTCCGGCAGCCGGACCGGGATCGGGGTGAGCCGGGCGGAGTCGGGGACGGGGAAGACGTCGACGGTGCCGAGGTCGGTGCGGACGGTGCGGAGGGTCAGGCCGTGGGCGTCGGGCACGTCCAGGTCGACCACGCCCAGGTGCCGGCGGCCCCAGCTGTCGGCGTGCAGGACGAGGTCGACGCCGGTCGGGGTGACGGTCAGGGCGTCCAGGGCGAGGCCGGGGCCGAGCGAGACCACGGGCTCGGGGCGGCCGATCCGGCCGTCGTGCGCCACGGTGACCCGGACCGTGACGGGCTCGCCCTCGAAGCAGCGGCGCGGCCCGACGGCGCTCTCGGCGGACAGCCGGGCGGGCCGGCCGGTTCCGGGGGCGGCGAACGCGAGCAGCACGGCCGCGAAGGCGCCCGGGGCGAGCAGCCAGGCCTGGCCGGTGACCACGGCGGTGACGGCCGCGACGGTGGCCACCGTGAGCAGGCGCAGGGTCTGCTCCCCGGGCCGCCAGTGCGGTGCGGGCGGGCTGTCGGGCAGGCCGGCGGCGCTGGCCCGGACGCTGCGGGCGACGGCCAGCGCCCGGGCCCGGCGGGCGAGGCGGTCGTCGTCGGCGGCTTCCTCGCCGGTCCCGTCCCGCTCGGCGGCCGGGCCGGGGTTCACGGCGTCACCGCCCGCGGCAGCGTCTGCGGCACCGGGACGGAGGCGACCAGCCGCGCCACCACGTCGTCCGCCTCGATCTGCCGTACCCACAGTTCCGGCTTGAGCGTGATCCGGTGGGCCAGGGCGGGGCCGGCCAGCGCCTTGACGTCCTCGGGGGTCAGGTAGTCGCGACCCTCCACCATGGCGTTGGCGCGGGCGAGTTGGATCAGCGCCAGACCGCCGCGGGGCGAGGCACCCACCTGGATCTGCTGGTCGTTGCGGGTGGCGTCGACCAGGGCGATGACGTAGTCGACCAGGTCGTCGTCGACCTCGACCCGCTCCACCGCGGCCCGCATGGCGAGCAGTTCGGCCGGGCCGGCGACGGTCTCCAGCACCGGTTCGGGGGCCGCCCGGTCGATCCGGGCGCGCAGCATCGCCGCCTCGGTGGCGGTGGGGAGGTAGCCCATCCGCACCCGCAGCAGGAAGCGGTCGAGCTGGGCCTCGGGCAGGGAGTAGGTGCCCTCGTACTCGATCGGGTTGGCGGTGGCGATGACCAGGAAGGGGTCCGGCAGGCGGCGGGTGGCGCCGTCGACGGAGACCTGGCCCTCGGCCATCGCCTCCAGCAGGGCGGCCTGGGTCTTGGGCGGGGTCCGGTTGATCTCGTCGGCCAGCAGCAGCTGGGTGAACAGCGGTCCCGGTCGGAACACCATCTCGCCGGTCCTGCGGTCGTAGAAGGGGGCGCCGGTGACGTCGGAGGGCAGCAGGTCGGGGGTGAACTGGATCCGGCGGAAGTCCAGGCCGAGGGTGGTCGCGAACGAGCGGGCCAGCAGGGTCTTCCCAAGGCCGGGGAGGTCCTCGACCAGGACGTGCCCGCCGGCCAGCGCTCCGAGCATGACCAGGCGCAGCGCCTCGGGCTTGCCGACCACGGCCCGTTCGATCTCCGCGATCACCGCGCGGGCCCGCTCTCCGGCCTGCCGCGGGGTCAGCGGGGCGACGGGGCGGACGGAGTCCTGGAGGGTGCTGGAAAGGTCGGGCATGACGCTCCTGCGGAAACGATTCGGTCGCTGGGTTCTGGGCTCGGTACCGCAGTCAGTACCAAGGTCGGTACCGGGGCCGGTGCCAAAGTCGGTACCGGGGTCGGGTCGGTGGCGGGAGGTCACAGCGTGTCGAGCCGGTCGACCAGCTCGCGCACGACCTCCGCCGGGAAGACCGCCGCCGGCGGGGGTGCCAGCGGGTCGATCCACGGCCACAGCCGCGGCCCGAGCAGTTCGGCGGCCCGGTCGCGGTCGGCCGACAGGTCCAGGCCGTGCTCCTCGGCGAGCCGTACCGCGTACAGCCGGCGGATCCGGGTGCGCAGCGGTCCGGTGTCGCCCTTGGGATCGAGGCCCTGGCGGACCGTCCAGCGCCAGTCGCCGAGGCCCGGTTCGTACAGCTCCTGCTGCCGCGGCCGGCTGCGCAGGGCGACGGCGTCGGCTCCCGCTCCGGCCACCCGGCGGCCGACCAGCAGGCCGGTGACGGCCAGCAGGGCCGCGCCGAATCCCGCGCCGGGCCAGCCGCCGACCAGGGCGAACAGCACCTCGGCGAGGACGGCGGGCACGGCGAGTTCGATCAGGCTGTGGCGCACCGAGCCCGGGCGGGCGAGTTCACGGTCCGATTCCCGGTCCGCTCGCGTGGTGCCGCTCATCGCGCTCCTCCCCCGGTCTGCGCCCCTGCCTGCGCCGGAAGTCCGTCCTCCGCCGGAGGGCCGGCCTCCGCGAGCCGGGCGGCGATGGCGTCCAGGGCCGCACGGGCCCGGCGCACCTGCTCGTCGTCCATCGGGTGGGTGGAGTACCGGGCCTCGCGGAACAGCGCGGTGAGCTCCCGTGCCGCGGCGGCGTCGACCCGCCCGTCGGACAGCACCCGGTGGAGCAGTTCCGTCGGACTCTCCCAGGCCTGCCGGGGCAGGCCGGACTCGGCCAGCGAGCCCTCCATCGCCGCGTAGCAGGCGATCACCGCGGCCCGGGCGTCGTCACCCGTCAGCGCCCGGCGGCCGGAGGCGACGGCCTCCGCGAGCGCCTCCTCGGGACGCGCCGGCACGACGGCGAGGGGCGGCGCCGCGGGCAGCAGCGGCACCCGCCCACGGCGTTTCCGGAGCAGGAGGACGAGCCCGATCAGCAGGGCGGCCACCGCCACCACCGCGAGCAGGCCGACGACCACCGCGCCGACCCCCACCCCGCCGCCCTCCGGGACGGTGACCGGCGGGGCCTGCGGGAGGCCGGGCGGGAAGCTCATGGGGGTCACCACCGGCGGCTCGAACCGTACGGACGGCTTGCCGGCCCGGGTGTGCAGGACCAGCAGCAGGACCGGCACCGCGCCGGCGGCCAGCGGGAGCAGGCGGATCGCCACCGCCCGCAGGCGCTCGGCCCGGGGCGTCGGCCCGTCGAGGTGGCGGACCTCCTCGCGGTAGCGCGCCGCGAACCTGCCGACCAGGCCGGCGAAGACCAGCCCGAGCAGCACCACGTAGCCGAGGTTCGCCACCGGCCCGGTCGTCGGGGTCCCGAGCAGCCCGCCCTCGGGGCGCAGCGCCGCGGCGGCCGCGATCAGTCCGAGGACGACCAGCAGCACGCCCGCCGGGCGACCCCACCGCCCGTGCCCGCCCGACGGCGACCCACCGCTCATCCGAAACCCCCCGGTCCCCTGCGCGCGACGGCGCGCGACCTGCAGGGTCGCACACCGACCGTCACGCTGTCACCTGCGGTTCCGGGTCCCGGTGGCCCGGCGGTGATCTTGTCCCGATCGATGAGCCGGGCTCATCGGTCGATGAGATATTCGATCTTGTTCGGCCGTCGGGGCCGCTGGTGAGCTGACCGCATGACGCAAGCGGAAACCACCCCCGCCCCTCCGACCGCCCCGGTCCCGGCCCCGGTCGCCGGCCACCGCTGGTCCCCGGTGCTCGCCGTGGCCCTGGCCACCTTCACCGTGGTGTCCTCCGAGATGATGCCGGTCGGCCTGCTCACCCCGATGTCCGACAGCCTCGGCGTCTCCGACGGCACCACCGGACTCACCCTCACCATCACCGGCCTGATCGCCGCCCTGCTCGCCCCGCTCACCCCGGTCCTGGTCGGACGGCGCGACCGCAGGACCGTGCTGATCGCCTTCATGCTGCTGCTCGCCCTCGCCGACGCGGTCAGCGCGCTCGCGCCGACCTTCCCGGTGCTGGCGCTCGGCCGGATCCTGCTCGGCGGCGCGATGGGGATCGTCTGGGGCCTCGCCGCCGGCCTCGGCCCCCGGCTGGCCGACGGTCCGCGGATCGCGCTGACCATGACCCTGATCTTCTCCGGGGTCTCGATCGCCTCGGTGCTCGGCGTCCCGCTCGGCACCTACCTCGCCGCACTGCTCGACTGGCGCGCCGCCTTCTGGGCGCTCGCCCTGCTCGGGGCCGGCTCCGCCGCCGCACTGGCCGCCACCCTGCCCGCCCTGCCCGCCCTGCCGGTCACCGGGCGCGGTCGCCTCGGCGGCCTCACCGACGCGCTGCGCAACCGGGGCGTCGCGGCCGGCGCCGCCGTCACCGCGTTCGTCGTGCTCGGGCACTTCGCGGGCTACACCTATGTCCGCCCGGTCCTCGAAACCGACGCGGGCCTGAGCAGCGGCACCATCGCGACCTGCCTGCTGGTGTACGGACTGGCGGGCGTCGCCGGGAACTTCTCGCTCGGTCCGCTGTCCGGCCGCCGTCCCAAGCTCGCCGTCACCCTCGCCCTCTCCGGCGTCACCCTGGCCGCCGCCCTGCTGCCGGCCGCCACCGGCGGCGTGGCCACCGTGCTGCTCGCCCTGATCCTCTGGGGCGCCGCGTACGGCGGGGTGTCGGTCTCCACCCAGACCTGGATCCGCACCGCCGACCCCGGCCGGATCGAGGCCTCGGCGGCCGTCTGGGCGGGCGTGTTCAACGCGAGCATCGCGCTCGGCTCGCTGGCCGGCGGGGTGGTCGTCGACCGGTCCGGGAACCACGCCGTGCTGTACACCGCGGCCGGGCTGACCGCCGCCGGGCTGCTGCTCGCCGCCGTCACCCGGCCGCGCGCCGCCGACGCCCGTACCGGCGGCGCCGACAGCGTCAACTGACCTCGGCCAGCAGCAAGTCCACGAACCGACCGGCCAGGCGGTGCGGCCGCCGTACGCTCTGCACCACCTGCAGCGCGCTCGGCTCCAGCTCCGGCACCGGCAGGTAGCGGATGTCCGGCCGCGGGACGTAGCGCGTGCTGTCCTCGCACAGCAGCAGGCCCCGGCGGGTGCTGGCCACCATCGACAGCCCCTCCTGGACGGTGGCGGCGCCCGTCGGATAGGTCAGTTCCCGCCCGTCCGTCGTCCGGCGCGGGGCGTTGGCCAGCCGCCAGTACTCGGGCGCCGCGCCGCGCGGCTCGATCAACGGCAGCTCCGCCAGCTCCTCGGCGGACACGACGGCCGGGCCCGCCGGACGGCGCGCGGCGGCCACCGCCACGTACACCGGCCGCCGGGAGAACTCCAGCAGCACCTCCAACCCCGGCTCCCGGCACGGGGCGAGCGCGATCGCCAGGTCGACCTCACCCCGGTCGAGCTGCGAGAACGGGTCCCCCCAGGGCAGTTCCACCAGGTCCGCGGCGCCCTCCGGCAGCCGGGAGACGGCCCGCGCCACCGGCTCGTACACCGCGCACTGGAACCCGAGGCGCAGCGGCGCGTCGGCGGCCGCGGCCCGGGCCCGGGCCTCGTCGTAGCCCGCCCGCAGCCGGGCGAAGGCGGGCACCACCTGCTCGGCCAGGCCACGGCCCAGCTCGGTCAACTCCACCCGCCGGCTGGTCCGTTCGAACACCGGCGCACCGACCCGGCCCTCCAACCGCTTGATCAGCTGAGAGACCCGCCCCTGGGACACGCCGAGCAGCCCGGCCGTCCGCCCGAAGTGCAACTGGTGCACGAGGACGGAGAAGCACTCCAGCTCCTGCAGCGGCAGTTCGGGCAGCACGTGCCCGGGCGGCGCCGCGGGCACGGGGTTCGAGGGCGTACGGTCCACCCTCGCAGTCTAGGCAAGGTCCGGTCGGAGGGGCGGGCAGGCCAGGGCGGCGCGCAGTTCGGCGGCCGGGTCGCCCTCGTGGTACGGGCGTTCGCTGGGCTCGATGTGGTCCAGGAACTCCTGGTAGCGCAGCGCGTAGAACAGGTGTTGCAGCGGCTCGGCGAGTTCGAGGGCGCGCTCGGGGTCGGAGCCGGGGAGGTGCCGGCGCCAGGCCTCCGCCCAGACCCCGGCGTGGTGCCGCCAGGCCGCCGGGCCGAGGTAGCCGCGGGGGCGCAGGCCGTCCACGGCGGGGTGGCCGAGGCAGGCGTCCGCGTAGTCGACCACCACCGAACCGGCCTCGCCGGTACGCCAGTTGCCGGGGTGGAAGTCGCCGTGCAGCAGGGTCTCCGGGAGGCCGCAGGCCGCCAGTTCGCGCAGCAGCGCGGGCAGTTCGGCGGCGAACCGCCCCAGCCGGTCGCGTTCCTCGGCCGTCAGGTCGGTCTCGGCGGGCAGCCGCTCCAGCAGGTCCGTGAACCGGGCGTGCAGTGCGGCGGGCGTGCGGTCGCGCAGCCCCGCCAGGGCGGTCGGGCGCTCGGCCAGGGCGGCCTGGGCGGCGACGAAGCGGGGGACGACGTCGGCGACGGTCCCGGGGGTCGGGCGCCAGCAGTCCTCGCCGGGGACGTGGTCGAGCAGCAGCCGCCCGTCGGCCGGGTCGTCGGCGAGCACCGTCGGGACGAGGGCGGGGTCGATGCCACCGAGCAGGGCGATCACCCGGCCCTCCGGGGCGTTGAACCGCGGGCTGGTGGTCTTCAGCCAGGCGTCGGTGCCGGTGGCGGTGGGGACGCGGAAGAGGCCGGACAGGTTCCAGGTCCGGATCTGCCGGGCGGCGCCGGTGGCCGGGCGGCCGAGGTCGGCGAGCCGCGTCTCGGCCCAGGCCAGGGCGGCGCGCAGGCCCTCCGGGGTGGCCCAGGCGGCGCGCCCGGCGGCGGGGGCCAGCAGGGCGGCCGTCCCGGCGTCCGGCGGGCGCGGGTCGAGGCCGGTCGGCCGCCGGAGCGCCTCGGCGTGGTAGCGCACCCGGCCGCCGTGGCCGGGGTCCGCGCTCCGTCCGTCGAGCAGGCGGGTCACCAGCACCGGCACTCCGGCGAGTTCGCTCGCCCGGGCGACCACGCCGTCCACCGAGGACCACCAGCCGAGGTCCGTCTCGAACGGGCCCAGCTGCCCGAAGTACGCGTCCCCGTGGGTCAGATCGACGGTCACGGTCCGACTGTTCGCTCGCTGCATCCGCTCAGCCTCGCCCACGCCGGCCGCCGGACGCGAGCGGATTTCGGCCGCCGCCCTCCGGGCCCGGTCGGCCGCCGTCCGGGCCTGCCGTCGGTCCGAGGCGAAGAGGAGCAGCCCGGCCAGCGCCTCCAGGACGTCGGCCATCGCCTCGTGCCAGTCGGCGAGACCGTCCCGGTCGTCGTCAGCGGGCTTGCGGGACCGCACGGTTCGGAGGTCCCGGAGCGCGCTCCGGAGCGCGGGGTCGAGCACGGGGTCTTCTTTCTCCGAGGGCTTCCCTGGTGAGGCTGCGCTGCCCGTAGCCTCGTGCCGGGAGTGCCGAGAGTACCGGAAGTGCCGGGAGTGCGGTCAGAGTTCGTCGAGCGCTTCGGCCAACACGCCTTCGCTGGCGATGATGTAGCCCAGGTGCCCGCGGCTGCGGCTGCCGAGGAGTTCGCTGGCCTTCTGGATGTGGCTGGAGACGGTGCGGGTGCTCATCCCGAGGCGGGAGGCGATGGCCTCGTCGGTGTAGCCGTTGACCATCAGCCGCAGCACGTTCTGCCGGGTGCGGTCGGTGAGCAGCCGGGGGCGGTGGTGGCCGTCCTGGTAGGTGACGGGTTCGGCGCGTTCCCACATCAGTTCGTAGATCTTGAGCAGGTACTCCACCAGCGGCGGGAACTGGATGAGCACTGCGGCGGCCTCACGTTGGGCGCCGGCCGGGATGAAGGCGGTGGAGCGGTCGCAGATGATGACCCGGTCGAAGACCTCGTTCAGGGTGCGCACCTGGGCGCCCCGGGCGGTGACCTGCTCGATGTAGGCGAGGGTGGGGCCGTGCGAGCGCACGGTGTGCTGGTACAGCGTGCGTTGGCGGACGCCGCGTTCGGCGAGGGCGAGGTCGCGCGGGAGCGCGTCGGCCAGGTGGTCGGCGCCGCGGCCGCCGCCGGGCTGGGCGGTACGCAGTTCCTCCGTGCAGGCGGCGACGGCCTTGTCCAGCGCGGGGTTGATCTCCTCGCCGGCCAGCAGGCGAATCGGGAGCTGGGCCTGTCTCATCACGTCCCGGTAGGCGTGTTCGGCGACGGCGAAGGCGGTGCGCAGTTCGGCGAGCCGCTCCTGGTGGGCGAGTACGGCGAGTTCGAGCGGCCGGGTCAGGCCGGTGACCGCGAGGTCCGGCGGGACGGCGGCCAGCCGCTGTCCGTCGCCGGGCAGGGCCCGTAGCAGGCCCATGACGAGCAGGCATTCGGGGGCCTGTCCGGCGTCGGCGCCGCCTTCGGCGACCGCGAGGCGGTAGAACTCGACCCCCCGGTCACAGAGTTGAGGTGTCCCCTTTTCCGTGCAGCTGTCCTGGGATACGCACATCTGGGCGTCCTTCCGGCTTCGGCATTGCGCTTTCACGAATGCCCGCACCGGCTGGAGCCAGGCATCCGAAGGGGCAGGATGGAACAGCCTGCCGTTCGGACGCATCCCCCCCGGGCCACGACAGCCGCGAGTGTACGCCCTGAAGGCGCGGAAATCAGCGGTTCTCGGCGCTATCGGGCCTGCCCGGCAACGGCGTCCGACGGTGGTGACGCGAGCACGACCGTACCCGGCTGCGGTGACGGGCGGATGACCGTCGCATTGCACGTGTCGCCCCGTCAGGGCGGCCGGAGCGAACGGCCGGTGGACGGTCCGGCCGACGGACGGAGGGCACCCCCATTGTTGCGCACTGATCCCGACCCCCCTCCCGCCTCCGGGGACCCGACCGGGTTGGTGGACCAGCGGCTGGTGCGCCAGCTCGCGGAGGCGGCGGCCGCGCAGGTCGGTTCCGGCGCGGTGCGGCTGCTCGGCGACGGCGGGCTGCTCCAGGCGCTCGCCAAACAGTTGATCGAGCGCGCCCTGGAGCTGGAGCTCCAGGAGCACCTGCACGGTCCGGGCGCCGACGCCCCGGCCGGCCCCGGCGGCGCCGCCGACCCCGCCGGTCCCGATGGCGGCAACGGCACCAACAGCACTACTGGCCCCAACAGCACCAACGGCCCCAACGGCGCCCGGGCCAGACGGCTGCTCACCGAGATCGGCCCGGTCGAGGTGCGGGTGCCGCGCGACCGCGACGGCAGCTTCGCCCCCCGGACGGTCCGCCCCCGGGCCCGCCGACTGCCCGGCCTGGACCGGCTGGTGGTCTCGCTCACCGCGCGCGGCCTCAGCTCCGGCGAGCTGGTGGCCCATCTGGCCGAGGTGTACGGGGTGGAGCTCAGCCGGGAGACCGTCTCGGCGATCACCGACCAGGTGCTGGACGAGCTGGCCGAGCGGCGCGGCTGCCCGCTGGACCCGGTCTACCCGGTGGTCTTCCTCGACTCGGTGCGCAGCGGCCGCTCGGGCGGCCCGCTGGTGCACCTGGCGCTGGGGATCTCGGCCGACGGCCTGCGGCAGGTGCTGGGCCTGTGGCCGACCGCGGACGGGGAGAACTGGCCGCAGGTGCTGGCCGGGCTGGCCGAGCGCGGGGTGCGGGAGGTCTGGGTGCTGGTCGGCGACGCCGCGCCGGGCCTGGCCGAGGCGGCGGCCGAGCGCTGGCCGCGCACCGTGGTGCACACCTCGGTGGCCCAACTGCTGCACGCCGCGCTGCGGCACGCCCCGGGTGAGGACTGGGGCGGGCTGGCCCGGACCCTGCACGAGATCTGCACGGCGCCCACCGAGGCCGTGGCGCTGGAACGGCTCGGCCGGGCCGAGCGGGAGTGGGGGCCGAGCCACCGCGAGGTGTTCCGGGTCTGGCGGGCGGCCTGGCCGCTGCTCGCCCCCGGCTTCCGGTTCGGGCCGGAGGCGCGCCGGCTGCTGGCGGGCGGGGGCGCGCTGGAGCGGCTGCACGCCCGGCTGCGCCGGATCGAACAGGTCGCGGGGCGGGTGCGGGACGAACGGGCCGCGCTCAAGCGGGTCTACCTGGCGACGCTGGCGCTGGACTCGCCGTCCGGGGCCGGGCGGCCGTGGAGCGGGGACTGGCCGGCCGTCCGGGAGGAACTGCGCCGGGGCTCCCGGCACTGAGCGCGGCCCCCACCACTGATCTGACAGTGCCAGGTGCTCATTGCATCAGTTCTGCCCGTTTTTGACACACTTTGTTCACGCTTCCGGTTCCCGCATTGCGTGATCCCGACAACGACCAGAGCTTCCACCTCAGTTTGAGCCTCGGCAGGATTCTTTCACAGCGAGGAGCGCACACACCGCCCGCCTCAGGAAGAGGAATTCGCCATGACGAATCATGCCGGTCGCATTCACGAGATGCTCGGGATTCTCGCCCTTCTGCTGATCTCCTTCGTCGTCCTCCAGGGCCGCTCCGGAGCGCACCTCTCCATGGCCTCCGCCGGGCTCACCAAGGTCCACACGGTGCACGGGGACGACTCCGGCTGGGGTCCGTGACCGCACCGCGGTGAAGTCACCGGCCGGGTATGCCGACGCACTCTCCGCACCACGCGAAGCCGACCCGCACCGTTCACCGAACGCCGACGAAATTCCCCCCTCCCCGTAATTCCCGGAACAGAGAGGAAACCGACGATGGCGAACCCGTTCGAGGACCCGGACGCCCAGTACCTCGTGCTGGTCAACGACGAGGGCCAGCACTCGCTGTGGCCGGTCTTCAGCCCGGTGCCCGACGGCTGGCAGCAGGTCTTCGGCGCCGCCGGGCGGCAGGACTGCGTCGACTACGTCGAGCAGCACTGGCAGGACCTGCGGCCGAAGAGCCTGGTCGCCCACCTGTCCGGCCACTGACGGCACCGCACCACCCCGCCGCACCCCGCCGCACAGCACCACGGCACCGCACGACGGCACAGCACCACGGAACCGCACCACCGCACGCTCCACCGGTCGCGCAGCAACGAGGGAGAGAGCCACATGTCCGGGGACCAGCAGACGCACAGAGCCCACCCACGGCCGGCAGCGGCCGAGGTGCTGTGTCGACTGTTCGCGGAGGTGCTCGGCCGGGAGTCGGTCGACCCCGCGGCGGGCTTCTTCGAGTTGGGCGGCGACCGGCCCGCCGCCGTCCGGCTGTCGGCCCGGGTGCGCGCCGAGCTCGGCTTCCGGGTGCCGCTGCCGCTGCTGCTGGACGCCCCCACCCCGGCCGCCCTGGCCACCCGGCTCGCCGCCCCGGCCGCCGACCCGGACGTCGACCCGCGCCCGACCCTCGGCGCGCTGGTGGACGCCCAGGTCGCCCGCACCCCGGGCGCCCCCGCGCTGTACGCCGGGGACGCCGTCCTCACGTACGCCGAACTGGACGCCCGGGCCAACCGGCTGGCCCGGGTGCTGGCCGCCCGCGGGCTGGGCACCGAGGACGTCGTCGCGCTCGCCCTGCCCAAGTCCCCCGAGGCGATCGCCGCGATCCTGGCCGTGGCCAAGACCGGCGCCGCCTGGCTGCCCGCCGACCCGGCCTACCCGGCCGACCGGCTGCGCCACCTGCTCACCGACTCCCGGGCCGCGCTGGTGCTCACCACCGCCGACACCGCCGGGCGGCTGCCGGACACCGGTGCGCCCCGGCTGCTGCTCGACTCCCCCGGGCACCTCGCCGAGCTGGCCGAGCGGACCGGCACCCCGTTCACCGCCGCCGAGCGGGTCCGGCCGCTGACCGCCGACCACACCGCGTACGTCATCTACACCTCCGGCTCCACCGGCCTGCCCAAGGGCGTGGCCGTCACCCACTCCGGGCTGCCCAGCATGATCGGCACCCAGGTCGCGGCCACCGGCGTCGGCCCCGGCAGCCGGGTGCTCCAGGCCGCCTCGCTCAGCTTCGACGTGTCCGTCTCCGACCTGGCGGTGGCGCTCAGCACCGGCGCCGCGCTCGTCCTCCCGCGCGAGCAGAGCGAGTTGGTCGGCGAGTCGCTGGCCGCGCTGATCGACCGGCACGGCGTCACCCACGCCGACGTCGCCACCGCGATGGCCGCCACCCTGCCGGACGTCCCGCTGCCCACGCTGCGCACCCTGATCGGCGGCGGCGAGGCCATCCCGCGCGAACTGGCCGCCCGGCTCGGCCGCGACCGGCTGATGCTGAACAGCTACGGGCCGACCGAGACCACCGTCATCGTCACCATGAGCGAGCCGCTCACCGGCACCGAGCAGCCCCCGATCGGCCACCCCTGCCAGGACGTGCGGATCCACCTGCTGGACGAGCGGCTGCGCCCGGTGGAGCCCGGCACGGTCGGCGAACTGTACGTCTCCGGACCGCACCTGGCCCGCGGCTACCTGGGCCGCCCCGCCCTGACCGCGGACCGCTTCGTGGCCTGCCCGTTCGGCGGGCCCGGCGACCGGATGTACCGCACCGGCGACCTCGGCCGCCGACGACCGGACGGCCAGCTGGACTTCCTCGGCCGGGCCGACGACCAGGTGAAGATCCGCGGCTTCCGGGTGGAGCTCGGCGAGATCGAGCAGACCCTCTCCGCCCACCCCGACGTCCGCCAGGCCGCGGTGCTGGTCCGCGAGGACCGCCCGGGCGAGCGCCGCCTCGTCGGCTACACCGTCGGCGGCGCCGACCCGGCCGAGCTGCGCGCCCACTGCGCCGAGCGGCTGCCCGACCACATGGTGCCGGTCGTCGTGGTGCTCGACCGGATGCCGCTCACGCCCAACGGCAAGGTGGACAAGCGCGCCCTGCCCGCCCCCGTGCTCGGCGCCGCCGAGCAGGGCGGCCGGGCACCCGCCGGGGAGGTGGAGCACACCCTGGCCCGGCTCTTCGCCGAGGTGCTCGGCCTCCCCCGGGTCGGGGTCACCGACTCCTTCTTCGAGCTCGGCGGCGACTCCATCGTGGCCATCCAACTGGTCTCCCGGGCCCGACAGGCCGGGCTCCGGCTCACCCCCCGCGCGGTCTTCGACGCGCCGAGCGTCGAAGCGCTGGCCCCGCTCGCCCGCCCGCTGGAGGGACCGGTCGCGGTCGAGCCCCCCGGGGCCGGCCTCGGCGAGGTGGCGCCGACCCCGATCGTGCACTGGCTCTCCGAACAGCACGGCGCCGTGCGGAGCTTCCACCAGGCCACCCTGCTCACCCTGCCCGCCGGGACCTCGGACCCCGACCTGGTGACCGCCCTGCAGGCGCTGCTCGACCACCACGACCTGCTGCGCGCCCGCACCTCCCCGCTCGCCGAGCGCCCCTGGACGCTGCACGTCCCCGCGCCCGGCGCCGTCCCGGCCGCCACCGTGCTGCTCGGCGTCCCCGGCCCGGCCACCGCGGAGAGCCTGCGCGCCGCCACCGGGACCGCCCGCGACCGGCTCTCCCCCGAGGACGGCCGGATGGTCCAGGCCGTCCGCTTCGGCACCGGCCCCGAGCTGCCCGGGCAGCTGCTGCTGGTGATCCACCACCTGGTGGTGGACGGCGTCACCTGGCGCATCGTCGAGGAGGACCTGCTCGCCGCGCTGGCCGCCGTCCGCGCGGGCCGGGAGCCCGCACTGCCCCCGGTGCCCACCTCCTTCCGCCGCTGGGCCCAGCGGCTCACCGCCGAGGCCCGCACCGACCGCCGGGCCGCCGAACTCCCGCGCTGGCAGGCCGCGCTGGCCACCCCGGACCCGCTGCTCGGCGACCGACCGCTGGACCCCGCCCGGGACACCTACGCCACCGAGGGCACCCTGCGCCTGGTGCTCCCCGCCGACACCACCCGGGCCCTGCTCACCCGGGTCACGGCCGCCTACCACGCCCAGGTCAACGACGTGCTGCTGACCGCGCTGGCGCTCGCCCTCGCCCACTGGCGCGGCGACGTACCGGCCGGGCCGGACGGCGCGGTGCTGCTGAGCGTCGAGGGCCACGGCCGGGAGGAGGTCGTCGAGGGCGTCGACCTGCACCGCACGGCCGGCTGGTTCACCTCGGTCTACCCCGTCCGGCTCGCCCCCGGGCCGCTCGGCTGGTCCGAGGTCACCGCCGCCGGGCCCCTGCTCGGCCGCGCCCTCGGCCGGGTGAAGGAGCAGCTGCGCGCCGTCCCGGACAACGGCATCGGCTACGGCCTGCTGCGCCACCTCAACCCGGCCACCGCCCCGGTGCTGGCCGGATACGCCGAGCCGCAGGTCGAGTTCAACTACCTGGGCCGCTTCCAGCCCGAGGGCGTCACCGCCGAGGACGTGCTCGCCGGGGCCGAGGCGATGACGGAGGGCGCGGCGCCGGAGCTCGCGCTCGGCCGGGTCCTCGGTCTGGACGCCACCACCGTGGACACCCCGCAGGGTCCGCTGCTGGTCGCCCAGTGGTCCTGGGCCGGCGAACTGCTCACCGCGGAACGGGTCCGGGCGCTCGCCGAGGCCTGGTTCACCGCGCTGGGCGCACTCGCCCGGCACGCCGAGCGACCCGACGCCGGCGGCCACACCCCCTCCGACTTCCCGCTGGTCGCGCTCGACCAGGCGGAGGTGGACCGGCTCGCCGAACTCCACGCCCCCGCCGCCCTGGTGGACGTCTGGCCCACCTCGCCGCTGCAGCAAGGCATGGCCTTCCACGCCGCCTACGACACCGACGGCGCCGACGTCTACACCTCCGTCTGCACCTTCGACCTCACCGGCCCGGTCGACGCCGAACGCCTGCGCACCGCCGCCGAGGACCTGCTGCGGCGCCAGCCCAACCTCAAGGCCGGCTTCCACCAACGCCCCGACGGCCCGCCCGTGCAGGCCGTCCCGGACCGGGTCGACCTGCCCTTCGCCGTCGTCGACCTGACCGGCCAGGCCGACCCGGAGGCCGAGGCCGACCGGATCGCCGCCGCCGAGTACGGCCGCCGCTTCGACCTCGCCCGGCCGCCCCTGCTGCGCTACACCCTGCTCACCCTGGCCCCCGGACGGCACCGGCTGATCGCCTCCGCCCACCACATCCTGCTGGACGGCTGGTCCACCCCGCTGTTCGCCGAGGAACTCTGGGCCCTGTACTTCGGGCAGCCGCTGCCCCCGGCCGCGCCGTACCGCGAGTACCTGCGCTGGATCACCCGGCGCGACGAGGACGCCGCCCGCGCCGCCTGGGCCCGGGCCCTCGACGGCACCGACGAGCCCACCCTGCTCGCCCCCGGCCGCTCCGCCGCCGTCCCCCGACTGCCGCTGCGCCTGCACACCGGCCTCACCCCGACGGCCACCGAGGCGCTCGGCCGCACCGCCCGCCGCTACGGCGTGACGCTCAACACCCTGGTGCAGGCCGCCTGGGGCGTGCTGCTGGCCCGGCTCACCGGGCGGGAGGACGTGCTGTTCGGCACCACCGTGTCGGGCCGGCCGCACGACCTGCCCGGCGTCGAGCGGATGATGGGCCTGCTGATCAACACCGTGCCGGTGCGGGTCGCCCTCGACCCGGCCGAGAGCTGGGGGCAGCTGCTGCTGCGCCTCCAGCACGAGCAGTCCGCGCTGCTCGACCACCAGCACCTCAGCCTCACCGAGATCCAGCAACTCGCCGGACTGGGCAGCCTGTTCGACACCGTCACGGTGTACGGCAACTACCCGGACCCGTCCGCCCTGGACGCGGCCGACCCGAGCGGCGCCACCCGGGTCACCCTGGTCGAGGACGTGGACAGCGCCCACTACCCGCTGGTGCTCGCGCTCACCCCCGGCGACGGCCTCCACCTGCGGCTGGACCACCAGCCGGACGCCTTCACCCCGGCCGAGGCGCGCACCCTGCTGGACCGCTTCCTCGCCCTGCTGGACCGGATCGTCGCCGACCCGGCCGAACTCCTGGGCACGGTCGAGGTGTTGACCACGGAGGAGCGCGAACGGCTGCTGACCGGCGGGCGCGGCCCGGTCACCGAGCTGCCGACCGGCTCGGTGCCGGAGCTGTTCGAGGCCCGGGCGGCGGCCACCCCCGACGCCGTCGCCCTGGTCTCCGAGACCGGAGAGCTGAGCTACGCCGAACTCAACGCCCGGGCCAACGGGTTGGCGCTGCGCCTGGTCGCGGCGGGCGTCGGCACCGAGACCCCCGTCGCCCTGCTGCTGGAGCGCTCCCCCGCCCTGGTGGTGGCCGTCCTGGCCGTCCTCAAGGCCGGCGGAACCTACGTCCCACTCGACGACGCCCAGCCCGAGGAGCGCCTGCGGGCCGTCCTCGCCGACGCGGGCGCCGGCCTCGCCATCACCGACCGGGACCACCCCGCGCTGACCGGGCTGACCACCCTCACGGTCGGCGAGGAGACCGCCGACAACCTCGGACTCCGCTTCCCCGCCGCCCAGTTAGCCTATGTGATGCACACCTCCGGCTCCACCGGAGTACCCAAGGGCATCGGCATCACCCACCGCTCGATCGTCGACCTCGCCCTCGGCGGAGCCTTCGACCGGGACGCCCACGACCGCGTACTGGTCCACTCCCCGACCGCCTTCGACGCCTCCACCTACGAGGTCTGGGCCCCGCTGCTCTCCGGCGGCCGCCTGGTGATCGCCCCGCCCGGCCGGCTCGGGATCGCCGAGCTCGCCCGGCTGTTCGGCGGGCAGCGGGTCTCCGGCGCCTTCATCACGGTCGGACTCTTCAACGTGCTGGCCACCGAGGCCCCGGAGTCCTTCGCCGGGATGCGCGAGGTGTGGACGGGCGGGGACATCGCCTCGCCGACCGCCATGCGCCGGGTCCTGGAGGCCTGCCCGGGCCTCCGGGTGCTCAACGTCTACGGGCCGACCGAGACCACCACCTTCGCCGCCCGCCACCCGATGGCCACCGCGGCCGAGGTGCCGGACAGCGTCCCGATCGGCCGCCCGCTGCCCAACACCCGGGCGTACGTGCTGGACGCCGGACTCCGGCCGGTGCCGGCGGGTGTCCAGGGCGAGCTCTACCTCGCCGGACCGGGCCTGGCCCGCGGCTACGTCGGCCGCCCGGCCCTGACCGCCGAACGCTTCACCGCCGACCCCTACGGCGAGCCCGGCGACCGGATGTACCGCACCGGCGACCTCGCCCGCTGGAGCCACCCGGGCGAACTGGAGTTCGTCGGTCGAGCGGACGACCAGATCAAGCTGCGCGGCTTCCGGATCGAACTCGGCGAGGTGGAGAGCGCGTTCGCCGCCCACCCAGCCGTCCGGCAGGTCATCGCCCTGGTCCGCGAGGACCGACCGGGCGACCGGCGCCTGGTCGCGTACGCCACCGGCCCGGCCACCCCCCAGGAGCTGCGCGCCTTCGTCGCCGACCGACTGCCCGGCTACATGGTGCCCGCCGCGATCGTCACCCTCGACACCCTGCCGGTCAACTCCAACGGCAAGGTCGACCGCCGCGCCCTGCCCGCCCCCGACTACCGCGGCGCCGAGGGCCGGGCCCCGCGCACCGACGCCGAGCGGTCCCTGTGCGAACTCTTCGCCGACGTCCTCGGGTTGGCGACGGTGAGCATCGACGACAACTTCTTCGACCTCGGCGGGCACTCCCTGCTCGCCACCAAGCTGGTCAGCCGGATCCGCACCGCCCTCGGCGCGGAACTCCCCATCCGCACCCTGTTCGACCACTCCACCGTGGCCGCGCTGGCCACCGCCCTCCCCGCCTCCGGCCCGGCCCGCCCGGCCCTGCGCCCGGCCGAGCGGCCCGAGCGCGTCCCGCTCAGCCCCGCCCAGCAACGCCTCTGGTTCATCGAGCAGTTCGAGGGCCCGAGCCCGCTCTACAACACCCCCTTCGCGCTCCGGCTGACCGGCGCCGTCGACCACCCCGCCCTGGAACGGGCCCTACGGGACGTGGCGGCCCGGCACGAGGCGCTGCGCACCCTGGTCCCCACCGCCGACGGCCAGCCGTACCAGTTGGTCACCGAGGTCCCCGAACTCCCGCTGCGGGTCGTCCCGGTGGCCGACGAGGCGGAACTGCGTGCCGCCCTGGCCGGGGCCGGCCGGGAGGTCTTCGACCTCGCGACCGAACTTCCGCTCCGCTGCTCGCTGTTCTCCCTGCCGCAGGACGAGCATGTGCTGCTGGTACTGCTGCACCACATCGCCGGCGACGGCTGGTCCGTCGCCCCGCTCTTCCGCGACCTGGCCACCGCCTACCGGGCCCGCCTGACCGGTGCCGCACCGGAGTGGGAGCCGCTGCCCGTCCACTACGCCGACTACGCGCTCTGGCAGCGCGAGCTGCTCGGCGACCAGGAGCGGCCCACCGCCCTGCTGACCGCCCAACTCGCCTACTGGCAGCAGACCCTGGCCGACGCCCCGGAGGAGCTGGCGCTTCCGTACGACCGGCCGCGACCGGCCGCGCCGAGCCACCGCGGCGGCCTGGCCGAGGCCGTGGTGGACGCCGAACTGCACGCCGCACTGGCCGAGTTGGCCGCAGCCCAGCGGGCCAGCCTGTTCATGGTGCTGCAGGCCGCGGTCGCCGTCCTCTACACCCGGCTCGGCGCCGGCACCGACCTGCCGCTCGGCACCCCGGTCGCCGGACGCACCGACGAGGCGCTGGACGACCTGGTCGGCTTCTTCGTCAACACCCTGCTGCTGCGCACCGACACCTCCGGCAACCCCGGCTTCCGCGAGCTGCTGGACCGGGTCCGCCGCACCGACCTGGATGCCTTCGACCACCAGGACGTGCCCTTCGAGCGCCTGGTCGAGCAGCTCAACCCGACCCGCACCCCGGCCCGCCACCCGCTGTTCCAGACCCTGGTGGCCCTGGAGAGCCCGGCGGCGGTGCCCACCGCCCTCGGTGAACTGGCCTGCGCCGAGCACCCCTTCGTGCTGGACGTGGCCAAGTTCGACCTGTCCTTCCGCTTCACCGAGCAGGGCCCCCGGGCCGGCCTCACGGTGGCGATCGAGTACGCCACCGACCTGTTCGACCACGGCACCGCGACCGCTCTCGCCGAGCGGCTGCTGCGGGTGCTGCGGGCCGTCACGGCCGAGCCCGACGCACCGATCGGCGCGATCGAGATCCTCGCCCCGGCCGAGCGCGCACAGCTGCTCACCGGCTGGAACGACACCGCCGTGCCCGTCCCGGACGCGTCGCTGCCCGAGCTGTTCGAGGCCCGGGCGGCCGCCACCCCCGACGCCGTCGCGGTGGTCTCCGAGACCGGGGCGCTGAGCTACGCCGAACTCGACGGCCGGGCCGAGCACCTGGCCACCCAGCTCACCGACGCCGGGGTCGGCACCGACACCCCGGTGGTGCTGCTGATGGCCCGCTCCGCGGAGCTGCTGGTCGCCCTGCTGGCCGTCCTCAAGGCGGGCGGTACCTACGTCCCGCTCGACGACCGGCACCCGGCCGAACGGCTACGGCGGATCACCGCCGACACCGGGGCGGCGCTCGTCCTGACCGACGCCGCCCACCGCGACCACCCGCTGGCCAGCGACGCGCCCTGCCCCGTGCTGACGGTCACCCCGGACCGCTTCGAGGGCCCGCGCGAGCGGCGCGCCCAGCGGCCCGCGATCCATCCGGAACAGCTCGCCTATGTGATGTTCACCTCCGGCTCCACCGGGGAACCCAAGGGCATCGCCATCACCCACCGGGACGTGGTGCAGCTCGCCTTCGACCCGTGCTGGCAGCACCCCGACGGGCTGCGGGTGCTCTTCCACGCCCCGCACGCCTTCGACGCCTCCACCTACGAACTGTGGGCCCCGCTGCTCTCCGGCGGGCAGGTCGTCGTCGCACCCCAGGGCGACCTGGACGCGGCCGCCATCGGCACGCTGGTCCGGGCCCACCACCTCACCCATGTGCACGTCACCGCCGGACTGTTCCGGGTCATCGCCGAGGAGGACCCCGCCGTCTTCACCGGCCTGCACGAGGTGCTGACCGGCGGCGACCTGGTCTCCGCGCCGGCCGTACGACGGGTACTGGCAGCCGTCCCGGAGCTCGCCGTCCGGGTGCTCTACGGCCCCACCGAGATCACCCTCTGCGCCACCCAACTGCCTTTTGCCACCGCCGAGTCGGTACCGGACAGCGTGCCGATCGGCCGCCCGATGGCGAACACCCGGGCCTACGTCCTGGACGACGGGCTCCAACCCGTGCCGGCCGGGGTGCCCGGCGAGCTCTACATCGCCGGCGCCGGACTCGCCCGCGGCTACCTCGCCCGCCCGGCCCTCACCGCCGAGCGCTTCGTAGCCTGCCCCTTCGGCGGCAAGGGCAATGGGCCCCTCCTGCCCGATGGCGGGCAAGGAGGGCGGATGTACCGCACCGGCGACATCGTCCGCCGCACCACCGAAGGCGTCCTGGAGTTCCTCGGCCGCGCCGACGACCAGGTCAAGATCCGCGGCTTCCGGATCGAACTCGGCGAAGTCGAAGCCGCGTTCACCGCCCACCCCGCCGTCCGCCAGGCCCTCGCCCTGGTCCGCGAGGACCGACCCGGCGACAAGCGCCTGGTCGCCTACCTCACCCTCACCGGTGACACCACCCCCGGCGAACTGCGCACCTTCGCCACCGACCGGCTGCCCGCCTACATGCTCCCGGCCGCGATCGTCACCCTGGACGCGCTGCCCGTCACCCCCAACGGCAAGGTCGACCGCCGCGCCCTGCCCGCCCCCGACTACACCGGCGCCCCCGAGGGCCGCGCCCCCCGGACGGCGCAGGAGCAGAGCCTGTGCGAGCTGTTCGCCCAGGTGCTCGGGCTGGCCACGGTCAGCATCGACGACGGCTTCTTCGACCTCGGCGGCCACTCGCTGCTCGCCACCAAGCTGGTCAGCCGGATCCGCGCCGCCCTGAACGTCGAGCTGTCGATCCGCACCCTCTTCGACCACCCCACGGTCGGCGAACTCTCCGCCGCGCTGCCCGCGGCCCGCAAGGCCCGGCCCGCCCTCAGGCCGATGCGCCGGCCCGGCAGCGCCTCCTAGGCGGCACACGCCACCGGCCGTCCCCGGTGGCCCGACCGCCACGTCCCCACTCAGCACGTCATCCGTCGGAGGCAGACCGTGATCCCGTTGTCGTTCGCGCAGCAGCGGCTGTGGTTCATCGAACAGCTTGAAGGCCCGAGCGCGCTCTACAACACCCCGTTCGCCGTTCGGCTGACCGGTGGGATCGACCGGGCCGCGCTCTCCCTCGCCCTGCGCGACGTGCTCGGCCGGCACGAGGTGCTGCGCACCACCTTCCCCAGCACCGACGGCCGGCCGGAGCAGTCGATCACCGCGCCGGACGGCCCCGCCGTCACCTCCGTCGAGGTCACCGCCGTCCCGGTCGCCGACGAGGCCGAACTCGCCGTCCGGCTGGACGACGCGATCCGGCACGTCTTCGACCTGGCGGCCGAACTGCCCGTCCGCTGCACGCTGTTCTCGCTCTCCGCCGGGGAGCACGTGCTGCTGGTGCTGATGCACCACATCGCCAGCGACGCCTGGTCCGTCCCCCCGCTCTTCCGCGACCTGGCCACCGCCTACCGGGCCCGGCTCACCGCCGAGGCGCCGCAGTGGGAGCCGCTGCCCGTCCAGTACGCCGACTACACCCTCTGGCAGCGCGAGCTGCTCGGCGAGGAGGACGACCCGGAGAGCGTCCTCACCGGCCAACTCGGCTACTGGCAGGGCGTCCTGGCCGACACCCCGGAGGAGCTCGACCTCCCCGCCGACCGCCCGCGCCCGGCCGCGCCCGGCCACCGCGGCGGCTCCGCCGTCCTCACCCTGGACGCTGAACTCCACACCGCGCTCGCCGAGTTGGCCGCACAGGAGCGCGCCAGCCTGTTCATGGTGCTGCAGGCCGCCGTGGCCACCCTGTACACCCGGCTCGGGGCGGGCACCGACCTGCCGCTGGGCACCGCCGTGGCCGGGCGGACCGACGAGGCGCTGGACGAGCTGGTCGGCTTCTTCGTCAACACCCTGGTGCTTCGCACCGACACCTCCGGCGACCCGAGCTTCCGCGAGCTGCTGGCCCGGGTCCGCCGCACCGACCTGGACGCCTTCGACCACCAGGACGTCCCCTTCGAGCGGCTGGTCGAACAGCTCAACCCGGCCCGTCTCCCGGCCCGGCACCCGCTGTTCCAGACCATGCTGACCCTGGACAGCGACGAGGACCTCCCCACCGACTTCGCCGGACTCACCGCCCGGGAGTACGTCCTCGAACAGCACCTGGCCAAGTTCGACCTCTCCTTCGCCTTCGTCGAGCAGCACGACGCCCACGGCACGGCCAACGGCCTGACCGGCTCGGTGGATTACGCGGCGGACCTGTTCGACCACACCACCGCCGTCGCCCTCGGCGAGCGCCTCGCCCGGGTGCTGCGGTCGGTCGCGGCCGACCCCGACGCACCGATCGGCGCGATCGAGATCCTCGCCCCGACCGAGCGCGAGCAGCTGCTGACCGGCTGGAACGGCCCGGTCGCCGACCTGCCGACCGGCTCGGTGCCCGAGCTCTTCGAGGCCCGGGCGGCCGCCACCCCCGACGCCGTCGCCCTGGTCGCGGGCGACACCGCACTGAGCTACGCCGAACTCAACGCCCGGGCCAACGGGTTGGCGCTGCGCCTGGTCGCGGCGGGCGTCGGCACCGAGACCCCGGTGGCGGTGCTGCTGGAGCGCTCCCCCGCCCTGGTGGTGGCCGTCCTGGCCGTCCTCAAGGCCGGCGGAACCTACGTCCCGCTCGACGACGCCCAGCCCGAGGAGCGCCTGCGAGCCGTCCTCGCCGACGCCGGCGCCGGCCTCGCCGTCACCGACCGGGACCACCCGGCCCTGGCCGGGCTGACCACCCTCGCGGTCGGCGAGGAGACCGCAGACAACCTCGGACTCCGCTTCCCCGCCGCCCAGTTGGCCTATGTGATGCACACCTCCGGCTCCACCGGAGTACCCAAGGGCATCGGCATCACCCACCGCTCGATCGTCGACCTCGCCCTCGCCGGGGCCTTCGACACCGGCGGCCACGACCGCGTGCTGGTCCACTCCCCGACCGCCTTCGACGCCTCCACCTACGAGCTGTGGGCGCCGCTGCTCTCCGGCCGCCGCCTGGTGCTGGCCCCCGCCGGACGCCTGGGCATCGGCGAGCTCACCGCCACCATCGGACCCGGCGGGGTGACCGCCGCCTGGATGACCGCCGGGCTCTTCAACGTGCTGGCCTCCGAGGCCCCGGAGTCCTTCGCCGGGATGCGGGAGCTGTGGACGGGCGGGGACATCGTCTCGCCGACCGCCGTCCGCCGGGTGCTGCAGGCCTGCCCGGGCCTCCGGGTGGTCAACGGCTACGGACCGACGGAGGCCACCACCTTCGCCACCCGCCGCCCGATGAGCTCCCCCGAGCAGGTGCCGGCCGCCGTGGTACCGATCGGCCGTCCGCTGCCCAACAGCCGGGTGTACGTGCTGGACGGCGCCCTGCGCCCCGTTCCGGCGGGCGTCCGCGGCGAGCTCTACCTCGCCGGGCCCGGCCTGGCCCGCGGCTACGTCGGCCGCCCGACCCTGACCGCCGAGCGCTTCGTGGCCTGCCCCTACGGCGAGCCCGGCGGCCGGATGTACCGCACCGGCGACCTCGTCCGCTGGACCACCACGGGCGAACTGGAGTTCGTCGGTCGAACGGACGACCAGGTCAAGCTGCGCGGCTTCCGGATCGAACTCGGCGAGGTGGAGGCCGCGTTCGCCGCCCACCCGGCCGTCCGCCAGGCCTTCGCGACCGTCCGCCAGGACCAGGCCGGTGACAAGCGCCTGGTCGCCTACGTCACCGGCCCGGCCCCGCTGGACGAACTGCGCGCCTTCGTCGTCGAACGACTGCCCGGCTACATGGTGCCCGCCGCGATCGTCACCCTCGACGCCCTACCGGTCACCTCCAACGGCAAGGTCGACCGCCGCGCCCTGCCCGCCCCCGGCCACACCGCCGCCACCGGCCGGGCGCCCCGCACCGCCGTCGAGCGCAGCCTGTGCCAACTCTTCGCCGACGTCCTCGGGTTGGCGACGGTGAGCATCGACGACAACTTCTTCGACCTCGGCGGGCACTCCCTGCTCGCCACCAGACTCGTCAGCCGGATCCGCACCGCCCTCGGCACCGAACTCCCCATCCGCACCCTGTTCGACACCCCCAGCATCGCCGCGCTGGCCCAACACTTCGGCTCCGACACCACCCCGGTCCGGGCCGGGCTGACGCGGCGCGAGCGCCCGGCGTCGGTGCCGCTCTCCTACGCCCAGCAACGCCTGTGGTTCATCGACCAGTTCGAGGGCCCGAGCGCGCTCTACAACACCCCCTTCGCGCTCCGGCTGACCGGCGCCATCGACCCCGCCGCACTCACCGCCGCCCTGGCCGACCTGGTCGACCGGCACGAGGTGCTGCGCACCCTGTTCCCGACCGGCGACGGACAGCCCCACCAGCTGGTCACCGACACCGTCGTACCCACCCTGACGGTCACCCGGGCCGCCGACGAGACCGAGCTCGCCGCCCTGCTGGCCGCGGCGAACGGCCACGCCTTCGACCTGTCCGCCGAACTGCCGCTCCGGGCCGAGCTGTTCTCGCTGGACGGCGAGCAGCACGTGCTGCTGGTGCTGCTGCACCACATCGCCAGCGACGGCTGGTCCGTCGCCCCGCTCTTCCGCGACCTGGCCACCGCCTACCGGGCCCGCTGTTCCGGAGCCGCGCCGCAGTGGGAGCCGCTGCCCGTCCAGTACGCCGACTACACCCTGTGGCAGCGCGAACTGCTCGGCTCCGAGGACGACCCGGAGAGCCTGATCGGGCGGCAACTCTCCTTCTGGCAGGCCTCATTGAGCGACGCCCCGGAGGAACTGGCGCTCCCGTACGACCGCCCGCGACCGGCCACGCCCAGCCACCGGGGCGAGCTGGTCGAGTTCACCGTGGACGCCGAACTGCACCAGCGGCTCACCGAGTTGGCCACCGCCCAGCAGGCCAGCCTGTTCATGGTGCTGCAGGCCGCCGTCGCCGTCCTCTACACCCGGCTCGGCGCCGGCACCGACCTGCCGCTCGGCACCCCGGTCGCCGGACGCACCGACGAAGCGCTGGACGACCTGGTCGGCTTCTTCGTCAACACCCTGCTGCTGCGCACCGACACCAGCGGCAACCCCAGCTTCCGCCGACTCCTCGACCGCGTCCGCCGCACCGACCTGGACGCCTTCGAGCACCAGGACGTCCCCTTCGAGCGGCTGGTCGAGCAGCTCAACCCCACCCGCACCCAGGCCCGCCACCCGCTCTTCCAGACCCTCATCGCCCTGCAGAACCAGGCGACGGCGCCGCGCACCTTCGGCGAACTGACGTGCAATGAGCTGGAGTTCGAGCTCAACGTCGCCAAGTTCGACCTGTCCTTCGGATTCACCGAGCCCAGCGGAACCGACGAGCCCAACGGAACCGGCGAGCCCGGCGGACTGTCCGGCGCGATCGAGTACGCGGCGGACCTCTTCGACCACACCACCGTCGCCACCCTGGCCGAGCGACTGCTCCGCGTCCTGACGGCCGTCGCCGCCGACCCCGACGCACCGATCGGCGCGATCGAGATCCTCGCCCCGGCGGAGCGCGAACAGCTGCTGACCAGCTGGCACGGCCCGGTCACCGAGCTGCCGACCGGCTCGGTGCCCGAGCTCTTCGACGCCCGGGCGGCCGCCACCCCTGACGCCGTCGCGGTGGTCTCCGAGACCGGAACGCTGAGCTACGCCGAACTGGACTCCCGGGCCGAGCACCTGGCCACCCAGCTCACCGACGCCGGGGTCGGCACCGACACCCCGGTGGTGCTGCTGATGAGCCGCTCCGCTGAACTGGTGGTCGCTCTGCTGGCCGTCCTCAAGGCGGGCGGTACCTACGTCCCGCTCGACGACCGGCACCCGGCCGAACGACTGCACCACATCACCACCGACACCGGGGCGGCGCTCGTCCTCACCGACGCCGCCCACCGGGACCACCCACTGGCCACCGACGCGCCCTGCCCCGTCCTGACGATCACCCCCGACCACTTCGACGGACCACGCAGGCGACAGACCCACCGGCCGACGATCCACCCGGAACAGCTCGCCTACCTGATGTTCACCTCCGGCTCCACCGGAGAACCCAAGGGCATCGCCATCACCCACCGGGACGTGGTCCAGCTCGCCTCCGACCCCAGCTGGCACCACCCCGACGGGCTCCGCGTCCTCCTCCACGCCCCGCACGCCTTCGACGCCTCCACCTACGAACTGTGGGCCCCGCTGCTCTCCGGCGGCCAGGTCGTCGTCGCACCCCAGGGCGACCTGGACGCGGCCGCCATCGGCACGCTGGTCCGGGCCCACCACCTCACCCATGTGCACGTCACCGCCGGACTGTTCCGGGTCATCGCCGAGGAGGACCCGGCCGTCTTCACCGGCCTGCACGAGGTGCTGACCGGCGGGGACCTGGTCTCCGCGCCGGCCGTGCGGCGGGTACTGGCAGCCGTCCCGGGACTCGCCGTCCGGGTGCTCTACGGCCCCACCGAGATCACCCTCTGCGCCACCCAACTCGCCCTCCCCGACGCCGATTCGGTGCCGGACAGCGTCCCGATCGGCCGCCCGATGGCGAACACCCGGGCCTACGTCCTGGACGACGGGCTCCAACCCGTCCCGGCCGGGGTGCCCGGTGAGCTCTACATCGCCGGCGCCGGACTCGCCCGCGGCTACCTCGCCCGCCCGGCCCTCACCGCCGAGCGCTTCACAGCCTGCCCCTTCGGCGGCAAGGGCGAAAGGATGTACCGCACCGGCGACATCGTCCGCCGCACCACCGACGGCGTCCTGGAGTTCCTCGGCCGCGCCGACGACCAGGTCAAGATCCGCGGCTTCCGGATCGAACTCGGCGAAGTCGAAGCCGCGTTCACCGCCCACCCCGCCGTCCGCCAGGCCCTCGCCCTGGTCCGCGAGGACCGACCCGGCGACAAGCGCCTGGTCGCCTACCTCACCACCACCGGTGACACCACCCCCGGCGAACTGCGCACCTTCGCCACCGACCGGCTCCCCGCCTACATGCTCCCCGCCGCCGTGGTGATCCTCGACGCCCTGCCCGTCACCCCCAACGGCAAGATCGACCGCCGCGCCCTCCCCGCACCCGACCACACCTGCGCCCCCGAGGGCCGCACCGCCCGCACCGACACCGAACAGGCCCTCTGCACGCTCTTCGCCGAGATCCTCGGCCTGCCCGCCGTCGGCATCGACGACGACTTCTTCGACCTCGGCGGACACTCGCTGCTCGCCATCAAACTGACCAGCCGGATCCGCACCGTCCTCGGCGCCGAACTGCCGATCCGCACCCTCTTCGACCACCCCACCATCGCCGCCCTCGCCGCCGCCCTGCCCACCCCCGGCCCGGCCCGCCCGGCCCTGCGCCCGGCCGAGCGACCCGAGCGCGTCCCGCTCTCCCCCGCCCAGCAACGGCTGTGGTTCATCGACCAGTTCGAGGGCCCGAGCGCGCTCTACAACACCCCGTTCGTGGCCCACCTCACCGGTTCCGTCAACCCCGCCGCGCTGGCCGCGGCACTGACCGACCTGGTCGACCGGCACGAGGTGCTGCGCACCACCTTCCCCGTCGCCGACGGCCGCCCCCACCAGCTGGTCGCGGACCGCGCCCGGGTCGACCTCCGCGCCCACCAGGTCGCCGACGGGGAGGAGTTGGCCGCCGCCGTGGCCGCCGCCACCGGCGAGGTGTTCCGGCTCGCCGAGGACCCACCGATCCGGGTGTCGCTGTTCTCGCTCGGCGCCGACCGGCACGCCCTGGTCCTGCTGCTGCACCACATCGCCAGCGACGGCTGGTCCGTCGGCCCGCTGCTGCGCGACCTCACCACCGCCTACCGGGCCCGCCTCGACGGCGGCGCGCCGCAGTGGGAGCCGCTGCCCGTCCAGTACGCCGACTACACCCTCTGGCAGCGCGAGCTGCTCGGTGCGGAGGACCGGCCCAGCGCGCTGCTGACCGAGCAACTCGCCCACTGGCAGCAGTCCTTGGCCGGAGCGCCGGAGGAGCTGGAGCTCCCCTACGACCGCCCGCGCCCGGCCACCCCGAGCCACCGCGCCGGTACGGTCGAGTACCGACTTGATCCCCAACTGCACCAGCGGCTCACCGAGTTGGCCACCGCCAACCGGGCCAGCCTGTTCATGGTGCTGCAGGCCGCCGTCGCCACCCTCTACACCCGGCTCGGCGCCGGCACCGACCTGCCGCTCGGCACCCCGGTCGCCGGACGCACCGACGGCGCCCTCGACGACCTGGTCGGCTTCTTCGTCAACACCCTGGTCCTGCGCACCGACACCAGCGGCAACCCCGGCTTCCGCGAACTCCTCGACCGCGTCCGCCGGCACGACCTGGACGCCTTCGAGCACCAGAGCGTCCCCTTCGAGCGGCTGGTCGAGCAGCTCAACCCCACCCGCACCCCGGCCCGCCACCCGCTCTTCCAGACCGTCCTCACCGTCAACAGCGGCCCCGCGCCGGTGCTCTCCCTCGGAGGGGAGAGTGGGGCGAGCGGAGTGCTGGAGGGCGGCGGCGAGTCCCAGGCGCACTTCGACCTGAACTTCAACTTCACCGAACGCCACGGCGAGGACGGCACGCCGCTCGGCGTAACGGCGGCCGTCGAGTACGCCGCGGACCTCTTCGACCACGCCACCGTCACCACCCTCACCGAGCGGCTGCTGCGCGTCCTGGCGGCGGCCGCCGCCGACCCCGACGCACCCATCGGCGCGATCGACATCCTCGACCCGGCCGAGCGGTCCCGGCTGCTCACCGGCTGGAACGACACCGCCGCCCCGGTCGCCGACACCACCCTGGCCGAGCTGTTCGAGGCCCAGGCCGCGGCCACCCCGGCGGCCGTCGCCGTGGTCTCCGACACCGAACGGCTCAGCTACGCCGAACTCGACGCCCGGGCCGGCACCCTGGCGGCCGTCCTGCTGGCCCGCGGGCTGGCGGTGGAGGAGCCGGTCGCGATCCTGATGGACCGCTCGGCCGACCTGGTGACGGCGATCCTGGCGGTCACCAAGGCGGGCGGCACCTACGTCCCGCTGGACACCCGCTACCCGCTGGACCGGATGCGGCACATCCTCGCCGACACCCGGGCCCGGCTGGTGCTGGTCGACCCGGCGCACCGCGGGCACCCGGCGCTCGACGACGCCGACCTGCTCGCCCTGGACGTCACCGAGGCCCGCGGCACCACCGGGCTCCGCGCCGTCACCGAGGCCCCGGCCGGCCGGCGCGCCCACCCCGGCCAGCTGCTGTACGTGATGTACACCTCGGGCTCGACCGGCATCCCCAAGGGCGTCGCGGTGACCCACCGCAACGTGGTCGACCTGCTGGCCAACCGGCACTTCCACCAGGGCCACCACGAGGCCGTGCTGCTGCACTCGCCCACCGCCTTCGACGCCTCCACCACCGAGGTGTGGGCGCCGCTGGTGACCGGCGGACGGATCGTGCTGGCCGCGCCCGGGCAGCTCGACCTGGCCGCGCTGGCCGCGACCGTCACCCGGCACGGCGTCACCCTGGTGCAGGCGCCCTCGGGGCTGCTGCGGCTGCTGGCCGAGGAGGCCCCGGAGGCGTTCCGCGCGGTGCGGCAGGTGTGGACCGGCGGTGACGTGGTGCCCCCGGAGGCGGTCCGGCAGCTGTTCCGGGCCTGCCCGGAGACGGACGTGGTCGCGGTCTACGCGCCGACCGAGACCACCGCCATCAAGACCACCTTCACCATGTCGCCCGGCGGGGAGGTCCCGGCCGTGGTGCCGCTCGGCCGCCCGCTGGCGAACACCCGGGCGTACGTGCTGGACGACGTGCTCCAGCCCGTCCCGGTGGGGGTGCCCGGCGAGCTGTACCTCGCGGGCAACGGCCTGGCCCGCGGCTACGTCGGCCGCCCGGCGCTGACCGCCGAGCGCTTCACGGCCTGCCCGTTCGGCGGCAAGGGCGAAAGGATGTACCGCACCGGCGACATCGTCCGCCGCACCGCCGACGGCGTCCTGGAATTCCTCGGCCGCACCGACGACCAGGTCAAGATCCGCGGTTTCCGGATCGAGCCCGCCGAGGTGGAGGCCGCGCTCGCCGCCCACCCGGCGGTGGGCCACGCGGTGGCCCTGGTCCGCGAGGACCGGCCCGGGGACAAGCGCCTGGTCGCCTACGCCACCCTCACCGACGGCACCACCCCCGGCGAACTGCGCACCTTCCTCACCGGCCGGCTGCCGGCCTACATGCTCCCGGCCGCGATCGTCACCCTGGACGCGCTGCCGGTCACCGCCAACGGCAAGGTCGACCGCCGCGCGCTGCCCGCCCCCGACTACTCCGGGGCGGCGGAGGGCCGGGCGCCCCGCACGGGCACCGAGCGGGCGCTCTGCGGGCTCTTCGCCGAGACCCTCGGGCTGCCCGCCGTCGGCATCGACGACGGCTTCTTCGACCTCGGCGGCCACTCGCTGCTCGCCACCAAGCTGATCAGCCGGATCCGCACCGTCCTCGGCACCGAGGTCCCGATCCGCACCCTCTTCGACCACCCCACCGTCGCCGCCCTGGCCGGGCACCTCGGCGAGCAGGCCGGCCCGGTGCGGGCCCGGCTGCTGCCCCGGGAGCGCCCGGCGCTGGTCCCGCTCTCCGCCGCCCAGCAACGGCTTTGGTTCATCGACCAGTTCGAGGGCCCGAGCGCGCTCTACAACACCCCCTTCGCACTCCGGCTGACCGGCGCCGTCGACCCCGCCGCACTCGGCGCGGCGCTGACCGACCTGGTCGACCGGCACGAGGTGCTGCGCACCACCTTCCCCGTCGCCGACGGCCGGCCCCACCAGCTGATCGCGGACAGCGCCCGGGTCGAGCTCCGCGCCCACCGGGTCGCCGACGAGGAGGCCCTGCGGGCCGCCCTGGCGGAGGCGGGCCGGGAGTCCTTCGACCTGGCCGAGGACCTGCCGATCCGCGCCCGGCTGTTCTCCCTGCCCGCGGACGAGCACGTGCTGCTGGTGCTGATGCACCACATCGTCAGCGACGGCTGGTCCGTCGGACCGCTGCTGCGCGACCTGGACACCGCCTACCGGGCCCGCCTCGCCGGCGGCGCACCGCAGTGGCAGCCGCTGCCCGTCCAGTACGCCGACTACGCGCTCTGGCAGCGCGAACTGCTCGGCGCCGAGGACGACCCCGACGGCATCGAGTACGCCCAACTCGCCTACTGGCGGACGGCCCTGGCCGGGATCCCGGAGGAGCTGACGCTCCCCCACGACCGCAAGCGGCCGCTGCTGCCGAGCCACCGCGGGGACACCGTCGAGTTCCGAATCCCGGCCGAACTGCACGCCGCCGTGGCCGAGTTGGCCCGGGCGAGTCGGTCCAGCGTGTTCATGGTGGTGCAGGCCGCACTGGCCGCCACCCTGAACCGGCTGGGCGCGGGCACCGACATCCCGCTCGGCACCCCGATCGCGGGCCGCACCGACGAGGCCCTGGACGACCTGATCGGCTTCTTCGTCAACACCCTCGTCCTGCGCGCCGACCTCTCCGGCGACCCGAGCTTCCACGGGCTGCTGGAGCGGGTGCGGCGGACCAATCTGGACGCCTTCGAGCACCAGGACGTGCCCTTCGAGCGCCTGGTCGAGGTGCTCAACCCGGCCCGCTCGACGGCCCGGCACCCGTTGTTCCAGGTGCTGCTGACCTTCGGCGCCGCCGAGGCGCCGACCGCCCCGACCACCGCCCCGGCCACCGCCCCGACCGCCGCAACGGAGGCAGGCCCGGTGGCCACCCCCGCGACCGCCCTCACCTTCGCCGGGCTGCCCGCCCGGGTGGAGCCGGCGGTCGCCGAACTCGCCAAGTTCGACCTGGCCTTCGGCTTCAGCGAGCAGCTGGCCGCGGACGCCACCCCGGCCGGGATCGGCGTGGTGGTGGAGTTCGCCGAGGAGCTGTTCGACCCCGGCACGGTGACGGCGATCGGCGGGCGCTTCGCCCGGCTGCTCGCCGCCCTGGTGGCCGACCCGGCCCGCCCGGTCGGCGAGGCGGAGATCCTCGACCCGGCCGAGCGGAGCCTGATCCTGGACCGCTGGAGCCGCCCCGAACAGCTCCCGGACCCAGCCGACCGGCACCCCGACCGGCACCCCGACCAGCACCCCGAACTCCGCACCGTCCCCGCCCTGTTCGCCGCCCAGGCGGCCCGCACCCCGCAGGCCGTCGCGATGGTCCACCGGGACGAGCGGGTCAGCTACGCCGAGCTCGACGCCCGGGCGAACCGGCTGGCCCACCTGCTCACCGCCCACGGCGTCGGCCCCGAGCGGCTGGTGGCGCTGGCGCTGCCGCGCTCGGTGGAGCTGGTGGTCGCGGTGCTCGCCGTCCTCAAGGCGGGCGGTGCCTATGTGCCGATCGACCCGGACTACCCGGCCGACCGGATCGCCTACACCCTGCGCGACTCGGCCCCCGAGCTGCTGCTCACCACCACCGCGACCGCCGCCCGACTGCCGGACGCGGGGCTCCGGTTACTGCTGCTCGACACCCCGGAGACGGCCGCCGGGCTGCACCGCGCGTCCGCCGAGGCCCCCTCTCCCGCCCTCGGCCCGGACCACCCGGCGTACGTCATCTACACCTCGGGCTCGACCGGCCGCCCGAAGGGCGTGGTGGTCCCGCACGCCAATGTCGCCCGGCTGTTCGCCGCCACCGACCACTGGTTCGCCCCGGGCCCGCAGGACGTCTGGACGCTGTTCCACTCCTACGCCTTCGACTTCTCGGTCTGGGAGCTGTGGGGCGCGCTGCTGCACGGCGGCAGCCTGGTCGTGGTGCCCTTCGAGACCAGCCGCTCGCCCCGGGAGTTCCTGGAGCTGCTGGTCCGCGAGCGGGTCACCTTCCTCAACCAGACCCCGTCCGCCTTCTACCAGTTGATGCAGGCCGACCAGGAGGACCCCGAGCTCGGCGGGCGACTCGCGCTGCGCCGGGTGGTGTTCGGCGGCGAGGCGCTCGACCTGGCCCGGCTGGCCCCCTGGTACACCCGGCACGCCGAGGACGCGCCGGTCCTGGTCAACATGTACGGCATCACCGAGACCACGGTGCACGTCTCCTACCGCCCGCTGGACCGGGCCACCGCCGCCGGGCAGTCCCGCTCGCTGATCGGCGCGGGCATCCCGGACCTGCGGCTCTACCTGCTGGACTCCCGACTGCGCCCGGTGCCCGCCGGGGTGCCCGGCGAACTGTACGTGGCCGGCGCCGGGCTCGCCCGCGGCTACCTGGGTCGCCCGGCGCTGACCGCCGAGCGCTTCGTCGCCGACCCGTACGGCGCCCCCGGCACCCGGATGTACCGCACCGGCGACCTGGCCCGCTGGACGGCCGACGGCGAACTGGAGTACCTGGGCCGGATCGACGCCCAGGTGAAGATCCGCGGCTTCCGGATCGAGCTCGGCGAGATCGGCTCGGTGCTCAGCCGCCGCCCGGAGGTGGCCTCGGCCGCCGTGGTGGTGCGCGAGGACGTTCCGGGCGACAAGCGCCTGGTCGGCTACCTCGTCCCGGCCCCGGACGCCGGCCCGCTGGACCTGGACGCGCTGCGCACCCGGCTGGCCGCCGAACTGCCGGACTACATGCTGCCCGCCGCCCTGGTGCCGCTGGAGCGGCTGCCGCTGACGCCCAACGGCAAGCTCGACGAGCGGGCGCTGCCCGCCCCCGAGCCGGGCCGGGCCGGCGGTGGCCGGGGGCCGCGCACCCCGCTGGAGGAGGTGCTCTGCGGGCTGTTCGCCGATCTGCTCGGCCTGGAGCGGGTCGGCATCGACGACAACTTCTTCGAACTGGGCGGCCACTCGCTGCTGGCCGGGCGGCTGGTCGCCGGGATGCGCGAGCTGACCGGCACGGACCGGCTCGGCGTCCGGGCGCTGTTCCAGGCCCCGACCGTCGCCGGGCTGGCCGACCTGCTGACCGGGGCCCGGGGCGGCACCGCCGCCGAGGAGGACTTCCCGGTGCTGCTGCCGCTGCGCACCCGGGGCTCGCGCCCGCCGCTGTTCTGCGTGCACCCGGCGGCCGGGATCAGCTGGGTGTACACCGGGCTGCTGCGCCACCTGGACGCCGAGCAGCCGGTCTACGGCCTCCAGGCCCCCGGACTGGCCGACCTGGACCGCCACCCGACCGGCCTGGCGGAGCTGGCCCACCGCTACCTCGCGGAACTGCGCTCGGTGCGCCCCGAGGGCCCGTACGCCCTGCTCGGCTGGTCCTTCGGCGGCCCGGTCGCCCACGCGATGGCGGCGCTGCTGCGCGAGCAGGGCGAGCGGGTCGAACTGCTCGCCGTGCTGGACGGCTACCCGGAGCTGGACGAGTACGCCGGGTACGCCGGGGACGGGCCCGACCGGGACCCGGCGCTGCTCGCCGCGATCCTCGCCTCGCTCGGCCAGCAGGCCGGCGAGATCACCGCCTGGCCGGCCGACGAGGCGGGCTTCGCCGAGCTGGTCCGGCACGGCGACGGCCCGCTGGCCGGGCTGAGCGGCGCCGGGGTGGCCCGGGTGGTCGAGGTCTTCCTCGCCAACCTGGCCCTGACCGGTGACGCCCAGCCGGCCGGCTACGACGGCGACGCGCTGGTCTTCGTCGCCGCCAAGGACCGCCCGGCCGACGCCCCCGACCCGGAGAGCTGGCGGCCCCACGTGGGCGGCCGGCTGGAGATCCACGAAGTGCCGAGCACCCACGGCGCGATGACCGGCGCGGAGGCGCTCGCGGTCATCGGCCCGGTGCTCGCCGACCGGCTGCGCGGCCGGGCACCGGACCCCACGCCCCACCCCTGAGACCCCCACCCCTGAGACCTCCCGCCGTACGGACTCCCCGCACCACCGCGACACCCCCGCACCACCACGCCCAGCGGCCGCGACCCGGCCCACCCCGAGGAATGGACACCACCGATGCAGTCTGCCGTCATCCCCGACACCTGGCGCGGCATCACCCCGGCGCCGATCTCGTCGACCGACGCCTACAACGGTTTCATCGCCGCCAACGTGATCTTCGCGCTCGACCGGATCGGCGTCCTGGAGCGGCTCGGCCGCGGCGAGGCGCTCTCCGCCACCGAGATCACGGCCGAGTCCGGTGACACCGCCCGCACCGAGGCCGTGCTGCGCGCCGCCACCGACTACGGCTACCTCAAGGCCGACGGCGCCGGCTACCTGCCCACCGAGGCGGGCATCGAGATCGCCGCCGCCCGCGGCTACTTCACCTGGGCCGTCGGCGGCTACCACGACGTGTTCGGCCGGGCCGGCCACCTGAGCACCGGCTCGCACCACTACAACGGCGACGTCTTCCGCGACGAGGCGATGGTCGCCCTCGGCTCCGCCCAGTGCGACCAGTCGCTGTTCGCCGCGCAACTCACCGACGTGCTCTCCGCCATCGACTTCCGCACCATCGCCGACCTGGGCAGCGGCACCTCCGCCCGGGTCCGCCGGGTGGTCTCCCAGCGCGAGGGCAGCCGCGGTCTGGGCATCGACATCAGCCGTCCGGCCACCGACATCGCCCGCGCCGACATCGCCGCGGCCGGGCTGCAGGACCGGGTCACCGCCGTCCGGGCCGACGTGCTGGGCCTGCTGGGCACCCAGATCGACAACGACGCCGAGGCCGCCGAGGTGGCCGAGGTCGACACCGTGATGAGCTTCTTCCTGCTGCACGACCTGCTGGCCGACCCGACCACCCGCTCCTCGATCTTCACCCGGATGCGCGAGGCCTTCCCGAAGGCCCGCACCTTCGTGCTCGGCGACACCATGCTGCGCGGCCCGGGCGAGTCCCAGAGCGCGATGCCGGTCTTCTCGGTCGGCTTCGAGCTGGCCCACGCGATGATGGGCGTGCCGCTGCACACCAAGGAGACCTACGAGCAGCTGTTCGCCGACGCCGGGCTGCGGATCGACCGGGTCGAGGCGCTGGCCACCCCGCACTCCTGGCTCTACGTGCTGCAGGCCGACTGATGGCGGGCGCCGCCGCGGCCGGACACCTGCTGGCCCAGAACGAGCACCCGTACCCGCCGCTGCCGTCCGTGCTGGCCGCCCTGGCCGGGGCGGTCTCCGACCTGAACCGCTACCCGGACTTCCGTCCGGAGCGGTTCGCCGGGATCGTCGCCGACTGGCAGGGCGTCCCGGCCGGGCAGGTCGTGGTCGGCCACGGCTCGGCGGGCGTGGCCCTGGACCTCTTCCACTCGGTCGTGCGCCCCGGCGACAACGTGGTGCACTCGGACCCCTGCTTCGACGCGTACCCGCTGTTCTGCGGGATCGCCGGCGCCGAGGCCCGGGCCGTCCCGCTGGGCCCGGACGCCCGGCACGACCTGGCCGCGATGGCACGGCAGTTGGACGGCCGCACCCGGATCGTCGTGCTGTGCAACCCGCACAACCCGACCGGCACGGTCTACTCCTGGGCGGAGCTGACCGCCTTCCTCCGGCAGGTCCCGGCCACCGCGCTGGTGCTGCTGGACGAGGCCTACGTCGACTTCGCCCAGGGCTGGGAGGCCCCGGAGCCGTCGGCCCGGATCGCCGAGTGGCCCAACCTGGTGGTGCTGCGCACCCTCTCCAAGTCGCACGGGCTGGCCGCGCTGCGGATCGGCTACGCGATCGCCGAGGAGTCGGTGGCCCGGCGTGTCCGGGCCGTCCAGGTCCCGTACGCGGTCAACCGGCTCCAGGAGGCGGGCCTGCGGGCCGCGGTCGAGGCCCGCGAGGAGGTGGCCCGGCGGATCGCCGAGATCGCCGCCGAGCGGGACCGGGTGCGGGCCGAACTCCTCACCCTGGGACGATCGGTGCCGCCGAGCCTGACCAACTTCCTCTGGGTCGAGGCCCCCGGTGACGAGGGCCCGGTCAGGGCGGAGCTGGAGCGGCTCGGGGTGGCCGTCCGCTTCTACCCGGGCCGGGGCATCCGGATCGCCGTCGGCGAGAAGGACGCCAACGACGCCGTGATCGAGGCCTTCACCCGGGCCGCCGGAACCGTCACCGCACCCCGCTAGTCCGCACCATCCACCACACCGCAGCAACTGAAGGACAGGACATGCACCCACTTCTGGCGCGGCCGGAGTTCCGGCTCTACATCGCGGGACAGACGCTGTCCGTCCTCGGGGACAGCGCCCTCTTCATCGCCCTCGGCATCTGGGCCAAGGTGCTGACGGGGAGCAGTTCGGCGGCCGGTCTGGTGATGTTCTGCTACGCCGTCCCGATGCTGCTGCTGCCGCTCGGCGGCCTGGTCGCCGACCGGGTCCGCCGACGGCCGCTGCTGGTCGCGGTCAACCTGGTGCTGGCGCTGGCGGTTTCACCGCTGCTGCTGGTCGACGGCCGCGGCCACCTGTGGATCATCTACGTCACGGCGGTGCTCTACGGGCTGGCCGGGGCCGTCCTGGCCCCGGCCCAGAGCGCCATGCTGCGCAGCATCCTGACGGAACGTCAGGACTTCGGCGCGGCCGTCGGGTTCACCCAGACCATGCGCGCGGGCACCACGCTCGTCGCCCCGCTGATCGGTTCCGGCCTGTACGGGTGGCTCGGCGGCCGGGCCGTCGCCCTGGTCGACATCGGCATCCTGGTCGCGGCGGCGCTCGCCTTCCTGGCGCTGCGGGTGCCCGAGCCCAAGCCGGAGCCCTCCGGCCGGCACTGGCGCACCGAGGTGCTGGCGGGCTTCCAGCACCTGCGCACCACCGCCTCGCTGCTGCCGCTGCTGATCGCCACCACCCTCACCGCGACCGTGCTGAGCTTCCTGCAGCCGGTGCTGTTCTCGCTCATCCAGCACGGGCTGCACCGCTCGCCGCAGTTCCTCGGCGTACTGGAGACGGTGGAGGCGGTCGGGGCACTGGGCGGCTCGGTGCTGGGCGGGGTGCTGATCGGCCGGATCGGCCCGCGCAGGACCGTCATGCTCGGCTCGGCCGTGTTCGGACTGGGCGCCGCCCTGCTGCTGGTGCCCTCGGTCTGGGTGGTGTCGGCGGGCCTGGTGATCGCCGGGGCCGGCATGCCGGCCGGTGTGGTCGGCCTGGCCACCGCCGCCCAGGCGCTCACCCCGCCCCAGCTGATGGGCCGCACCCAGGCGGCCGTCAACCTCTCGCTCACCGCACCGCAGGCGATCGCCATCGGCGTCGGTGCCGGACTGGTGGCCGCGCTGGACTTCCGGACGGTGCTGGCCGCCATGGTGATCGGCGCCGTCCTCTCGGCCCTCTTCCTGCTCGGCAAGCCCGACACCCCCATCGAGGACGACGAGGACGAGGACGAGGCCGCGGAGGCGGCCGCGTCCACCGAGCCGGCCGCCGAGGAACTCACCGCGGCGGAGCCGACCGCGGACCCGGCGGGCGCCGAGGCCTCGGCCGCGGAACTCGCCCCGGAAGCCCCGCGCCTCCAGTCCACCTGACCGACCCGTCCCCGCCCGCCCACACGCCCCACGCTCCACGTCACCGGCCCGCCCCGGCGGCGGCCCTGCCGCACCGCACCGCCGCCGGGGCGGGCCTCCGCGCACTCCTCACGAGAGAGCCCCTCAGATGCCCGACCGTTCCTCTCCCGAGTCCCAGACCGAGACCCAGACGCAGACCGACCCCACCGTCCCCCTCGAACTCACCCTGGACCACGTCGAGTTCTACGTGGCCGACCTCGCCGCCGAGATCGCCCGGCTGACCGAGGAGTACGGCTTCGAGCTGCTCGTCCCGCCCACCGAGCGCGGCGAGAGCGCCGAGCGCTGCGCCTCGGCCCTGCTCGGCCAGGCCGCCGTCCGGCTGCTGCTCACCCAGCCGCTGGCCGCCGGCCACCCCGCCGCCGGCTACCTGGCCCGCCACGACGACGGCGTGGCCGCGCTGGCCCTGCGGGTGCCGGACGCCACCGCCGCCTACCGGGCGCTGACCGGGCGGGGCGCCGCCGGACTGCGCCCGCCGCAGGCCGCGGACGGCTGCGTCACCGCCGTGGTGGGCGCCTTCGGCGACGTGGTGCACACCCTGATCGAGCGGGGCCCGGACGTCCCCGCCGACCGGATCCCCGGCCTGCCCGACGCCGCCGAGCCGACCGGCGCGGAGTCGGTGGGCCTGCGCACCGTGGACCACTTCGCGGTCTGCGTCCCCTCCGGCGACCTGCGCGACACCGTCCGGCACTACTGCGAGGTCTTCGGCTTCCGGATGGTCTTCGAGGAGCGGATCGAGGTCGGCGCGCTCGGCATGGACTCGATGGTCGTGCAGAGCCCCGACCACAGCGTCACCCTCACCCTGATCGAGCCGCTCACCCCGGACGCCGGCGGCCAGATCGCCTCCTTCCTGGCCGACCACGACGGCGCCGGGGTGCAGCACGTCGCCTTCTCCTCCGAGGACGCCGTCCACTCCGTCTCCACCATGGCCGCCCGCGGCGTGCCGTTCCTGCGCACCCCGGGCGCCTACTTCGACGCGCTGCCCGCCCGACTCACCCCGCTGCGGCACTCCCTGGACGAACTGCGCGACCTCAACCTGCTGGTCGACCAGGACCACGACGGCCAGCTGTTCCAGATCTTCACCCGCTCCCGGCACCCGCGCGGCACCTTCTTCTTCGAGGTGATCGAGCGCATCCGGGCCCGCAACTTCGGCAGCAACAACATCCGCGCCCTCTACGAGGCCGTCGAACTCCAGCGCAACGCCAGCGAAGTGGCCAGATGAGCACACCTACCCTGACGGATCGTCATCTCCCGCTCTCCGTGGCCGAGTACGCCGAACCGGCCCGGGCGGCACTGGCCCCCGAGGTCTGGGACTGGCTGGCCGGCGGCGCCGAGCAGGAACGCACCCTGGCCGCCAACCGGGCGGCCTTCGACCGGACGGCCGTGGTGCCCCGGGTGCTCACGGACGTCTCCACCCGCACCACCGCCACCACCCTGGTGCGCAGCCGCGCGGCCCTGCCGGTCGCGGTGGCGCCGATCGCCTACCACCGGCTGTTCCACCCCGAGGGCGAGCTCGCCTCGGCCCGGGCGGCCGCCGCCGCGGGGGTGCCGTTCACCGTCGGCACGCTCAGCAGCGTCGGCTTCGAGGAACTGGCGGCGACCGGGGCGACGCTCTGGTTCCAGCTGTACTGGCTGCGCGACCGGGGCCGGCTGCTGGACCTGGTCGCGGCGGCCGAGGCGGCCGGCAGCGAGTGCCTGGTGGTCACCGCCGACGTGCCGTACATGGGACGCCGACTGCGCGACGCCCGCAACGCCTTCGCGCTGCCCGGGCACGTCCGGGCGGCACTGCTGGACGGCGGCGCCGCCGGGCGGGCGCACCGGGCCGCCGCCGAGGAGTCGGCGGTGGCCGCGCACACCGCCGAGCTGCTCTCCCCCGCCGTCACCTGGGCGGACCTCGCCTGGCTGCGCGAGCACACCGAACTGCCGCTGGTGGTCAAGGGCGTGCTCGACCCGGCGGACGCGCTGCGGGCCGCCGGGCTGGGCGCCGCCGGTGTGGTGGTCTCCAACCACGGCGGCCGCCAACTCGACCGGGCCGTCCCCTCGTTGACCGCCCTGCCGGCCGTCGCCGAGGCGCTCGCCGGGCGGGACTGCCAGGTGCTGCTGGACAGCGGGGTGCGCGGCGGCTCCGACGTGCTCACCGCACTGGCCCTCGGCGCCTCCGGGGTGCTGCTGGGCCGCCCGCTGATCTGGGGCCTGGCGGCGGACGGCGAACCGGGCTGCACCCGGGTGCTGGAGCTGCTGGCCGCCGAACTGCGGCACGCCCTCGGCCTGGCCGGCTGCGCCGACCCGGCCGCCGCCGCCGAACTGCGCACCACCCCGCTGCCCTGCCCCGCCTGGAGTGCCCCGTGACCGCCACCGCCCCGCCGCACGACCTGCACCTGACCGACCTGCACCTCGCCGATCTGCACCCCTCGCTCGCCGACCCGGCGATGACCTCGATGAACCTGCTCAACGAGATCTCCATCCGCTACCCGCAGGCGGTCTCCTTCGCGGCCGGCCGCCCGGCCGAGCAGTTCTTCGAGCTGGCGGCCGTCCACCGCCACCTGGACCGCTACGTCGGACACCTGCGCGCCGAGCGCGGGCTGTCCGAGGAGGCGGCCCGGCGCCAACTGCTCCAGTACGGGCGGACCAAGGGGATCATCCACGAACTGATCGCCGAGTACCTCGCGGTGGACGAGGACATCGAGGTGCCCGCCGAGTCGATCGTGGTGACGGTCGGCTGCCAGGAGGCGATGTTCCTGACGCTCCGGGCGCTGCGCCGCGGCCCCGAGGACGTGCTGCTGGCCGTCTCGCCCACCTACGTCGGGCTGACCGGCGCCGCCCTGCTGGCGGACCTGCCGGTGCGCCCGGTGGCCGACGGCCCGGACGGGCTGGACCTCGCCGACCTGCGCCGGCAGCTGGCCGCCGCCCGGGCCGAGGGGCTGCGGCCGCGCGCCCTCTACCTGGTGCCGGACGTGGCCAACCCGAGCGGTGCCAGCCTGCCGCTGGAACTGCGCCGGGAACTGCTGGCGGTGGCCGCCGAGGAGGACTTCCTGATCCTGGAGGACAACCCGTACGGCGTGTTCGCGGGCGAGCAGCGGCTGCCCTCGCTCAAGGCGCTGGACACCGCGCGCCGGGTGGTCCACCTCGGCTCCTTCGCCAAGACCGCCCTGCCCGGCGCCCGGGTCGGGTACGTGGTGGCGGACCAGCTGGTCGCGGACGGCGCGGGCGGCACCGCGCTGCTGGCCGACCTGCTCGGCATGATCAAGAGCATGACCACGGTGAACACCTCCCCGATCGCCCAGGCGGTGATCGGCGGGGCGCTGCTGGAGCACGGCTTCCGCCTGCGGGCCGCCAACTCCGAGGTCGCCGCGCTCTACCGGCGCAACCTCGCGCTGGTGCTGGACGGCCTGGCCCGGCGCTTCCCGCCCGGCGGCGGGGTGAGCTGGAACGAGCCGCGCGGCGGGTTCTTCCTGGTGCTCACGGTGCCGTGCGTGGTGGACGACGCGCTGCTGGAGCTCTCGGCCTCGCGGTACGGGGTGATCTGGACGCCGATGTGCCACTTCCACCCGGGCGCGGGCGGGGAGCGTCAACTGCGGCTCTCGGTCAGCCAGGTCGACCCGGCGACCGTGGACCGGGGGCTGGACGGCCTGGCCGCCCTGATCGCCGACCGGTCCTGAAGCCGTTCCGGGGGGCTCCGGCCAGGCCGGAGCCCCCCTTCCGTCAGACGATCGCCACCGCCGTGCCGGAGACCCGCACCCGGGTGTCCGCCGCGCTCAGCTCCACCCGCAGCACGCCCGGGCGGCCGAGGTCCTCGCCCTGGTGCAGCGTCAGCACGGTCGGGGCCGTCGCCTCGCCCAGCTCGCGCAGGTACGCGCCGAAGGCGGCCGCGGCCGCGCCGGTGGCCGGGTCCTCGACCACGCCCCCGACCGGGAACGGGTCGCGGACGTGGAAGACCTCGGGGGCCTCCCGCCAGACCAGTTGCAGGGTGACCAGGTCGCGGGCACGGGTGAAGGCCGCCAGGCCGTCGAAGTCGTAGTCCAGCCGGGCCAGTCGGGAACGGGTGCCCGCGGCCAGCACCAGGTGCCGGGCGCCGGCGTAGGCGATCCGCGGCGGCAGGGCCGGGTCCAGGTCCCCGTCCGTCCAGCCGAGCAGCGCGAGCGCCTCCGCGACGTCCGCCGCCGACACCTCCTCGACCTTCGGCTCGACGCTGGTGAGCGTCGCGCGCAGGCCGTCGGCGCCCCGCTCGACCTCGACCGGGACGTCCCCGGCGGCCGTTTCGAACAGGTACCGCCCGGGGCCGATCCGGTCGGCCAGCGCGACGGCCGAGGCCACGGTCGCGTGCCCGCAGAACGGCACCTCGGTGAGCGGGCTGAAGTACCGCACGCGGTAGGCGCCCTGGGCACTCCCGGGGGCCAGGAAGGCGGTCTCGGAGTACCCGACCTCCGCGGCGATCGCGAGCATCCGCTGCTCGGTCAGCCCGGTGGCGTCGAGCACCACGCCCGCCGGGTTGCCGCCCTCGGGGCGGATCGCGAAGGCGGCGTAGCGGAGGATCTCGGGGGCGGTGGTCTCAGGAGCGTCGTCGGTCATGACCGGACGAACGTGTTCCCGGCGATCACTGTTCCCGGTGGCCCCACCGTTCGCGGCGCGCCGGGTCAGCGCAGCACCGCCTCCAGGAAGTCCGAGCCCAGCCGGGCACTGCCCGACAGGTCCAGCTGGTAGAGCATGTACCGCCCGCGCCGCTCGGTGATCAGCAGCCCGGCCTTGCGCAGCACGGCCAGGTGGCGGGACACCTCGGGAGCGCTCAGCTGCCAGGCGGCGGCCAGTTCGCCGGTGGTGTGCGGGCCGCGGGCGATGGTGCGGGCCAGCCGCAGCCGGATCGGGTGGGCCAGCGCCTCCAGTCGCTGCTGCACCAGCGCGAGCGAGACGGGCTCGGACGGCCCGGCCTCGGCGACGGGGTACTGCAGCACCGGCCGCCAGCCCCGGGCGTGCACCACCAGCAGGTGCGGGCGGCCGAAGACGGTCGGGATGAAGGTGACGCCCCCGCCGTCCGTCCCGCTGGTGGTGCTGTCCTGCAGCTTGTCGATGACGATCCGCCGCCGGCCGCCGTCCTCCTCCAGGGCGACGGCCGGGGAGACCGCGGCGATCGCCCCGGCCAGCCCGTGCCGGGCGTGCAGGTCGGCCTTCCGGCGGGCGTCCGCCGCGAGGTCCGGCAGGACGCGCTGCCAGGCGTCGGCGAAGAACGCGGCCTGGCAGTCCTCCAGCATCCGCCGGACCAGGGCCCGGACGGCGGGCGGGTCGGCGAGCAGCCGGTCCGCGAAGGCGGCCTGCCGGGGGCCGCGGGCCGTCGCGAGGTCGCGGGCCCGCTCGTTCGCGGCGGGGTCGGTGAGCGGGGAGCCCAGCCGGCGGGAGAACCGGGCGGAGCCGCAAGTGGTGATCAGGGCCCCGCGGACGTACAGCTCGTCGTCGATCCGGTCGATGGCGTCGAGCTCCTCGGCGAGGGTGCCCCCGGGCAGGCCGGGCGCCAGGAAGTCGGCCCGCGAGGAGCGCCAGAGGAAGTCGGCCTCGGACAGCCGCTCCGCCAGCTCGGGCGGGATGCGGGTGGTGGTGCCGGCCGCCCAGCCGTGCAGCGCCGGGTGGTGCGCGGGCTCGGCGAGCACGTGCAGCATGGCGTTCAGCTCGGCGAGCGGGGAGGGGGTGAAGAGCACGCGCTCCTCGGGCAGTCCGGTGATGTCGATGGTCACGCTCACGGCTGCGATCCTGCCACCCCCTGCCACCGGCTCCACCGTGGATTGACGCTGATCGTCAATCCACGGGACACCCGTCCCCGCCCGGGCGGACGGTACCGGCCATGAGCCTGATCCGGGAGAAGTCCGTCCACGACCGCACCGCCGACCCCGCCCGCACCGCTGCTTCCGACAACCGTACCGACAACCGCACCGCCGCCCGCACCGGCCCCGCCGCCCTGCTGGGCCTGCTCACCGCGGCCGGCGGCCCCCGGTACGCGACGGCGCTCGTCGTCGACGCGGTGGGCGGCGGCCTGCTGCGCCCGTTCCTGCTGCTGTACGGCATCGGGGTGCTGCACCTGCGCGCCGGGGCGGTCGGCCTGGCCCTGTCGGCCGGTATGGTGGCCGGCCTGCTGGTGGTGCCGCTGACCGGCCGCTGGATCGACCGCGGGGCCCGCACCCTGCCCGCCGCCGTCACCCTGGTGCTGCGGGCGGCGGGCGCGTTCACCCTGCTGGCGGCCGACGGCCTGCCGCTGTTCGCCGCGGCCGCCGTGCTGTTCGGCACCGGCAGCCAGTCCTGGCCGACCACCCACACCGCCGTGGTGAGCACGCTGACCGCGGGCCGGCTGCGGGACGCCGCGCTGGCCGCCGGGCGGTCGCTGCGCAACGCGGGCATGGGCGCGGGTGCGCTGCTGGCGACGGTGGCGGTGGCGAGCGGGCCGCAGGTGATCCGGGCGCTGGCCGGGGTGACGGCGGTGACCTGCCTGGTCGCCGCCGCGCTGGTGGCGTCGCTGCGGGTGCGGGCGCCGCAGCGGGTGGTCGAGCAGGCCCGGGCCGCCGGGCCGACCGGGGAGCCGCTGCGCCGGATCACCCTGCTGAGCCTGGCCAATCTGCCGTACGCGTTCTGCGCCGACGTGCTGGAGGTGGCGCTGCCCGCGCTGCTGGTGCTCCGGCTGCACGCCTCGCCGGCCTGGTCCTCGGGCGTGTTCGTGGGCAACACGGTGCTGGTGATCGCGCTCCAGCTGGCGCTGGTGCTGCGGCTGGCGAAGCGCTCCCGGCGCGCGGTGCTCGCGAGTGCCGGCGTCGTGCTGAGCGTCTCCTACCTGGGCTTCTGGGCCGCCGGGTCGCTGGGCGGCACCCCGGGGGCGGTGGGCGTCGCGGCGGTGGCCGTGCTGTACACGCTGGGCGAGATCCTCTACACCGGCTCCGGTCCGGCCCTGGTGGCGGCCTCCGCCCCGCCGCACCTGCTCGGCCGGGCGGTGGCCCGCTGGGAGCTGTCGACGGGCGTGGGCCGGGCGGCCGCACCGGCGGCGCTGACGGCCCTACTGGCCGTGGGGCCGGGAACGCTGTGGGGCGTGCTCGCGGCGGCCACGGCGATCGGCGCGGCGGCGGTGCTGCGGCTGGGACCGGTGGAGCAGCCGCACGGGTGACGATGGGATGACCCGCGGTGGCCGGCACGGCGAGACCTGGTGGCACGTCTTCCACGCCTCCTGGTCCACCTTCCGCGCCGCCGGCTTCTCCCCCTCCGGCCGCACCCTCGCGGTGGCCACCAGCAGCGACCTCACCCTCTGGACCCGCTCCCGGCCCGGGAGTTGACCACCGGGCCGGTCACGACGGTGGCCGGAGGCGCCGTTGTCGGCTCCTCCGGCCACGTCATCGGTTCAGGCGCTCAGGCCCGGGGACGGTCGGTCAGACCCGCGCCCCGTGCTGACCGGTGGCCGCCGAGGGGCTGGCGCCCCCATTGGCGCTGTCGTCGGGCTGGGTGCCCCACTGGTGGCCGGGCGGCTCGCACGGCTCCGGCGGGCACGGCTCCGGCGGACAGGGCACCGGCGGGCACTTGCTGTCCTGGACCGTGATCTCCACGCACGGGCAGTCCGGGGTCAGCTCGACGGTGCTCACCGCGTTCTCCGGCAGCTCGTAGCCGGGCGGCGCGAAGACCTCCTGCCAGTAGTAGGTGCCCAGCGGCAGGTTGTCCGCCGAGCAGACGCCCGACACGCCGGTGACGCAGATCGGGCCGACCATCGTGTCGGGGTTGGCACCCGTGGTCTGCAACCCGGGCACGCCGTTGGTCTCCCGCCACAGCTGGAACACCGCGCCCGCCAGCGGCCGGCCCGTGTCCGCGTCGACCTTCGTCACCGAGGTCGAACCGGTCTGGACGGCCGTCTTCTTGTCCTTGACCGTCACCGGGACGGTCTGCCCGTTGGTGTCCAGCACCACGGTCGTGACCGGCTGGGCCGGCAGGTCGTAGCCCGCCGGAGCGGCGGTCTCCTGCCAGTAGTACGTGCCCAGCGGCAGGCTCTGCGCCGAGCAGACCCCGTCCGCGCCCGTGGTGCAGGGCGCACCGACGGCGGTGTCGGGGTTGGCACCGGTGGTCTGCAGCCCCGGCACCCCGTTGGTCTCGTGCCACAGCTGGAACACCGCACCCGCCAGCGGCTGGCCCGTGTCCGCGTCGACCTTCGTCACCGAGGTCGAACCGGTCGGCGCCACCGACTTGGTGTCCTGCACGGTGACCGGCACGTTCTGCCCGTTGGCGTCGATGACCACGGTCGTCACCGGCTGCGCGGGCAGGTCATAGCCGGGCGGGGCCGCCGTCTCCTGCCAGTAGTAGGTGCCCAGCGGCAGGTTGTCCGCCGAGCAGACCCCGGTGTCGGCGGTGGTGCAGGGCGCACCGACGGCCGTGTCGGGGTTGGCGCCGGTGGTCTGCAGCCCCGGCACCCCGTTGGTCTCGTGCCACAGCTGGAACACCGCACCCGCCAGCGGCTGACCGGTGGCCGCGTCGACCTTGGTCACCGAGGTGGAGCCGGTCGGCGCCACCGACTTGGTGTCCTGGACGGTGACCGGCACGTTCTGCCCGTTGGTGTCCAGCACCACCGTCGTGACCGGCTGGGCCGGCAGGTCGTAGCCCGCCGGGGCGGCGGTCTCCTGCCAGTAGTACGTCCCCAGCGGCAGGCCGTCGGCCGAGCAGACGCCCGAGGCGGGCGTGGTGCAGGGCGACCCGACCGCCGTGTCCGGGTTCGTCCCGGTGGTCTGCAGCCCGGGCACGCCGTTGGTCTCCCGCCACAGCTGGAAGACGGCACCCGCCAGCGGCTGACCGGTGGCGGAGTCGACCTTGGTCACCGAGGTGGAGCCGGTCGGCGCGACGGTCTGGGTGTCCTGGACGGTCACCGGGACGGTCTGCCCGTTGGTGTCCAGCACCACGGTGGTCACGTTCAGGTCGGGCAGCTCGTAGCCGTTGGGCGCCGAGACCTCCTGCCAGTAGTACGTGCCCAGCGGCAGGCCCTGCGCCGAGCAGACCCCGTCCGCGCCGGTGGTGCAGGGCGACCCGACCGCGGTGTCCGGGTTGGCCCCGGTGGTCTGGAGGCCGGGGACGCCGTTGGTCTCCCGCCACAGCTGGAACACCGCGCCCGCCAGCGGCTGGCCGGTCGCGGAGTCGACCTTGGTGACGGTGGTGGAGGCGGTCGGGGCCGCCGTCCTGGTGTCGGCGACGGTCACCGCGACGGTCTGCCCGTTGGTGTCCAGCACCACCTCGGTCACGTTGAGCGCCGGCAGGTCGTACCCGGCGGGCGCCGCGGTCTCCTGCCAGTAGTAGGTGCCCAGCGGCAGGTCGGTCGCGGTGCAGACGCCCGAGGCGGGCGTGGTGCAGGGGGCGCCGACCGCGGTGTCCGGGTTGGCCCCGGTGGTCTGCAGGCCGGGGACGCCGTTGGTCTCCCGCCACAGCTGGAACACCGCGCCCGCCAACGGCGCCGAGGTGGCCGAGTCGATCTTCTTCACGGCGGTCGACGCGGTCTCGACCACCGGACTCTTGGTGTCGGCGACGGTGACCGGGACGGTCTGCCCGTTGGTGTCCAGCACCACCGTGGTGACCGGCTGGGCCGGCAGGTCGTAGCCCGGCGGGGCGGTGGTCTCCTGCCAGTAGTAGGTGCCCAGCGGCAGGTCGCCCACCGAGCAGAGGCCGTCCGCGCCGGTGGTGCAGGGGGCGCCGACCTTGGTGTCCGGGGTGGTGCCCGTGGTCTGCAGGCCGGGGACGCCGTTGGTCTCCCGCCACAGCTGGAACACCGCGCCCGCCAGCGGCTGGCCGGTCGCGGAGTCGACCTTGGTCACGCTGGTCGCGGCGGTCGGGGCCGGCGGGTTGCCGCAGTCGGGCAGGTCACCGTTGAAGGGGTAGGCGTGGAACTCGGTGCCGGTCATGCCGCCACCGGAGTTGTGCAGCAGCGAACCGGTGGTGAAGAACCGTCCGTTCAGGCCGGGCAGGTTCATCGTGCTGGTGCTGGCCGGGTTGCCGACCAGCACGCTGCCCTGGAACTGCCCGGAGCCGGTGAGGGTGACGGTCGCCGCGGTCGGGAAGTTCCACAGCAGCCGGGGGCGCAGCTGGTTCCACGGGTCGCTGTCGTCGAGGCTGCCGCTGTAGGTGTTGATGGTGCGGGCGCCGCCGACCATGTTGACCAGCACGGTGGCGTTCGCGGGGATGTTGGCGAAGGCCACGCCCTGGGCGCCGCCGCCGTTGCCGGCGATGTCGAAGTCGACGTTGAAGACCTGGAGCGCGGAGCTGCCGTCGCCGGTGAACAGGGTCTGGTAGCCCTGGTTGACGGCGGTCCCGGTGGGCGGGCGGGGCGTGCCGACCCCGGCGTAGCACGCACTGGCCGTCTGCAGCTGCCCGCGCAGCGGCGCGTAGGCGGCCACCGCCTGGGCGTCCTGGGTCTGGGTGCCGGTGATGGTGCCGGAGGCCGTGCCCGCGTAGCGGACGACGCCGCCTTCCGCCAGCAGCCGCTGGCCGGAGGCGATCGTGACGTTGCCCCCGGCGGTGAGGAAGTCCGCGCCGTCCGGCGGGGGGACGCGCGAGCCGACGCCGACGATGCCGATGTTGTAGACGGAGCTGACGCCGGCGGCCTTGTTCTGCGAGAAGTTGCCGAGGGTGACCACGTGTCCCTCGGCCTCGGCGGCCGAGCCGCCGACGTTGAAGTCGCCGCCGACGAAGATGTTCACCCCGGCGTCGCGGCCGGTGAAGGCGCCGTTGTTGACCGGGGGGAAGGTCGCCGGGCAGTCCGCGCCCAGGCAGGGCCCGAGCCCGCCCGGTAGCCCGGCGGCCGCGGCCGGTGTCGCGGCGACGAATGACATGGCGAAGGGGACGAGCGTCAGGGCGAGGGCGGAACTCATCGCCCTGCCCAGTCGGCGTCTCCAGGGGACGGCTGCTGCCGTCGGTCTTGGTGCGGGTTTCACCGCGGTCCTCTCATGACGTGAACACGATGGGGCCCTGGAAGTCTTCTGGGGCGGTGCCCGGAGCGTCCGCGACGCGCACGCGGTGTCCTCCGGGCACAGCCCGGACTGCACCCGATCGGCGGCACCCGCGACGCCCCGGCCCGGCGACCGGGCGCTCCCGGCCCGGCCGCCCGCGCTCCGGATGCGGCCGCCCGGCCCAGCACGGATGCTGGCGACGAGGCGTGCCCGGCCCCGAGGAAGGACTCCGCAGCATGAGCGCTCTCGACTTCGAGATCATCGACGCCCCCGACAGCTCGCTGAACAAGACCGCCGTCCTGGTCACCGGACCGCACGACGCCCTGCTGGTGGACGCCGGGTTCACCCGCTCCGACGGGCGCCGCCTGGTCGAGCGGGTGCGCGCCACCGGCAAGCGGCTGACCACGGTCTTCGTCAGCCACGGCGACCCGGACTTCTACTTCGGCGCCCAGGAGGTCCAGGACGCCTTCCCCGAGGCCCGCTTCCTGGCCACCGCCTCGACCGTCGCGCACATCCAGGAGACCTACGAGGCCAAGCTGCGCGCCTGGGCGCACCTCGGCTCCGAGCTGCCCACCCGACTGGTCCGGCCCGAGCCGCTGCACGGGGACGAGATCGTCTTCGAGGGCCACCGGTTCGAGCTGCGCGGCGCCGACTTCCACCTCCCCGACCGGCAGTACCTGTGGCAGCACCACCACCGCGCGCTGCTCGGCGGGGTGCTGCTCTTCGAGGGCCTGCACGTGTGGACCGCCGACACCCCCACCGCCGCCCAACGTGCCGCCTGGATCGACCTGTTGGACGGCATGGAGGCGCTCCACCCGACCTGGGTGGCGGCCGGCCACCGGATCGCCGGCGCCCCCACCGACCTGAACGCGATCGACCACACCCGCGCCTACCTGCGCGCCTTCGAGACGGAGCTGGGCCGAGCCGCGAACGCGGACGCCGCCCGGGAGGCGCTGGAGCGGCGCTTCCCGGAGCTGGGGCTGCGGATCGCGGTGGACATCGGCACCAAGGTCGCCATGGGCGAGCTGGTGTGGGGGTGAGCGGCCGATGATCGAGATCCCCCACGACGTCGCCGCCTTCGCCGAGTCCGGCGCCCCCGCCGACGTGGTCCGCCGCCAGTACCTGGCCTCCGCCCGGGGCGACCTGGCCGCGCTGCGCGCCACCCTCGCCGAGGACGTCGAGTGGACCGAGATGGCCGGCTTCCCGCTGGCCGGCACCTACCGCACCCCGAAGGGCGTCACCGCCAACGTCATGGAGCGCCTCGCCGAGGAGTGGGACCACTGGACGGCGCACGACGACCGCTATGTGGTGGACGGCGAGAACGTGGTGGTGCTGGCCCGCTACACGGCCGTCCACAAGGCCACCGGGAAGCCGCTCGCGGTCCGGGTCGCCCACCACTTCACGGTGCGCGGCGGCCGGATCGTCCGCTTCGAGCAGTTCACCGACACCGCGCTGGTCCGGGACGCGATGACCGGCTGAACCGCACCGCCCGCGGCACGCCGTCCGCACCGTCCGCACCGTGCCGCCCGCACCTTCCGCACCACCGTTCACTCGAACGGGCGAGCATGGTGCGGCACGCCCGGCGCGGTCTCGACACCCCACCCCGACGACGGCAGGCTGACCCCTGGTCTTCCACGGAGCGCGAGGAGTTGGGCATGTCAGGCAGCGAGCGGCCGATCGTGATCGTCGGGGCCTCCCTGGGCGGCGCCAAGGCGGCCGAGGCCCTGCGCGGGGCCGGGTACCGGGGCGGCATCGTCCTGATCGGTGAGGAGCACGAACTCCCGTACGAGCGGCCCCCGCTGTCCAAGGGCTACCTGCTCGGCAAGGAGGCCCGGGAGAAGATCTACGTCCACCCGCCGCAGTGGTACGCGGAGAACGACGTCACGCTGCGGCTGGGCACCGCGGTGACCGCGATCGACCCCGCCCGGCACACCGTCACGCTCGCCGACGACGGCGAAGTGGCCTACCACAAACTGCTGTTGACCACCGGCTCGGTGCCGCGCCGACTGCCGGTGCCGGGCGCGGACCAGGACGGCGTGCACTATCTGCGCCGGGTCGAGGACAGCGAGCGAATCAAGGCCGCGCTGCGCCCGGGCGCCCGGATCGCGGTGGTCGGCGCGGGCTGGATCGGCCTGGAGGTGGCGGCCGCGGCCCGGACGGCGGGCGCCGAGGTGACGGTGCTGGAGTCGCTGGAGCTGCCGCTGCTGCGGGTGCTCGGCCCGGAGGTCGCCCAGGTCTTCGCCGACCTGCACCGCGCCCACGGCGTCGACCTGCGCCTCGGCGTCCGGGTCACCGAACTGACCGGCGCCGACGGCACGGTGACCGGGGTGCGGCTCGGCGACGGCAGCGAGGTGCCGGCCGACGCGGTGGTGGTCGGCATCGGCATCTCCCCCGCCACCGCCCTGGCCGAGGCCGCCGGACTGGACGTCGACAACGGCGTCCGGACCGACCAGCACCTGCGCACCTCCGACCCGGACGTGTACGCGGCCGGCGACGTCGCCAGCGCCTTCCACCCGCTGCTCGACCGGCACATCCGGGTCGAGCACTGGGCCAACGCCCTCAACCAGCCGCAGACCGCCGCCCGCGCCATGCTCGGGCAGCCGGACGCCGTCTACGACCGGCTCCCGTACTTCTTCTCGGACCAGTACGACGCCGGGCTGGAGTACGTCGGCTACGTCGAGCCCGGCGGCTACGACCGGGTGGTGTTCCGCGGCGACGTGGCCGGCCGCGAGTTCATCGCCTTCTGGCTCTCCGGCGGCCGGGTGCTCGCCGGGATGAACGTCAACGTCTGGGACGTCGTCGACCCGATCCGCGAACTGGTCCGCTCGGGGCGGGAGGTGGACGTCGCGGCGCTGGCCGACCCGAAGGTCCCGCTCGACCGGGTCTGAGGCGCGCCGGCAGCCGGTCGTCCCGCCCCGGGCCGCAGCGCACACCGCCGGGCCGGTGCGGGATACTGGGGTCTCGGGGGATTCCCGGGCTTGTCGGGTACGGTCGGGCTGGGAGGCGCGCGGTGGGCGGGACGGCCGGGTTCGCCGTGGTGGTGTTCGGTGCGCTGGGCGGCGTGGTCGCCTACCTCGCCGGAGTGGTCGGGCTGCGCGACCTCCGGCGGATGCGCCGGGTCGGGGTGCCGGCGCAGGCCCTGGTGCGGGCCCGCGTCCCCGCGCCGGAGGACCGGGCGCTGCCGCCGCGGCCGCTGCTGCAGTTCGAGACCGAGGACGGCCGGGTGGTCGAGGTGTTCTCCCCGGTGCCGTCGACCACCCGCCATCCGCTGCCCGACGGCGGGTACGTCCCGGTCCGCTACGACCCGGCCGACCCCCGGCAGGTCGTGGTCGAGGGCCGGGAGCGCCGCCTGCTGGAGTACGCCTTCGCGGCGCTGGGGCTGCTGATGGTGCTGGTCGCGATCACCCTCGGCGCCACCGTGCTCTGATCCGCGCCCCGAGATCAGCGCTCCGCGATCGGCGATCCGCGCTACGCCGACGCCGTGAACTCGGCCCAGCGGTAGCGCTCGGAGGTGGCGTGCCAGTGGACGTACCCCTGGAGGTAGCGGAGCACGTGCGGGCGCTGCCGGGCGTCCGCGGCGGCCAGGATCCGGCGGTGGGCGGTCTCGGCCCGGTCGAAGGTGTACGCGTAGGCGTCCAGTCGGCTCAGGCCGCCCTGGACGGCCCGCCGGTGGATGCTGTTGGAGGTGAACTCGCCGTTCAGCACCTCCTTGTAGCAGGACATCAGGTCGTTGACCAGGTTCAGGTAGTCGACCCAGAACCGCAGCGTGGCGCCCCAGTACCGGAGGTTGGGGACGAAGTCGAGGCAGTCGTACGCCACCGCCGCCACGGTCGCGTAGAACTCGCAGAAGCCGGAGCGCTGCCGGGTGTACTCAGTGTCGATGCCGTCCGAGACATCGGTGCCGAAGCCCGACTCCAGGACCACCCCGATGAACGACTGGTAGTAGAACTCTTTGTGCAGGCCGAGGAGTTCGGGTGAACAGTACCGGGCCAGCGCATTGAAGGAGTGCTCGGTGTAGACCGACGGCGGGTGCAGGGCGCTGTCCAGGGCGGCCCGGCTGTGCCGCGGGTGGACCGCACCGCGCAGCATCACGGCGCCCAGCGCCCGGTGCGCGTCGACCTCGCTCCGGCCGCAGGCGTCGTCGACGATCAGCGGGACCAGGCAGTCCCGGGTGAGGGCGAGCCCCAGCTCGGGGTCCTCGACCGGGATCATCAACTGCCGGTAGGCGGCCATGATCTCGACGTAGGCCCGGTCGTGGCGGATCCCGAAGGTGGCGAGCTCGGCGGTGAGGAACTCGGCTTCGGCCCGCACGTGTGCGGGATCCGTGCCGGGGACGTAACCGTCCGCCCACGCCTCCAGCCGCCGCGGGTATCCGGCCCGGACGACCTCGCGCAGGAACTCGCCCTGGTCGGCGTCCCGGGCCGAGCGGTGGAGCCTGGCCGCCGAGGTGCCGGGGCCGGTCGGCCCGTGGGGGATCGCGGTGGGTTCCATGGCCCCCAGCGTAGCCAGCGGTTCCTGAGGATTCGTCAACAGTCCACCGTACGACCGGAATCATCCGGTGGATTCCGGCCTCTCCGGCGCAGCGCCCGCTCGCCCGGCCGTCCCCCGGCGCTCCCGGACGGGCCGCCGGACAGGACCGGGGCGTGTCTGACAATTCGCGTCGGATCAGCGCGCGGCGTCGGGGTGCGTGCATCGCAAGGCGGAGGAGGGAGTCCATGCGGAGCATCGGCGACC
>NZ_JBEOSV010000036.1:0-89276 GCF_040303245.1 Kitasatospora sp. NPDC096077 | reverse complement strand
TGCCCGGGCCGCACGGCCACACCGTCCACCAGCAGCCGGGCACCGACCTCGGCGAGCGCCCGGTGCAGGAAGTCCACCGGCCCGGCGGCCGTCCCGCCGGTGGTCACCACCACATCGGCGGTGGAGTGCCGCAGCGCATCCCGCAACAGCCCGAAGTCATCGCGCACGCACCGCACTTCGGCCACCTCGACACCCGCCGCCCGCAACCAGGGCGGCAGCAGCGGACCGAGCGCGTCCCGCACCAGCCCCGGCCCGGGAACCCCGGCATCGAGCAACTCATCGCCCAGCACCAGCAGTTCGACCACCGGGCGACGACGCACCGCCAGCCGGTCATGACCGCAGGCGGCCGCCAGACCCACCACCGCCGGCCCCACCACCGTCCCGGCGGGCAGCAACTCCTCACCCCGACGGCACTCCTGACCACGCGGGCGCACGTCCTGCCCGGTCGTCAGCCGCCCCGCACCGCACTCACGCAGCAGCCCACCGTCCACCCGCCCGTGCTCACGCCGCAGCACGGCCGTCGCCCCGGACGGCAGTTGAGCACCCGTGGCGATCTCCACCGCACCACCGTCGGCCAACGGAGCGACCTCACCGCACCCGGCCAGCACCCGCCCGGCCACCCGCCAGGGCCCGGGCCCGGCGACCGCCCACCCGTCCATCGCCGAGGTGTCGAAGGCGGGCAGATCGGTCAGCGCGCCCAGCGGCTCGGCCAGCACGTGCCCGAGCGCCCCGGCCAACGCCAGCCCCACCACCGGCAACGGCCGCAGCCCCGCCCTGCGCGCCGCCTCCCGGGCCCGCGACCAACCCAGCACCCCGGGACCGGTGGCAGGGGCCGTCACCGTGCTCTGCCCGACCGCGCTCACGCGTCCCCCGGCCCGTCATCGGCCGGGGCCCACCGCTCCGCGAGCGCCGCCGTCCGCCGACTCGCCTCGGCGACAGCCTCCGGCCCGCCCCCCTGCTGCGCGGCCGCATAACCGATCAGAAAAGCGGTCAACGGCGCGGCCGGCCGGGCCACCCCGTGCGCGACCACCCGGGCCAGGTCGAGCAGTCCCCGGACATCCACATCCAGGTCGATGCCCAGGTCGGCCTTGACCTCGGCGATCCAGTCTTCCAGCGTGCGCTCCATGCGCCCATGCTGCCTGATCGGCGGTTTCCCCGAGGTGTTCCCCCCGTGTGCGGCGCGCGTCGTTTCCCTCACGCCTCACCACCACCCCCGGTGAGGCCCGCACGCCCACCCCACGAACCAACCAGGCGAGAGGGACGCGCTGCGGAAGGGGGCGGTGGAGGGGGTGGGTGCGGAGAGGGGCGTGACGGGTGATTTTCAGACTGCCAACGGCGGCTGGGCATAAGCGGACAGGGTCGGCAGTCCGAAAATCACCCAGCCCCCGGAGCGGCCCCCCCCGGAACCGCCCCCGGCCACCCACCCTCCCGAGAGCCCACCCCAAACGACAGACCCCCCTCAGCCTCAGCCCCCCTCCCGCTCCCGCGCCTGCTCCAAGTCCTCCCAGGTATCACAGTCGTACGCGACGTTGTCCGTGTCGGCCACCCGCACCCCCGCCAGCCCCCCGACCAGCCGCCACAACGGCCGCCCCGCCGGATCACCCAGCCCGACGAGAGCCGAGCGCAACGCCGCAGTGCGGTAGGCAGCGGCGAGCGGCTGGTCCCGACCCCCCGCGTCGACCAGCACCGCGGCCTCCACCGACGCCCCCGCGTCGTCCAGGGCGGCGACCAACCGATCGACCGTACGCCGGTCCAGAAAAGGCAGATCGGCGGCGAACAGCAGCACGACCTCCGCGGTGACGAGGTCCAGCCCCGCCGCGACGGCGGCGACCGGTCCACCACCGGGCGGCCGCTCCCTGGTCCAACGGACTCCCACCCGCGCGGTCGGCCGGACCGGCCCGACCACCACGGTGGACCGAGCGCCCACACACGCGGCGAGCACCCGGTCCAGCAGCGTGCTCTCCCCCACCAGCAACCCGGGCTTGTCCACCCCGCCGAGCCTCCGGCCCGCGCCGCCGGCCGGGACGATCACGTCGTACGGCGTCGTCATGCGGCCAGTATCCCGCGCTACCCGCCCGCCCCTCCCTCCTCGGACTCCCCGGACTCCTCGGACTCCTCGGACTCAGAGGACTCGGAGGACCCAGAGGACTCCGCACCCTCCCCCACCGCCGCCCCCCGCGCGATGTTCGCGACGGCCCCCAGCTCCAGGAAGGACGGCAGCGTCAGCTCCCCGTACCGCTCGTTCATCGCCGTCACCAGCGCCTCCGGGTCGTCCGAGTGCTCCGCCAGCAGCCGGTCGAAGTCCTGGAGGTACTCCCCGGTGAAGGCGAGCACCCGGGCCGCGTCGTCGCCCTGCTCGGGCGCGCGGTGCCCGGCGATCACCCGGTCCACCCCGAGGTCGGCGATCCGGCCGAGGTTGTGGCCCCAGGTGGTGCGCTGGCCCGGGGTGGTGTCGGCGGTCCACACGTGGGTGCCGTTGCAGACGAAGTCCCCGGCGATCACGGTCCGGATGCTCGGCACGTGGACGACGGTGGACTCCCCGCAGTCGGCCTGGCCGAGCAGCAGCACCGGGATCACCTGCCGGTCGAGCATCAGCGGCTGGGGCAGCAGCGGCGCGGGGACCAGCGGGTGGTCCGGGATGTCGTCGCCGTAGACCGGCTTCCACTGGGCGACCTTGGCCGCCACGGTGCGCTGGATGCCCTCGACCACGGCCGGCGCGGCCAGCAGCTGGGCGTCCGGGAAGAGCCGGAGCACCTCCTCGGCGCCGAAGTAGTGGTCCGGGTGCTGGTGGGTGACCACGATGGCGAGCAGGCGGCGGCCCTTGCCCGCGACCCACTCGGCGAGTTCGCGGCCCGCGCTGCGGGTGAGCTGGGCGTCGACCAGGATCGCGGTGCGCTCGCCGAGGATCAGCGTGGAGGTGGTGAAGAAGGCCGACTCGGGCCCGGTGAAGACGGCGACCTCCAGCGGAGGGACCGACCGCCCGGCGTCGTCGACGGCTCCGGTCACGGCGGGCTCGGCGGCCCCGGCCCCGGCCGCGACGGGCTCGGCGTCCGCCCGCTCCGCGCCGGCGCTCTCCTCGGGCGGGGACGACGTCACGGGCTTGCTCCCTCTGGTTCGGCGGTCGGACTCCTTGCGCCCTACAGCATGGGAGTACCGGCGGCCGATTGCGCGGAAGGCGCGCCCGGCGGGGCGCGCCTTCGGACCCAGGTCACACCCCCCGGGTCGGACCGCTCAGGCCGCGACCCGGGCGGCGGTCTCCTTGCCCCGGCGGGTGGCCTGCTCCAGCGCCTGCGCCTTGGACTCGACGGCCTTCGGGAGGAGCTCGGCCAGCGCCGGGACGACCGCCGCCATGGTCAGCTCGGGAACGATGAAGTCGACCTCCAGCCCGAGCCCGCCGCCCAGCACCTTCTCCAGGTAGGTGGTGACGAACTCGAACGGCTCACGCGGGGCGCCGGGCGCGTACGAGCCGCCGCGGGAGGCGACCACGGTGACCGGGGTGCCCTTGGCGGAGGGCGCCTCGCCGGCCGTGCGGCCCATCAGGATCACCTGGTCCAGCCAGGCCTTGAGGGTGGACGGGATCGTGAAGTTGTACATCGGGGCGCCGATCAGCACCGCGTCGGCGGTCTCCAGCTCGGCCATCAGCTGCTCGCGCAGTGCGAAGGCGGCGGCCTGCTCGGCGGTGCGCGCCTCGGCCGGGAGGTAGCCGGCGTTGATGCCCAGGGCGTCCAGGTGCGGTATCGGCTCGGTGGCGAGGTCGCGGTGGATCACCGTGCCGCCGGGGTGCTCGGCCTGCCAGGCGGCCCGGAACGCGGCGGTGACCTCGCGGGAGACGGAGCCGTCGGTGAGGGCCGAGGAGTCGATGTGCAGGAGCGTGGCCATGACTGAACCTCCGAATGATAAGCAGCTGCCTTTTCCGCTGCAGCTGCAAACAACACAGTAGCTGCAAACAACGTAGCAGCTTACTTTTCTATAGTCACTAATGACCGGTCGAGTACGCTGGACCCATGGCCGAGCACGAGGCAGTCACCGACGCAGTCACCGAGGCAGTCCCGACCGCCGCCAACCCGTGCGCCCCCTTGGAGCAGGGCTGCTTCAACGTCGAGCTGGCCCTCAACCGGGTGTTCACCCTGCTCGGCAAGCGCTGGACCGGCCTGCTGATGGGCGTGCTGACCCACGGCGGCCCGGCCTACTTCTCCGAGCTGCGCCGCGCCGTCCCGGGCATCAGCGAGCGGATGCTCTCCGACCGGCTGACCGAGCTCACCGAGGCCGGGCTGGTGCTCCGCGAGGTCGACCCCGGCCCCCCGCTGCGGGTCAGCTACCGGCTCACCGAGGCCGGTCTCGCACTCAAGCCGGCCCTCACCGAACTGGCCGTCTGGGCCGACCGCCACCTGCCGGAGAGCGCCCTCAAGAGCGGCTGCGGACCGGCGCCCAAGACCGGCTGCTGACCCGGCTGCCGACCCGGCCCCGCCGGAACACGACGCCGGCCCCACCCGAACACGACGAAGGGCCCGCCCGCCGGATTCGGCGAACGGGCCCTTCGGTACGAACGGACCTCAGCGTGCGGCGGCGCCACCGCGCAGCCGGGCCACCCGGTCGGCGATGCCCCAGGAGGTCACCCGCCAGAGCGCCTCGACCACGATGGTGCGGCTCATCTTGGACGCGCCGAGCTCGCGCTCCACGAAGGTGATCGGCACCTCGGCGACCTTGAAGCCCGCCTTCACGGTGCGCCAGGCCAGGTCGACCTGGAAGCAGTACCCGGCCGAGGCCACCTCGTCCATGCCCAGGCCGAGCAGGGTCTCCTTGCGGAAGGCCCGGTAGCCGCCGGTGACGTCCCGGATCGGCACGCCCAGCATCAGCCGCGAGTAGGTCGAACCGCCGCGCGAGAGCAGCAGCCGCGACTTCGGCCAGTTCACCACCCGGCCGCCCGGCACCCAGCGCGAGCCGAGCACCAGGTCGGCGCCGCGCAGCGCGCCCAGCAGCCGGTCCAGTTCCTCGGGCTGGTGCGAGCCGTCCGCGTCCATCTCGACCAGGACGTCGTAGCCGTTGTCGATGCCCCAGCGGAAGCCCGCCAGGTAGGCGGCTCCCAGGCCCTCCTTGCCCTTGCGGTGCATGACCTGGACGTTGGCGTCCTCGGCGGCCAGCTTGTCGGCCAGCTCACCGGTCCCGTCGGGGCTGTTGTCGTCGGCGACCAGCACGTGGGCCTCGGGCACCGCGGCCCGGACCCGACCGACGATCCGCTCGACGTTCTCCGCCTCGTTGTAGGTCGGGATGATCACCAGGACCCTGCCGAGATCAGCAAAACTCTGCTGGTTCACGGTCACGTACAAACCTCTCGGCCGATGGCGGGGAGTGTCAGAGACACCGTCGCCCGCACTCTGGAACGCGGCCCGGCCGACAGCCCGCCGACGGGATGACCACGGTGGAGAATGCTGCGGAGGGCGGAGACTACTGCGTCCTGGCATTCTACTACCGCGCCCGGGAACCACCGGTCGGACCACGGCACTCCCATCCCATGCCCACCGTTTCCCCGCACGTGACCCGGGTCGGCTAGGGTCGATGCCCTTGCCCGTACCCGGTCCGCCCGCACCGCCGGGCCCGCCCCGGAGATCCGGACCAGGGACGTCCGGGGCCGCCCCGTCAGCGAAGGAGTAGGACCGCCCGCATGGACAGGCTCGTCAACACCGTCCGCCCGTACGCCTGGGGGTCGCTCACGGCCCTGCCCGAGCTGCTGGGCCAGGAACCGACCGGCGAACCGCAGGCCGAGCTGTGGATGGGCGCCCACCCCGGCGACCCGTCCCGGGTCGACCGCGGCGACGGCCCGCGCCGACTGGACGAGCTGATCGCGGCCGACCCCGAGGGCGAACTCGGCACGGCCAGCGTGGCCCGCTTCGGCCCGGGCCTGCCGTTCCTGTTCAAGGTGCTCGCCGCGGGCATCCCGCTGTCCATCCAGGCCCACCCCACGCTCGACCAGGCCCGGGCCGGCTTCGCCGCCGAGAACGCCCTCGGCATCCCGCTGGACGCCCCCGGGCGCAGCTACCGCGACGACAGCCACAAGCCCGAAATGGTCTGCGCCCTGGGCGAGTTCGAGGGCCTGTGCGGCTTCCGCGAGCCCGCCGGGGCGGCCGGGCTGCTGGCCGGGCTCAAGGTCCCCGGGCTGGACCGGGTGATCGACCTGCTGTCCGTCGAGGACCCGGCCGAGGCGCTGCGCGGCGCCCTGGCCGCCGTCCTCACCCTGGACGGCGCGACCGTCCGGGCGGCCGTCGAGGTGCTGGCCGGCACCGACCCGGCCGGGGAGTACGCGCCGTACGCCCGGATCGCCGAGGACTTCCCGGACGACCGCGGCGTGATCGCCGGCATGCTGCTCAACCACGTCCGGCTGCGGGCCGGCGAGGCGCTCTACCTGGGCGCCGGGGTGCCGCACGCCTACCTGTCCGGCGTCTGCGTGGAACTGCAGGCCAACTCGGACAACGTGCTGCGGGCCGGCCTCACCCCCAAGCACATCGACGTGCCGGAGCTGCTGAAGATCGTGCTCTTCGAACCCGGCGCCCCCGGGGTGGTGCACCCGGTCAATGTCGACGGCACCCCCGGCGAGCAGCTCTACCCCGTCCCGATCGACGAGTTCCGGCTCTCCCGCTTCGAGCTGGACGGCGTGGAGCGGGAGATCGACGGCCGCACCCCGCAGATCCTGCTCTGCACCGAGGGCGCGGTACGGCTCACCGCCGCCGACGGCGCCGTCCTGGACCTCGGCCGCGGCCAGTCCGCCTTCCTCCCGGCCACCGGCGCCCCGACCCGCCTCTCCGGCCCGTCCGGCACCCTGTTCCGCGCCACCGTCACGGTCTGACCCTGGCCCGGGCGCCCCGCAGGGGGCGGCCGCCGGCCGTCAGTCCCTGGTCATGTCGACGAAGCGCGAGTAGTGGCCCTGGAAGGCCACCGTGATGGTCGCGGTCGGACCGTTACGGTGCTTGGCGACGATCAGGTCGGCCTCGCCCGCACGCGGGGACTCCTTCTCGTAGGCGTCCTCGCGGTGCAGCAGGATGACCATGTCGGCGTCCTGCTCGATCGAGCCGGACTCTCGCAGGTCGGAGACCATCGGCCGCTTGTCGGTGCGCTGCTCGGGACCACGGTTCAGCTGGGACAGCGCGATGACCGGGACTTCCAGCTCCTTGGCCAGCAGCTTGAGGTTCCGGGACATGTCCGAGACCTCCTGCTGGCGGTTCTCGGCCCGGCGGGAGCCGCCGGACTGCATCAGCTGGAGATAGTCGATGACGATCAGCTTGATGTCGTTGCGCTGCTTGAGCCGGCGGCACTTGGCGCGGATCTCCATCATCGACAGGTTCGGCGAGTCGTCGATGAACAGCGGCGCCTCGCTGACGTCGGGCATCCGGCGGGCGACCCGGGTCCAGTCGTCGTCCGTCATGTTGCCGGAGCGCATGTGGTGCAGCGCGACCCGGGCCTCGGCGGAGAGCAGGCGCATGGCGATCTCGTTGCGGCCCATTTCGAGCGAGAAGATCACGCTGGGCAGCTTGTGGTGGATCGAGCAGGCCCGGGCGAAGTCCAGCGCGAGGGTGGACTTACCCATGGCGGGTCGGGCCGCGATGACGATCATCTGACCGGGGTGCAGCCCGTTGGTGAGCTGGTCGAAGTCGGCGAAGCCGGTCGGCACGCCGGACATCTGGCCGTTCCGGGAGCCGATCGCCTCGATCTCGTCGAGGGCGCCCTCCATGATGTCGGCCAACGGCGCGTAGTCCTCGTTGGTGCGCTGCTCGGTGACGGCGTAGATCTCCGCCTGGGCCGCGTTGACGATCTCGTCGACGTCGCCCTCGGCCGCGTAGCCCATGCCGGCGATCCGGGTGCCGGCCTCGACCAGCCGGCGCAGCACCCCGCGCTCGGCGACGATCTGGGCGTAGTACTCGGCGTTGGCCGCGGTCGGGACGGAGTTGACCAGGGTGTGCAGGTAGGAGGCGCCGCCGACGCGCTGCAGCTCGCCGCGCTTGGTGAGCTCGCCGGCCACGGTGATCGGGTCGGCCGGCTCGCCGCGGGCGTACAGGTCGAGGATCGCGCCGTGGATCATCTCGTGCGCGGGCCGGTAGTAGTCGGCCGGCTTGAGCACCTCGACCACGTCGGCGATGGCGTCCTTGGACAGCAGCATGCCGCCCAGGACGGACTGCTCGGCGGCGAGGTCCTGCGGGGGGACGCGCTCGAAGCCGTCGACGCCGCCCGGGCCGTCGTCGTCCCGGTGGTCCCGGTCCTTGCCGTTCTTGCCGCCCTTGCCGAAGCCGCCGCCGCCCTTGCGGAAGCCCTCGCCGCGGCCGCCACCCTGGCCGTTGCCCTGGCCGCCGCCGCCCTGCCCGCCGCGGTTGCGGGAGACCGGGAGCCGGTCGCCGGGCCCGTCCGGGAACGGGGCGTCGTCGAAGGCACCGGCCGGGAAGGGGTCCTCGGCGGTCTGCCAGTCCTCCTCCGGCGGCGGGGCGTCGTGGTCGTCGTACTGGGGGCCGGTCACGCGTGTTCCCCGATCAGCGAGTGGTGCGAAGTTGGAGCGGGCCTTGCCGGTGGCTGGGTGGAGCGGAGTCGCTCCTCTTTGTACGCCACGGCACCGACAAATCGGACGCCGGGGTGGGTGGGAGTGTCGGGTGGAGGGCCCACGCTAAGGCGCCGGACGCCCTTGCGCCAAGGTGGTTATCCACAGGGGGTGTGGACGAGCGGCCCGGGGCTGTGGAGAACTGCCGCAAAGCTGTGGACACCCCTGTGGACGGTCCTGTGGATAACCGGACGATCGGCCCTTCGTCAACTCATTGACCTGGGATTACCTCTTCCGAGGCCTGTGCATGAGAAATTCTTCACACGCCGCCGGACGCCCACGGGCACGCACCGGAGGGAGTGCGCCGCTCACAGTTTCGAGTAATGGCTGAACATTGGATAGGCCTATTACCTGTGGATGAGTACCCTGGAGCGCATGAGCGCCGCCACCGACGAGCCACCCAGACCCAGCCCGGGCCGCAGTCCCGACCCCAGCCCCGACCGCAGCCCGGGACGTGACCCCGGACGCCGCTCCGGGCGCGGCCACGACCGCGAGATCCTCGCCCTGGCGGTACCCGCCTTCGGCGCCCTGGTCGCCGAACCGCTGTTCCTGATGGCCGACTCCGCGATCGTCGGCCACCTCGGCACCCCGCAGCTCGCCGGTGTCGGCGTCGCCTCCGCCGCCCTCACCACCGCGACCGGGGTGTTCGTCTTCCTCGCCTACGCCACCACCGCCGCGGTGGCCCGCCGGATCGGCGCCGGGGACCGCCGGGGCGCCGTCCAGCAGGGCGTCGACGGTCTCTGGCTGGCCCTCGGCCTGGCCGTCCCGGTGGTCCTGCTCACCCTGCTGCTGGCCCCCTGGGCGGCCGGGGTGCTGGGCGCCTCGCCGACTGCGGCCCCGTACGCCGTGACGTACCTGCGGATCAGCTCGCTGGGCATCCCGGCGATGCTGCTGGTGCTGGCCGCCACCGGAGTGCTGCGCGGCCTCCAGGACACCCGTACGCCGCTGCTGGTGGCCGTCGCGGGCTTCACCGCCAACATCGGCCTGAACGTCGGCCTGGTGTACGGCGCCGGGCTCGGGGTGGCCGGCTCGGCCTGGGGCACCGTCCTGACCCAGACCGGGATGGCGGTCGCCTACCTGGTCGTGGTGGTCCGCGGCGCCCGCCGGGAGCGGGCCTCGCTGCGGCCGGACCCGGTCGGCATCCGGGCCGGTGCCCGGGCCGGCGGCCCGCTGCTGGTGCGCACGGTCAGCCTGCGCGCGGTGCTGATGCTCGCCACCGCGGTGGCCGCCCGGCTCGGCGACGACCAGGTGGCCGCGCACCAGATCGCGATGACGCTGTTCGGCTTCCTGGCCTTCGCGCTGGACGCCATCGCGATCGCCGGGCAGGCCATCATCGGCCGCCACCTGGGCGCCTCGGACGCCCCGGGCGCCCGCGCGGCGACCCGGCGGATGGTCGAGTGGGGCGTGGGCTCCGGGGTGGTGCTCGGCCTGCTGGTGGTGCTCGCCCGGCCGCTGTTCGTCCCGCTGTTCACCCCGGACCCGGTGGTCCAGGGGCAGCTGCACACGGCCCTGCTGCTGGTCGCGCTCTGCCAGCCGGTGGCCGGCCTGGTCTTCGTGCTGGACGGCGTGCTGATGGGCGCCGGGGACGGCCCGTACCTGGCCCGGGCCTCGCTCGCCACCCTGGCGCTGTTCGCCCCGGCGGCCCTGGCGGTGCCGGCCACCGGCAGCGGGCTGGCCGGGCTGTGGTGGGCGATGAACCTGTTCATGCTGGTCCGCGCGGTGTTCCTGGTGGCCCGCGCCCGCGGCGGCCGCTGGCTGGTCACCGGGGCGGTCCGGGGCTGAGCCGGCCCGGGAACGACCGAGGGCCGGACTCCCCGGGGGGAGTCCGGCCCTCAGGCCACTGCTAGGAAGCTCAGGCAGCCACGACGGCGACGTCGAGGTTGGCCACGACGTCCGAGTGCAGCTTGACCGAGACCTTGTGGGTGCCCACGGTCTTGATCGGCGAGGCGATCGCGACGGCGCGCTTGTCCACGGCCGGGCCGCCGGCAGCCTTGATGGCCTCGACGACGTCGGCCTGGGTCACCGAGCCGAACAGACGGCCGGCGTCGCCCGAGCGAACGGCCAGCTTGACCTGGACGCCCTCGAGCTTGCCCTTGACGTCGTTGGCGGCGTCGAGGGTCTGGATGGCGTGGATCTTGCGGGCGCGACGGATCGCGTCGACGTCCTTCTGGCCACCCTTGGTCCAGCGGATGGCGAAGCCACGCGGGACCAGGAAGTTGCGGGCGTAGCCGTCCTTGACCTCGACGACCTCGCCGGCGGAGCCGAGACCCGGCACCTCGTGCGTGAGGATGATCTTCATTACTTGGTCACCCTCTCTTAGCGCGCGGTGCTGGTGTAGGGCAGCAGCGCCATCTCACGGCTGTTCTTCACGGCCGTGGCGACGTCACGCTGGTGCTGGGTGCAGTTGCCGGTGACCCGGCGGGCACGGATCTTTCCGCGGTCGGAGATGTACTTCCGCAGCAGGTTCGTGTCCTTGTAGTCAACGTAGTTGACCTTGTCCTTGCAGAACGCGCAAACCTTCTTCTTAGGCTTGCGAGCAGGCGGCTTCGCCATGGTGTGCTCCATTTGGGGTTCACGGCCCGGCCGGCGTCCGGGGACGCCTGCGGCCGGGCCGCACGAAATCTGTCAGCTCTTAGAACGGAGGCTCTTCTGAGTAACCGCCGCCGGACGGGGCGCCGCCCCAGCCGCCGCCGCCCTGGTTTCCACCGGACGGAGCGCTGGACGCCCACGGGTCGTCGGAGGGGCCGGACTGACCGCCACCGGAGTTGCCACCCCAGTTGCCGCCGCCCTGCTGACCGCCACCGCCGCCCCAACCGCCGCCCTGGCCGCCGCCGCCACCCTGCTGGCCGCCGAAGCCGCCGCCGGGACCACCGGACCGGTTGGCCCGGGTGACCTTGGCGGTCGCCGAGCGCAGGCTCGGGCCGACCTCGTCGACCTCGACCTCGAAGACCGTCCGCTTCTCGCCTTCCTTGGTCTCGTAAGACCGCTGGCGCAGTCGGCCCTGCACGATGACGCGCATGCCGCGCTGCAGCGACTCGGCCACGTTCTCCGCCGGCTGCCGCCAGACGTTGCACGTGAGGAAGAGGCTCTCGCCGTCCTTCCACTCGTTCGTCTGACGGTCGAAGGTGCGGGGGGTGGACGCGATGCGGAACTTCGCGACCGCCGCACCCGACGGGGTGAAGCGCAGCTCGGGGTCGTCGACGAGATTGCCGACGAGGGTGATGACGGTCTCGCCTGCCATGGTGGTGATGACCTCTCGGGAAGATGTCCGTTCACCGCTGTTTCACGTGAAACAGCGGACGCGAGCTACCCGAGACCCGAAGGCCTCGGGTTGGCTCAGTGGGTCTCCGGGCGCAGGACCTTGGTCCGCAGAACCGACTCGCTCAGGCCCAGCTGGCGGTCGAGCTCCTTGACGACCTCAGGCGTGGCCTTGAGGTCGATGACCGAGTAGATGCCCTCGGACTGCTTGTTGATCTCGTAAGCCAGGCGGCGACGACCCCAGGTGTCGACCTTCTCGACCTTGCCGCCGCCGTTGCGGACGACGGTGAGGAAGTTCTCGATCAGGGGGGAGACAGCGCGCTCCTCGACCGAGGGGTCGAGGATGACCATCAGCTCGTAGTGACGCATGAGTAACCCACCTCCTTTGGACTCAGCGGCCACGGTCTCTCCGTGGCAGGAGGGTTGTGCGTAGCGTCGGCACCGGTGCGGTGACGACTCCGGGCCCACCGTAGCGGCCGGGTCGGACAGTCGGACCCCGACCACCCGAAAGAGGGTGTCGCCCGGAAGAGGGCGCAAGGGGGCACAACTACACCAGTGCAGACGGCACAGCCTACCTGCACCCGGACGGCCGAACAAAACGCATAGGGGTTGTGAGACGGACCCAACCGCCGCAATCTGGACGGAACGGGATTCCTGCCCGTTCGTCTCCACGCCAGGAGGTGGGACCCATGGCCCAGTCCGTCCACCGCATGCCCGCCCTCACGCTGAACACCGACGGCCACCCGCACCCCCGAGAGAACACCCTGGTGGCCCTGACCGCCGTCCTCGGCGTGATCGCCTTCACCACGTCGTTCTTCCACAACCTGCACCTGCTGACCTCGTGGACCGGCCTGGCCGGGATCATCACCGGGCTGTGGGGCATGTTCGTCTCGGTCACCACCGCCGAGCGCTTCGTCCTGATGATCACCCTCGGCGCCTCCGCGATCGGCTTCTACCTCGGGCTCGCCCGGGGCGGTCTCTGGGGCTGAGCGCCCCGCTCCAGGAACCCTCGGCGCCCCCGTCGCGTATCTGCTCAAGAGACAGGTACCCGACGGGGGCGCCGTCGTGCCCGCAGCGGCGGGCTCCCGGGCCCCGGACGATAGGGTCGAGCCCGAGAACCTGGGGCCACCGCAGCCCGACCGACGAGGAGCACCGAGCAATGAGCCTGCGCCTGAGGACGATCACCCGCGAGGAGCACCTCGCCTTCATCAGGAGCCGCGCCTCGGCCAGCCACATGCAGGTGCCGGCCTGGGGTGACGTGAAGGCCGAGTGGCGCTCGGAGTCGATCGGCTGGTTCGACGAGCACAACCAGCTGGTCGGGGCGGGCCTGGTGCTCTACCGCCAGCTGCCGAAGGTCAAGCGCTACCTCGCCTACCTGCCCGAGGGCCCGGTGATCGACTGGTTCGACCGGGACCTGGACCGCTGGCTCTCCCCGATGCTGGCGCACCTGAAGTCGCAGGGCGCCTTCTCGGTGAAGATGGGCCCGCCGGTGGTCATCCGCCGCTGGAACGCCGCCACCATCAAGGAGGCCATCGCCGGCAAGCAGGCCAAGCGCCTGCGCGACATCGAGGCCGACTGGTACGAGGCGCGCGCCTTCGAGGTGGCCGACCGGCTGCGCAAGGCCGGCTGGCTGCAGGGCGAGGACGGCGGCGCCGGCTTCGGCGACGTCCAGCCGCGCTACGTCTACCAGGTGCCGCTGGCCAACCGCTCGCTGGACGACATCCAGAAGGGCTTCAACCAGCTCTGGCGCCGCAACATCAAGAAGGCCGAGAAGAGCGGCGTCGAGGTGGTCCAGGGCGGCTACGACGAGCTGCCGATCTTCCACCAGCTCTACCTGGTCACCGCCGACCGCGACAAGTTCACCCCGCGCCCGCTGGCCTACTTCCAGCGCATGTGGAACGCCCTCAACTCCGAGGACCCGAACCGGATGCGGCTGTACATCGCCTACCACGAGGGCGAGCCGCTGGCCTCGACCACCATGCTGGTGGTCGGCGAGCACGTCTGGTACTCCTACGGCGCCTCGGCCAACCACAAGCGCGAGGTCAAGCCGTCCAACGCGATCCAGTGGCGGATGATGCGCGACGCCTACGCCCTCGGCGGCGGCGTGTACGACCTGCGCGGCATCAGCGACACCCTGGACGAGAACGACCACCTGTTCGGTCTGATCCAGTTCAAGGTCGGCACCGGCGGCCAGGCGGCCGAGTACCTCGGCGAGTGGGACTTCCCGCTGAACAAGCTGCTGCACAAGGCCCTCGACCTCTACATGTCCCGCCGCTGAGGAGGCTGCCCCGATGACGCTGTCGCTCTACCTGGACACCGAACGCTGGCGCACCCACCAGCGCTCCGTCCTGGCCGAGTTCCCCGGCCTGGTGCCCGTCGCCAAGGGGAACGGCTACGGCCTGGGCAACCACCGGCTGGCCGAGGAGGCGACGCTGCTGGGCACCGGTGTGCTGGCCGTCGGCACCGCGTACGAGGCGGCCGACGTCGCCGAGTGGTACGGCGGCGAGCTGCTGGTGCTCACCCCGTACCGGGTCGGCGAGGAGGTGCTCCCGCTGCCGCACGCCCGGGTGATCCGGACGGTGGCCGGCGTGGACGCGCTGCGCTCGCTGCACGGCGCCCGGGTGGTGCTGGAGTGCATGACCACCATGCGCCGGCACGGCGTGAGCGCGGCCGACCTGCGCACCGTCGCCGCCGAACTGGACGGCGTCTCCTTCGAGGGCCTCGCGCTGCACCTGCCGATGGACCGGCCGGACGGCTCCAGCCCGGTCGAGGAGGTCGCGTACTGGGTGGACACCGCGAAGGCGGCGGGCATCCCGGTGCACACCGTCTTCGTCAGCCACCTCGGCGCGGCCGGCATGGACCAGCTGACCCAGCGCTACCCGGGCACCGTCTTCCGGTCCCGGATCGGCACCCGGCTCTGGCTGGGCGACCACGGCGCGCTGGAGGTCCGGGCCACGGTGCTGGACGTCACCCCGGTCCGCAAGGGCGACCGCTACGGCTACCGCCAGCACCCGGCGCCCTCCGACGGCCACCTGCTGGTGGTCGCCGGCGGCACCGCGCACGGCATCGGCCTGGAGGCGCCCAAGTACGTGGCCAGCATGGGCGCCCGCGCCAAGGGCATCGCCCGGGCCGGGCTGGCGACCGTCAACAAGACCAAGTCGCCGTTCCACTGGGCGGGCAAGCAGCTCTGGTTCGCCGAGCCGCCGCACATGCAGGTCTCGCTGCTGTTCCTGGACGGGGAGACCGCGCCCCCGGTGATCGGCGACGAGCTGGGCCTCCAGGTCCGGCACACCACCACCCACTTCGACCGGGTGGTGGACCGCTAGGGCGTGTCCGACCCGGGCGGAAGGGTCCGGGGGCGGTCCCCGCCCCCGGACCCTTCGTCAGGCCTTCTCCTCGGCCGGCTCCGACCGCCGTGGCTCCTCCAACCACTGCTCGAAGGAGTCGGCCGACCCGTGTCCGGGGTAGCCCTCGGCCTCGTGCAGCCGCCGGGCGGCGCCCAGCGTGACCACGTCCGGGGCGTGGTCGAGCACCCCGCCGGAGGGGTCGTCGCTGCCGTCCCAGCGGACCGGGTCGCGGTCCGGGTACAGGGCGTCCCGGACCACCAGCACGACCAGGTAGAGCGTGCCGAGCAGGTGCAGCACGATCGCGAAGTGGTACCAGGGCTCGCCGATCCCGTGCTGCTTGGGTCCGGTGACGAAGCCCAGGTGGGACCAGATGCCCAGGGTGTAGAGCACCTCGCAGGCCTGCCAGATCAGCAGGTCGCGCCAGCGTGGCCGGGCCAGCGCCGCGAGCGGCAGCAGCCAGAGCGCGTACTGCGGCGAGTACACCTTGTTCACCAGCACGAACAGCGCGACCACCAGGAAGGCCAGCTGGGCGAACCGCGGCCGGCGCGGCGCCGCGAGACCGAGCCACGCTATGGCCGCGCAGCCCAGCACCATCAGCACGCCGATGTAGAGGTCGAGGTCGGCCAGCGCCACCCCGCGGTTCTGCATCAGGATCAGCCAGAACGAGCCGTAGTCCTCGCCCCGGTGCTTGCTGAACACGTAGAAGGTCGACCAGCCCTGCCAGTTGGCCAGCATGATCGGCAGGTTGACCAGCAGCCAGGAGCCCACCGCGCCGCCGAGCGCCAGGCGGAACTCGCGCCACTTCCCGGCCCGCCAGCAGAGCACCAGCAGCGGGCCGAGCAGCAGCAGCGGGTAGAGCTTGGCGGCGGTGGCCAGGCCGATGAAGACGCCGGCCCAGACCGGCTTGGAGCGGGCCCACCAGGCCATCGCCACGGCGGCCAGCGCGACCGCCAGCAGGTCCCAGTTGATCGTGCCGTTGAGCAGCAGGATCGGCGAGAGCGCGAACAGCAGCGCGTCCCAGGGGCGGCGGCGGTGGGTGCGCGAGAGCGCGACCGCGGCGACCACCGCGCAGGCCATCAGCAGCCCGGCGTTGATCACCCAGAACCACTGCTCCTGGTCCTGCTCGGTGCCGCCGCCGGGCGTCAGCCAGGCCGCGACCTGCATGAACAGGCCGGTCAGCACCGGGTACTCCAGGTACTGGAGGTCCCCCGTGGTGCCGGGGATCCGGTCCACGTACGGGTGCAGCCCGGCCGCGAAGCCGCGACCGGAGAACAGGTGCGGGACGTCGCTGTAGCAGGCGTGGATGTACTGCGGCGAGCCCGGCTGGAACCAGGCCTGCTGGTAGCACGGCAGGTTGTGCACCATGCCGAGCGCCGAGACCACGATCACCACCAGCGCCAGCACCCGCACCGGGATCCACCAGGAGACGCCGAGCAGCGCCCGTCGGCCGGGCGGGCCGCCGAACACCTCGCTGCCGGCCGCCGCCACCCGGTCCTCGTCGGCCGGGACGACCACGGTGTTGACCGGGGGCGCGGCCGTGGCGACGGCTGCCGGGGTGGGCCCTGCGGCGCCACCGGGCCCGTGCGGGCCCGCGGTTTCGTCACGATCGCTCGACGTCATGCCGGACATCCTGCCGCACCGGATGCGCCGCGACGAGGAGGACCCCGCGGTGGTCCGGCGGTGCCGGTGGGGCGCGGGCGGCCAAACGTGACGAAACGGCGGTGGCGGCCCTCCGGGGAGGACCGCCACCGCCGCTCTGCCGTCTTACCGGCCGGACCGGCCGGCCTGGCTACTGTGCGGCCGCTCCGCCGCCTTGGAGGCCGCCGCCGGTGGTGCTGCTCGGGGTCGGCTTGCCGCCGGTGCCGCCCGCACCGTTGGCGCCGCCGGCGCCGTTGCCACCCGCACCACCGCCGTTGCCACCGGCACCGCCGGCACCGCCGTTGCCGCCGGGCGGCGGCGTCGACGGGCAGAGGCCGCCGATGAGGCCGCCGCAGGTGTCCGTCGGCCTCGGCTTGTGGGTGGGACTGGTCGGCTGCTGGGTCGGCTGGCAGTCGACGCCCGGCACACAGCCCCCGTCGTGGGTGGGCTGCGGCGGCTGCGGCTGGTTGGGCTGCTGGGTCGGCTGCTGGGTCTCCACCGTGGTCGGCGTGGAAGAGGCCGTCTGGGTCGGCGAGGCGGTGGCCGTGGACGGCGCACCGGAGGAGTCCACCTCGGTGCCGACCGGCTGGGGGGTCGGGAAGTCCATCTTCTTCTCGTTGGCCAGGGCGGCCTTCATGTACCGGGTGAAGACGTCGGTGGGGATGTCACCACCGTGGATGGACTCCTTGCCGCCGGTGCCGTTGAGCGACTCCCGGTCGTGCTTGTTGGGGTCCTCGCGCCACATCGCGACGCTGGTCACCAGCTGCGGGGTGTAGCCCACCCACCAGGCCGACTTGTTCTGGTCGGTGGTACCGGTCTTGCCGGCCACCGGGCGGCCCAGGGAGTTGGTCTTGGTACCGGTACCGTTCTTGGCCACGTTCACCAGCACGTCGGTGACGTTGTCGGCGACGGCCGGCTCCAGCGCCACCTTGACGTCCTTCTTGCCGAAGCCCGGGCGCTCCTTGCCGTCCACCTCGACCTTGGTGACCGAGTAGGGCTCGGCCTCCTTGCCGCTGGCCGCCAGGGTGCCGTAGCCGGTGGCCATCCGGATCGGGCTGATGGTGGAGGTGCCGAGCGGGAAGGTCGCGGTCTTCGGGTCGGCCAGGCTCTCCCGCTTGATGCCCATCTGCACGGCCATGTCGGCCACCGCGGGGCCGCCGACGTCCTGGTTGAGCTGGACGAAGGGCACGTTGTACGACCACTGCATGGCCTGCCGCAGCGAGACGTAGCCGCGCTTGCCGGAGTCCTCGTTCTTCTGCCGGTAGGGCTTGCCGTCGTCACCGATCACCAGTGAGCCGTCCGGCTTGCGGATCTCGGACATGTCGTCGGCGAGGTAGCGGCTGTCGGCGTTGATCCGCTTCGGCTTGCCGTCGCCGTCCTTCGCGGTCTGCACCCCGGTCTGCATCGCGGTGGCCAGCACGAAGGGCTTGAAGGTCGAGCCGACCTGCACACCGCCGGCGTTGGCATTGTTGTCGAAGTGCCCGTTCTCCACGCCGTCGCCGCCGTAGATGGCGACCATCGCGCCGTCACCGGGTTTGATGCTGGCGGCGCCGAACTGGACGAAGGTGTCGTTGTTGGGACGCTTCTGCGGGTCGAGGTTCTCGGCCTTGACGTCGTCGACGGCCTTCTTCAGGGCGTCGACCTTGTCCTTCTCGAAGGTCGTGTAGATCTTCAGACCGCCCTTGTCGATCATCTGCGCGGTGATCGACTTGTCGGTGGCCATCACGTACTGGTTGGCGGTGTCGACCAGGTAGCTGATCTCACCGTTCATGTTGGAGCTGGACTTCACCGGGATCGGCTCGGGGAAGGTGGTGCACTTCGCCCGCTCCTCCGGCGTGGTGTTGTGGGTGGTCACCATCCGGTCCAGGATCCACTTCCAGCGCTCCACCGCGCGGTCGTGGTTGGCCGCCTTGGAGGGGTCGTAGTAGTTGGCCCCCTTCAGCAGTCCGGCCAGCATGGCACTCTGACAGAGGTTCAGGTCCTTGGCGTTGACGCCGTAGTACGCCTGGGCGGCGGCCTGGGCACCGTTGGCGTTGCGACCGAACCAGCTGGTGTTGAGGTAGCCCTTGAGGATGTCGTCCTTGCTCTTGGTCTGATTGATCTTCAGCGTGATGAAGAACTCCTTCGCCTTACGAGTGATCGTCTGTTCCTGGCTCAGGTAGGCGTTCTTCACGTACTGCTGGGTGATCGTCGAGGCGCCCTGGGTCTCACCGCCCTTCGCCATGTTGTAGACGGCGCGCAGCATGCCCTTGGGGTCGATGCCGCTGTCGGTGCGGAAGGTCTCGTTCTCGGCCGAGATGACGGCGTTCTGCAGGGTGGGGCTGATGTCGCTGAGCTCGACGATCTGCCGGTTGGTGTCGCCCTTGCGGGTCATCTCCGAACCGTCGGCCCAGTAGTAGATGGTGTTCTGGTCCTTCACCAGGTCCTTGAGCTGCGGGACGGTGGTGGTCTGGTACAGGTAGAACACGACGGCCACGCCGGTGGCGAAGAACAGCAGGAAGGCGCTCAGCCACTGCTTCCAGGACGGCAGCCAGCGCCGGAACCCGGTCTTGCCCCAGCGCGGGTAGTCGATGAAGCGCTTCTTGCCGGGATCGGCGGCGGCCGCGGCGGAAGCGGCGGCGGCACCGCGCCGGCCGCCCTTCCCCTTCTTCTGCGCGGCCTTGCGCATCTCGGCCCGGCCCATCCGCGGCTGTTGGGCGGTCTCCCGGACGCCCGGCGGGCGTCGGCGGCCGATCCCGTCCGAGGCCAGCTCGTCGGGGCCGGGGCCTCCCCGACGGCCGCCGCCTCCCGGGGGCTGCTGCCCGTCACCGCCCGGGTTGGGCGTCCTTCGCCGTCGCTCGCTCATGTTTCCAGCCGCTCCTCGCCAGGCCCGGTCGGCCTGAAGGCAGGGTTCCTGTCCGATGCTCGGACCGCCCTAACCCCGGAGGTTGGTCCTCGTGCACACGCGACAGCGTACGCAGCGTTGAATCACAACTAATCGGGCATCAGTCGCCAATAACCTCAAAACGGCGTCAGATCATTACACGCCCGTTGCCAACCCCACCCGCGCGTCGGCTTGTGATCACATTCACGCGTGCCCCCCTTGCCCCTTCCGAGGGTCGGGTTTACTGTTCTCGATATATCGAGCCGATACATCGAAGCGGTATACCGCCGATGCAGCGGCCGGAGCGAAGGTCGAGAGGGAGGAGGACGGCGGTGGGCAGGCGCTCAGGAGTGCTGGAGTTCGCCGTTCTCGGTCTGCTCCACGACGCCCCGATGCACGGCTACGAGCTGCGCAAGCGGCTCAACATCCTGCTCGGAGCGCTACGGGCGCTCTCCTACGGAACGCTCTACCCGTGCCTGAAGAGCCTGGTCGCCCAGGGTTTCCTGGTCGAGGACAACCCGGACGTCGAGTACGTCCCGGCCACCGCGCTCAACGGCAAGCGGTCGAAGATCGTCTACCGGCTCTCCCCCGAGGGCAAGCAGCGGTTCGAGGAACTGCTCGCCGACTCCGGTCCGGACGCCTGGGAGGACGAGCGCTTCGGCGTCCACTTCGCCTTCTTCGGCCAGACCGACCGGGCCGTCCGGATGCGCGTCCTGGAAGGCCGCCGCAGCCGGCTGGAGGAGCGCCTGGAGCGGATGCGCGGTTCGCTGGCCCGGGCCCGCGAACGGTTCGACGACTACACCGTCGAACTCCAGCGGCACGGCCTGGAGTCGGTGGAACGCGAGGTCCGGTGGCTCAACGAGCTGATCGAGACCGAGCGGGCCAACCGCACCGGCCGGCCCTCCACCGGCGGGAGCGGCACCGCCACACCCCCCACGACTTCGGACGGCCGTGGCCAGGAGGCCGGGTCCCCCGACCCGTCCGGGCCACCGTACGACCGCCCGGGGCGCTCCGCCCAGGAGCGCTGACACCGCGTCAGGCCAGTGCCGCGCGGCAGGAGTGGGCGCCCCGCGCGCCCGTACAAGCAGTCATTCGAAGAAGCAGGACGAGTGCCGTCGACCCCGGCGGCCCTCATGAGATCACAGGGAGCAACCGGAATGGGTTCGGTTCGCGTAGCCATCGTGGGCGTGGGCAACTGCGCCGCGTCGCTGGTGCAGGGTGTCGAGTACTACAAGGACGCCGACCCGGCCGGCAAGGTCCCCGGCCTGATGCACGTCCAGTTCGGCGACTACCACGTCCGTGACGTGGAGTTCGTCGCGGCCTTCGACGTCGACGCCAAGAAGGTCGGCTTCGACCTGGCCGACGCCATCGGCAGCAGCGAGAACAACACCATCAAGATCTGCGACGTCCCGCCGACCGGCGTGACCGTCCAGCGCGGCCACACCCTCGACGGCCTCGGTAAGTACTACCGGGAGACCATCGAGGAGTCGGACGAGACCCCGGTCGACGTCGTCCAGGTCCTCAAGGACCAGCAGGTCGACGTCCTGGTCTGCTACCTGCCCGTCGGTTCCGAGGCCGCGGCCAAGTTCTACGCCCAGTGCGCCATCGACGCCAAGGTCGCCTTCGTGAACGCCCTGCCGGTGTTCATCGCGGGCACCAAGGAGTGGGCGGACAAGTTCACCGAGGCCGGCGTGCCGATCGTCGGTGACGACATCAAGTCCCAGGTCGGCGCCACCATCACGCACCGCGTGATGGCCAAGCTGTTCGAGGACCGCGGTGTCATCCTCGAGCGCACCATGCAGCTGAACGTCGGCGGCAACATGGACTTCAAGAACATGCTCGAGCGCGAGCGCCTGGAGTCCAAGAAGATCTCCAAGACCCAGGCCGTCACCTCGCAGATCCGTGACCGCGAGCTGGGCGCCAAGAACGTCCACATCGGTCCCTCGGACTACGTGGCCTGGCTGGACGACCGCAAGTGGGCGTACGTCCGCCTGGAGGGTCGCGCGTTCGGCGACGTCCCGCTGAACCTGGAGTACAAGCTGGAGGTCTGGGACTCCCCGAACTCCGCCGGTGTCATCATCGACGCCGTCCGCGCCGCGAAGATCGCCAAGGACCGCGGCATCGGCGGCCCGATCCTGTCGGCCTCCTCGTACTTCATGAAGTCCCCGCCGGTCCAGTACTTCGACGACGAGGCCAAGGAGAACGTCGAGAAGTTCATCCGCGGCGAGGTCGAGCGCTGAGCGCAGCGAAGTTCGCGACTGTCGAACACTGAGCGCTGAGCGCAGCACCGAGGACTCGGAGCTGACTGCTCGTAGTCTGCCGGAAGGGCTCACGATCCTCGGATCGTGAGCCCTTCACGTTTTCGCAGCGAATGTTTCACGTGAAACGGCGACCGGTTCCATGGCACCCTGGGCGGGTGGCGATCACCGAGAACGGCAGCACCCACCAGTCCGCGCACCGTGCCACGCTCCTCGGTCTGCTCCGCGGCCAGGACTTCCGCAGGCTGCTGACCGCCCGGGTGCTCTCCCAGCTCTCCGACGGCGTCTTCCAGGTCTCGCTCGCCGCCTATGTGGTCTTCTCCCCCGAGAAGCAGTCCTCCCCCGCCGACATCGCCTCGGTGCTGGCCGTGATGCTGCTGCCGTTCTCGGTGATCGGCCCGTTCGCCGGGGTGCTGCTGGACCGCTGGCGCCGTCGCCAGGTGCTCTACTTCGGCAACCTGGCCCGCTTCGGGCTGGGGCTGGGCACCGGTGCGCTGCTCCTGGTCCAGGCGCCGACCTGGCTGTTCTTCGCCTCGGCGCTGCTGGTCACCGCGCTCAACCGGTTCATCCTGGCCGGCCTCTCCGCCGCCCTGCCGCGGGTGGTCGAACAGGACCGGCTGGTCACCGCCAACGCCCTCTCCCCCACCCTCGGCACGGTGGCCGCCGCCTGCGGCGGGGGCCTCGGTTTCCTGCTGCACCAGCTGATGGCCCCCGGGCCGCAGGCGGACGCCGCGCTGGTGACCGTCGCCTCGCTGCTCTACCTGTCGGCCGCGCTGGCCGCCCGCCGGATGGACCGTGACCTGCTCGGCCCGGAGCGGCACGGCGAGCGTCCCGCGCTCGGCCAGGCGCTGCTGCGGGCCGCCGTCGAACTCGGCGCCGCCGTCCGCCACCTGGTCCGGGACTGCCGCCCCGCGGTGCACGCGCTGGCCGCCGTCACCGCGGCCCGGTTCTGCTACGGCGTGCTGATCGTGGTGGTGGTGATGCTCGCCCGGTACACCTTCAACGACCCGACCGACAGTGCGGCCGGGCTGGCCACCCTCGGTCAGGCGGTCGGCCTGTCCGCCGCCGGGTTCTTCGTCGCCGCGGTGGTCAGCCCCTGGTGCACCCGTCGGCTGGGCCTGGCCGGCTGGATGACGGCCTGCCTGCTCGCCCCAGTGGTCTTCGTCCCGGCGCTGGGCCTGTTCTTCGCCCCGATCCCCACTCTGGCCGCCGCCCTGCTGCTCGGGGTGGTCACCCAGGGCACCAAGATCTGCGCCGACACCGTGGTGCAGGAGTCGGTCGAGGACGAGTTCCGCGGCCGGGTCTTCGCCATCTACGACGTGCTGTTCAACGTCGCCTTCGTGGCCGCCGCGCTGGTCACCGCGCTGGTGCTGCCGTTGTCCGGCCGCTCGGTCACGGTGGTCGTCGGGGTGGCCGTGGTGTACGCGCTGACCGCGCTCTGGTACCTGCGGGCGGCCCGGCGGTCCGGTCCGCTCCCCGGCGACGCCCGGTGACACCGGCCGGTCCCGGAATCGCAACCACCTCGTCCCGAAAACCCGGACGGCCACCGAACTGATTGCGTCCGACCCGGTCGCTAAGGTACGTAAACCTGTCGGAGCGACAGCACGAGGTCTCGGGGGACGATCCGATGAGCACACCGACCGGTCCGTACGGGCCGCCGCCGGCCGCGGCGCCCGGCTTCGGCCCGCCGCCCCCCTCGTACGCCCAGCCGCCGTACGCGCAGCCGGCTCCGCCCGCGTCGCCGTACGCCCAACCGCCCTACGGCCAGGCCCCCCACGGTCAGCCGCCGTACGGCCAGCAGCCGCCCGCCGGGCCGTACGGCTACCCCCAGCCCGGCGCGACGCCCCCGCCGCCCGCCAAGCGCACCGCCCGCTCCAAGCTGCGGATCGCCGGCGTGCTCGGAGCCTGCGTCGCACTCGCGGTCGGCTACTTCCTGACCGGCCCCGGTGTCAGCAGCGCCAAGCCCGGCGACTGCGTCCGGGTGAGCGGCCCGCGCGCCGTCGAGATCGTCAACTGCACTGACAGCAAGGCGAATTACAAGGTGCTGTCGAAGTTCACCGGCACCACCGACGTGACCCGCTGCCGGCAGACCCCGCAAACCACCAGCGCCGTCTCGGGCAAGAGCGGCCGCCGTTGGAACAAGACGCGGTACGTGCTCTGCCTCGGCCCCCTGACCCCCACCGCCGGCTACCCGCCGGTCAAGACGTCCTGACCTTCCGCCGACATCCTTTTCCCGGGGGACCCCTTGTCCGTTCCGCCTCCGCCGCCACCGCAGCAGCCCTACGGCCCGCCGCCCGGCGACGGCAACCCGTACGCCGGCGGCCCGTACGGCGCACCGCCGCCGCCCCCACCGCCGCCCGGTTACGGCTACGGCTACGGCTACGGCTACGGCTACCCGAGCGCCCCGCCGCCGCCGGAGCAGCCGTACGGCGCCCAGCCGCCCGGGTACGGCTACGGCTATCCGCCGCCGGCCCCGATGGACGGCGAGCACTGCCGCTTCTGCGGGGGCTTCCCGGCCGTACGCGCCACCGTCCGCGGCCACCAGGGCCTGCTGGTCGCCTGGCGGATGCTGCGGATGCACGGCCCGTTCTGCCTCACCTGCGGGACGGCCACCGTGCGCGACATGTCCGCCAGGACGCTCGTCCAGGGCTGGTGGAGCTGGGCCTCGCCGCTGCTGACCCTGATCACCCTGCTGCTCAACCTCGGCGCCCACAACCGGATCAAGCGGCTGCCGCCGCCCGTGCCGGGCACCCACGGCCCGCAGCTCGACCCGGGCCGGCCGCTCACCGGCCGCCCGCACCTGGCCATGCTGCTGGTGCCGGCGGCGATGCTGACCACCGGGATCCTGGTCGTCACCGGCGTGATCGGTCCCAAGCACGACCCGGGCACCCCGATCACCTCGCCGACCCGCGACAGCACGATCACCTTCTCGCCGGCCCCGCTGCCGTCGCCCACCTACAGCTACACTCCGCCGCCGCCGCTGCCACTGCCGTCCTTCACCCTGCCGAGCATCACCCTGCCGCCGCCCGCGACGCCCGCGGCCAAGGACGACGTGGACAACGCCGGCGTCGGCGACTGCCTGCGCAACGAGAACAACACCGGCGCGACCTCCGACGACCACCCGAAGATCACCGTGCTGCCCTGCACCGACGCCAAGGCGCAGTACAAGGTGGTCTACAAGTACCTCGCCACCTCGGACGAGAAGGTCTGCCAGAAGCAGCCGAAGTCGGACAGCACCTACACCCGGACCTACACCAAGTTCCCCTCGCTGGACTACGTGCTCTGCCTGAAGCACGTGAACGGCTGAGCCGGAACGGCACACGGCGGCCGCCCCCTCCGTCGAGGGGGCGGCCGCCGCGCGTCGGTCAGCCCTGCGGCTGCTCGGCCCACCAGGCCCGCAGCGCCGCGACCGCCTCGTCGTGCTCCATCGGCCCGTTCTCCAGCCGCAGTTCGAGCATGTGCTTGTACGCCCGGCCGATCTGCGGGCCCGGCTTCAGCCCGAGCAGCTCCATGATCTGGTTGCCGTCCAGCGCCGGGCGGATGGCGTCCAGCTCCTCCTGCGCCGCCAGTTCGGCGATCCGCTCCTCCAGGCCGTCGTAGGTGCGCGAGAGCGCGGCGGCCTTCTTCTTGTTGCGGGTGGTGCAGTCGGAGCGGGTCAGCGCGTGCAGGCGGCCCAGCAGCGGCCCGGCGTCGGTGACGTAGCGGCGCACCGCGGAGTCGGTCCACTCGCCGCCGCCGTAGCCGTGGAAGCGCAGGTGCAGCTCGACCAGGCGCGAGACGTCCTCGGTGAGCTCCTTGGAGTACTTGAGCTCGCGCATCCGCTTGCGGGTCATCTTGGCGCCGACCACCTCGTGGTGGTGGAAGGAGACCCGGCCGTCCGACTCGAAGCGGCGGGTGCGCGGCTTGCCGATGTCGTGCAGCAGCGCGGCCAGCCGCAGGGTGAGGTCCGGGCCGTCCTGCTCCAGGTCGACGGCCTGCTCCAGGACGGTCAGCGAGTGCTCGTAGACATCCTTGTGCCGGTGGTGCTCGTCGCGCTCCAACTGCAGCGCGGGCAGCTCCGGCAGCACGTACCCGGCCAGGCCGGTGTCCACCAGCAGCCGCAGGCCCTTCACCGGGTGCTCGGCCAGCAGCAGCTTGTTCAGCTCGGCCTGCACCCGCTCGGCCGAGACGATGGTGATCCGCTCGGCCATCGCGGTCATCGCGGCGACCACCTCGGGCGCCGGGTCGAAGTCCAGCTGGGCGGCGAAGCGGGCGGCCCGCATCATCCGCAGCGGGTCGTCGGAGAAGGACTCCTCGGGGGTGGCGGGGGTGCGCAGCACCCGGGCCTCCAGGTCCTCCAGTCCGCGGTGCGGGTCGACGAAGCCGCGGCCGGGCAGGTCGACGGCCATCGCGTTGACCGTGAAGTCCCGGCGGACCAGGTCCTGCTCGATGGTGTCGCCGTAGCTCACCTCGGGCTTGCGGGAGGTGCGGTCGTACGCCTCGGAGCGGTAGGTGGTGATCTCGATCAGGAAGGAGCCCTCGGGGGTGTCCTTGCGGGCGCCGACGGTGCCGAAGGCGATGCCGACGTCCCAGACCGCGTCCGCCCAGCCCTTGACCAGCTTGAGCACCTGCTGCGGCCGGGCGTCCGTGGTGAAGTCCAGGTCGTTGCCGAGCCGGCCGAGCAGCGCGTCCCGCACCGAGCCGCCGACCAGCGCCAGCCGGTGACCGGCCGCCTGGAACCGGCGGGCGATCTCGTCGGCCACCGGCGACACCCGCAGCAGCTCTTGCAACCCCAGGGTCTGGGCCTCGCTCAGGCCTGGGACGGCCTGCTCGGGGGTGCTGGAACGGTCGGTGCGCGCGGTGGGCTCATTGGCAGTGGACACGGCTCACAAGGGTACGTGCCCCGGAAGGTCAACCGCCCGCGCGTTTTGGGCGTCTCACCCCAGAGCCCGCAACACTGCACCCCGGCCTGGATCGTTACCATGCCGGTGGACGAGTCGCGGACACCGCAACCGGGGATGCGGTGTCGTGCGCCGCCGTGCCGACGGAACTTTCCGCGGCAGCAGGACGGCGTACGGCGTCGAGCGAGGAACGTCGAGCGGGGAACGTCGGGCGCCAGCGCCGGGCGGACAGCATCAGCAGCGAGCGATCGAACAGAACGGCGAGGGCGAAAACGAGTGAGTGAGCCGGCACGGCACTCGGGCCTGGGGGCGCACCGACAGCCTGGACGCACCGCGGATCCCACCGGGCGTCCCACCGACGGGCGGCGCCGCCGCGGCCGCGCCCGCCGCTTCGCCGCCGTCTGCGCGGCCGCCCTGGCCCTGTTCACGGCCGCCCCCGCGACGGCGCTGCCGGCCGGCGGCAACATCCGCCCGGCCACCGACGCCGCGGCCAGCGCGGAGTACCCGGTGGTGGTGACCATCGAGTCGGTGAGCCCGCAACTGGCCGTCCAGAACGGCACCGTGTCCATCACCGGGCACGTCACCAACTCCGGCAAGTCGGCGCTCAAGGGCGCCCACGCGGCGGTCCGCAAGCCGGTCTCCAGCAAGCCCCTGCAGCGCCGCAGCGAGCTCCAGGGCGTGGCCGCCCGGACCACGCCGAAGGGCGAGGACGGGGTGGAGCTGGACAGCCCGCAGTACGCCCTGCCGGAGCTGAACCCGGGCCAGAGCCAGCCGTACACGCTGAGCGTCGCGGTCAGCGACCTCGGGCTGTCCGAGAGCGGCGTCTACGAGCTCGCGGTGGACGCCTGGGGCTCGACCGCCGACAACCCGCGCGACCGGCCCCTGGGCATCGCCCGCACCTTCCTGCCGTACACCCAGGGCGGCAACGGGGCCCAGCCGACCAAGGTCACCACGCTCTGGCCGCTGGTGCACGCACCGGTGCTGGCCGCGCAGACCTTCGCCGAGAACGACCAGACCGTCCCGGTGCTGCGCGACGACAGCCTGGCCACCGAGCTCGCCCCGGGCGGGCGGCTGTACGAGCTGGTCGACACCGGCGCCAAGCTGGACGGGCTGACCTGGGTGGTCGATCCGGACCTGCTGGACGCCGCCTTCGCGATGACCAAGCAGTACCGGGTGCAGAAGCCGGGCAGCGAGGACGGCGGCAAGCCCGCCCGCGAGGACAACACCGTCCCGCGCCCGCCCTCGGCCGCCGCCGAGGCCTGGCTGAACAAGCTGCGGGCGGCCGTCGCCAAGCCGACCGACCAGGTCATCGCGCTGCCGTACGCCGACCCCGACCTCGCCTCGATCGCCCACAACGGCTCGGACCTGGCCGGCATGGGCACCGCGCTGAGCAAGGCGGCCACGGCCGGCCGGCTGACCGTCGAGGGCCGGCTCTCCGTGGACACCCGCTCCGACGTGGCCTGGCCGTACCAGGGCCACCTCGACCAGCAGATCACCGGCATCGCCCGGCAGGCGGGCAGCGGCCTGGTGCTGGCCAGCGGCACGAGCATGCCCGACCCGGACTCGGTCAACTACACCCTGACCGCGGTGCGCCCGATCGGCAACGGCCAGACCGCGGTGGTCGCCGACGACGCGGTCTCCGCACCCTTCCAGAAGGACCTGAACACCCCGAAGGACCAGACCGAGGCCGCCCAGCGCTTCCTCGCCGAGACCTACGCGATCACCCACGAGCAGCCGCAGAACCAGCGCGGCCTGCTGGTGATGCCGCCGCGCGAGCTGACCGCCGCCACCGCCAAGGTGCTGGCCGGGGCGCTGCAGACGGCGACCTCGTCCGACAAGTGGCTGACCCCGGTGAAGCTGGACGCGCTGGCCCAGTCCGCGCCGGACCCGAAGGCCAACACCACCGTCCCGTCGCCCGCCGACTACCCGACCCAGGCCCGGGCCTCCGAACTGCCGGCCACCGCGCTGAGCGGCACCGACAAGATCCAGGACGACCTGGACACCCTGATGCGGGTGCTCACCCTGCCGCAGCGGGTGCGCGGCCCGTTCAGCGCCGCCATGGTCCGCTCGCTGTCGACCGAGTGGCGCACCCAGGCCCCGGCCGGCAACGCCTACCGCACCGGCGTCGGCAAGTACCTGATAGAGCTCCGGGACGCCGTCCAGGTGCCCAAGAAGAACGTGGTCACCCTGGCCGGGGACACCGGTCAGCTCCAGGTCAGCGTGCGCAACGACCTCACCCAGACGGTCACCAACCTGAAACTGCGGCTCACCTCGAACCAGCCGAACAGGCTGGCGGTGGGCGAGGAAATGGCGCTCGTCCTCCCGGCCTCGCAGAGCGTCACCCTGCGCTTCAACGCCCAGGCCCGCAGCAACGGCCCGGTCCAGATGACCGCCCAGCTGTACACCACCGGCCCCGATTCCAGGCCCTACGGCGATCCGCAGCCCTTCACCGTCGAGGTCACCTCGGTGACCAACGGGGTGCTGTACGTCTTCGCCGGCGCCGCCGTGCTGCTGGTGCTGGCCGCGCTGCGCTTCGTCCGCCAGCGCAAGCGGCGCGGCGGGCAGCCGCACGAGGACGGCGACCAGCCGGTCGGCGACGGCCCGGCCGAGGACGGCCCGCAGGACACCGCCGAGGCGGAGCCGGAGGCCCCGGACACCGCGGACGGCACCGCCAAGAGCAGCACCGGGGACGACCCCGCGCCCGACGGTCCCGCGCAGACACCGCGCGCCAGCAGCCCGGATGGCCGGGATCGGACCGCCGGTGATGAGAAGGTTGGTCCTTGATACCGCCGACCCCCCGCAACGCCGGGCCGGCCACCCCCCACGACAGCGAAGAGGTGACATGACCGGGCGCAGCGAGGAGCGGCCGCCGGGCCGCGGTGAGAGCCGGCCGGGCGCCGAGTCGCCGTCCGGCGACTGGTACGTGGCCGACACCTACGCCCAGGACCCGTACGCCGCCGAGGCGTACGGGCCCGCGCAGGACGGCCAGGACCCGTACGGCCTCCAGACCGGGCGGCCCGCCGCGGCGCCGCCGGTCACCGCGTACGACGTGCCGCCGCAGCTGCCGCCGCAGGGCGGCGGCTACCCGACGCCGGTGCCGTCCACGCCGTTCTCGCCCCCGGTTCCCCCGGTGCAGCCCGGCTGGGACACCCCGATGCAGGCGGGCTGGCCGCAGCAGGCCGCCCCGCCCCCCGGTCCCGGGCCGGCCCCCGGCCCGTGGGCGCAGCCCCAGCCGCAGTGGGAGCCGGGCCCGGCGCACTCCACCTGGGACACCGAGACCACCGAGTACGTCGGCGTGGACGCGCTGTTCGGCGGCCGTCCGGCCGAGGCTGCGGCCCAGCCGCCGGTGCCCCAGCCCGCCCCGGTCCAGCCGGTCCAGCCGGTCGCGCCGGTGCCCCCGGCCGGCCCGGTGCCGCCGGGCGCCCCCGCGCCGTACCCGCCGGTCGGCGGCTACCCGGGTCAGCCGCAGTACGGCGGCCCGGACGGGCAGCGCCCCTTCGTGCCGCCGATCGAGTTCGACCCGCCGCTCTCCGAGGACGAGGCCACCATGCAGGTGGCCGCCGTGGCGGTGCCCCCGGCGGTCGAGCCGCTGGCGGACCTCGCCGAGGAGCACGCCGCCCAGTCGGCGGCCGCGCCCGAGGCCGCCCCGGCCACCGGTGGTGGCGGCAAGGTCGCCAGCCTGCTGAACTCCAGCGCGATCATGGCGGCCGGCACCCTGGTCTCCCGCGGCACCGGCTTCCTGCGCACCATGGTCATCGCCGGCGCGATCGGCATCTCGGTCATGGGTGACTCCTACAACGCGGCGAACACCCTGCCGACCCTGCTGTACATCCTGATCGGCGGCGGCGCGCTGAACGCGGTCTTCGTGCCGCAGCTGGTGCGCAGCATGAAGAACGACGAGGACGGCGGCACCGCCTACGCCAGCCGGCTGCTCACCCTGGTGATGGTCGGGCTCGGCGCGGTGGTGGTCCTCACCGTGGCCGTGGCACCGCTGCTGGTGCAGCTCATCTCGCACGAGATGATGACCGACCCGTCCCGCGCGGACACCACGGTGGCACTGGCCCGGTACTGCCTGCCGACCATCTTCTTCATGGGCATCCACGTGGTGATGGGCCAGATCCTCAACGCCCGTGGCCGGTTCGGCGCGATGATGTGGACCCCGGTCCTCAACAACGTCGTGGTGATCTTCACCTTCAGCGCGTACATCTGGGTCTACGGCGGCTTCGGCAGCACCGGGGTGAGCCCCGGGACCATCAGCCCCGAGGGCATCCGGCTGCTGGGCCTCGGCACCCTGATCGGCCTCGCGGTCCAGTCCCTGGCGATGATCCCCTACCTGCGGGCGGCCGAGTTCCGCTTCAAGCCGCGCTTCGACTGGCGCGGCCACGGCCTGGGCAAGGCCGCCCGGCTGGCCAAGTGGACCTTCTTCTTCGTGCTCGCCAACCAGGCCGGCTACCTGGTCATCACCCAGCTGGCCACCGCCGCCGGCAACGCCGCCGAGAAGACCGGCCACCAGGGCGTCGGCCTCGCCGCGTTCTCCAACGCCCTGCTGATCTGGCAGCTCCCGCAGGCCGTCATCACCGTCTCGATCATGAGCGCGGTGCTCCCCCGGCTCTCTCGGGCGGCGGCCGACGAGGACGCCGGCGCGGTCCGCGACGACCTGTCGTACGGGCTGCGCACCACCGCGGTGGCGGTCGTCCCGGCGGCCTTCCTGTTCCTGGCGCTCGGCCCGGCGATCGGCCGCTCGATCTACGCGGTCGGCGGCGGCGGCACGGCGCTGGACAACGCGACCAACCTCGGCCTGATGCTCTCGGCCTTCGCGCTCGGGCTGATCCCGTACTCGGCCCAGTACGTGATGCTGCGCGGCTTCTACGCCTACGAGGACACCCGGACGCCGTTCTCCAACACCGTCTGGGTGGCGGTCTGCCAGGCCGGCTTCTCGCTGGTCTGCTGGGTCGCGCTGCCCTCCCAGTGGGTCGTGACCGGGATGGCCTTCGGCTACGGTCTGGCCTACGCCGTCGGGGTGACGGTCGCGCTGCCCAAGCTGAAGAAGCGGATCGGCGGGCTGGACACCAAGCGGATCGGCAAGACCTACAGCCGGCTGGCCGCCGCCTGCGTCCCGGCCGCGGTGGTCGGCCTCGGCGTCAGCCTGGCGGTCCAGCAGGTGCTCGACGGCTGGACGGGCAGCGTGCTGTCGGTGGTCCTGGCCGGCGGCCTCCAGCTGCTGGTGTTCGTGCTGATCGCGAAGCGCCTGCGGATCGAGGAGCTGAACGCCATGCTGGGCATGGTCCGCGGCCGACTGGGCCGCTGACCTTACCGACAACCGGCCGGACGGACGGACGCCCTGACCGGGCGTCAACCGGGGCGGACACCGTCCCCGCCCGTCCGGCCGAATTCTGGGCCGCCACCCGCGGCCGGGAACCGCCCGGACCGCCAGGTGGCGGCCCGGTGTCGGATCTGCACCACATCTCTCCACCCCCGTGCAACCGAGCGGACCCCTCAGCGGTCGTACCCGGTGGAGAAGAGTGGGCACAATTGTCCTGGAGCACAGGGCGGCCTATCCGCGCGCTCCAGCGACTCTCTCAGGCCGGGGCGACACAAGGGGAGGCAGGACCACGGTGGCTGATGGCACCAAGGCGGTCGTCGACACGTCGGCAGCTGACGCGGCGGCGGACGAGGCCGCGCTGGCCGCGGCGATCGACGAGCTCGGGGGCGGCGGGACCGCCCCGGCGGGCTCCGCCGACGCCCCCTCCACGGACTCTCCCGCAGACTCTCCCGAGGCCGCCTCCGCAGCCGCCGACGAGGAGGCCGACGAGGACGCTCCCGCGGCGCCGGACCCGGCCCCGGAGTCCCCCGTCGGCGAGGAGACCTCGGAGATCACCGCCCCGCTCTCGGTCCAGGAGATCGCCGCCGAGCTGGCGGCCGGCTCCGCCGGGAAGAAGACCGGCAAAAAGGCCGCCCCCGCCCCGGAGGCCGCGTCCGACAAGCGCCGCCCGACCGACCCGCAGCCCACGGTCGACCCCCGCGACACCGCCACCCTCCCGCGCACCCTCCCCGCCCCGATGCGGCACAGCGGCGACCGGATCGGCAACCGGTACCGGCTGGAGGAGTGCATCTCCCAGACCGACACCTTCAGCAGCTGGCGCGCCGTCGACGAGAAGCTGCGCCGGGCCGTCGGCGTCCACCTGATGGCCTCCGGCCACCAGCGCGCCCGCAAGGTGCTGGCCGCCGCCAAGTCCGCGGCCCTGCTCGGCGACCCGCGGTTCGTCCAGGTGCTGGACGCCGTCCAGGAGAGCGAGCTGGTCTTCGTCGTGCGGGAGTGGCTGCCGCACGCCTCCGACCTCGCCAAGCTGCTCGCGAACGGCCCGATGGAGCCGCACGAGGCGTACCAGATGGTCCGCCAGGTCGCCGACGCGGTGGCCGCCGCCCACCGCCGCGGCCAGGCCCACCTGCGACTCACCCCGCGCTGCGTGCTGCGCACCGACAGCGGCCAGTACCGGATCAACGGCATCGCGGTGGACGCGGCCCTGCGCGGACTGCCCCCGGAGGACTCCACCGAGGACGCCCAGCGCACCGACACCCGGGCGATCGGCGCCCTGCTGTTCGCCGCCCTCACCCACCGCTGGCCGTACCCCGAGGACCGCTACGACCTCAAGGGCCTGCCCAAGGACCTGCAGAACGCCGCACCGGACCAGGTCCGCGCGGGCGTCCACAAGGGCCTGTCCGAGCTCGCCGCGCGCGCCCTGTTCGACCACCCGCCGCACCACGCCGAGCCGATCACCACCCCGGAGGAGCTGGTCCGGGCGATCGCGGCCATGCCCCGGATCCGCCAGCCCGAGCCGGAGCTGCCGGTCTTCCAGGCCCCGCCCCGGCACAACACCCACGCCCTGCCCACCGCGCCCAACCCCACCCGGGTGGCCGACCCGGCGGTCGCCCCGCTGCCGGCCTCCTCCCGGCCGACCGCCGCCCGGCGCACCAAGCGCCGACTGCGCCGGGTGGTCAAGGCCACCGCCTGGACGGTCGCGCTGGGCGCGATCGGTGTCGCCTCCTGGCAGTTCGTCGGCACCCTGCGCAACAGCGGGCAGGCCGTCGCCAACCCCCAGCCCTCGGTCAGCTCCAGCGCGCCGAGCGCGCACCCGACGGCGCACACCCCGGTGCCGATCCAGATCAAGGAAGCCTTCTCCTACAACCCGCGGGGCGACTCCCCGGAGTCGGTCTGGCTGCTCCCGAAGGTCTTCGACGGCGACCCGAACACCTCCTGGGTGACCAAGACCTACAACGACCCCTTCGGCCCCAAGCCGCCGTTCAAGGACGGCACCGGCCTGCTCATCGACCTCGGCTCGGTCCAGTCGGTGAGCTCGGTGAACGTCCTGTTCACCGGCACCCACACGGCCGAGCTGCGGGTGCCGAACGCCCAGGCCGCCGCCAACCCCCAGGGCGCCCAGCCGGAGTCCTTCAACGTGCTGGACAAGCAGTCCGGCAGCAACGTCGACTTCACCCTGAGCAGCCCGACGAACACGCGTTACGTCTTGATCTGGCTGACCAGCCTGCCGAAGGATACGGGGGGCAGCGGTTACCGCGGGGTGGTCAACGAGGTGAAGGTCTTCGGCTGACCGCGCCCGCACTCGGCGGACGACGGACGACGGCGACAAGGGGTGACAGTGGCGGACGACGACGCGGCGTTGCTCGCCCGGCACGTCGCCGGCGATCCGGACGCCTTCGGCCTCCTGGTGAACCGCCACCGCGACCGGCTCTGGGCCGTCGCGCTGCGCACCCTGGGCGACCGCGAGGAGGCCGCCGACGCGCTCCAGGACGCCCTGGTCTCCGCCTTCCGCGCCGCAGCCGGCTTCCAGGGCCGCTCGGCGGTCACCACCTGGCTGCACCGGATCGTGGTCAACGCCTGCCTGGACCGCGCCCGGCGCAGCGCCACCCGGCGCACCACCCCGCTGGACGAGGACCCGCAGCGGCTGGACGGACTGGTCGGCACCGCCGAACCGGCCGACTCCCCGGTGGTCCGGGCCGAACTGAACCGGGAGCTCGCGGCCGCGCTCGCCGAACTGCCCGTCGAGCAGCGGGCCGCCCTGGTCCTGGTCGACATGCAGGGCTACCCGGTCGCCGAGGCCGCAGAGCTGCTGGGCGTACCGGTCGGCACGGTGAAGAGCCGCTGCGCGCGCGGCCGGGCCCGGCTGCTCCCGCTGGTCCGGCACCTGCGCGAGGCGGACGGCGAGGCGGGCGACGGACGGAACGTTTCACGTGAAACACCGCGGCGCGGGACGCCCGGACGCGGGGCCCCGGGCTCGCCGACCGGCGCGTCCGGCGGGGCGCCACCACCGCACCGCGACGCCCAGGGGAACCCGACGGGCCCCCGCACCGTCACAGGGACGGGCCCGAGCACCGGCCGCACGATGTTGGAAGGAGACGCGAGCACGCGATGACCGCCCACCTCTCCTCCCCCGACCCCGACCACAGCCACGATCCCCACCGCGGCCACCCTTCGGTCGATGAGCTGGCCGACCTCGCCGAGGGCCTGGTCGAGCCCGCCGAGGCCGCCCGGGCGCTGCACCGGCACCTGGACGGCTGCGCCGAGTGCCGCGAGACCGTCGACGCCCTGGCCGGGGTGCAGGCGCTGCTCGGCACCGTCGAGCCCGAGCCGATGCCCGCCGACGTCGCCGCCCGGCTGGACGCCGCCCTGGCCGGGGCCGCCCTCGCCGCCGAGGAGAGCCGCGCCGAGAGCCACACCGAGGACCGCACCGAAGACCGCACCGAGGAGGGCCGGGAGCGCCCGCGCCCGGCCCGGGCCACGCCCGTCCGGAGCGCCCCGGCCCCCTCCGGGCCGTCCGCGCCCGCTGCCCCGTCCGCGCCGCCGTCCCGCCCCGCCGCGGCCTCCGGACCCGGTCGGCCCCGGCCCCGCCGCCGACGGTTCGCCCTGCTGCTCGGCGCCGCCGCCGCGCTGGCCGCCGTCGGCCTCGGCGGGGCCCTGCTGCTGAACCGGTCCGACAGCTCCGGCTCCGCCGCGGTCTCGGCCGCCACCGGCGCCTCCGCCGCCGTCGGGGCCCCGAACGCCCGCACCCCGCAGTCGGCGGGCCCCGGCACCGTCTACCAGGAGGACCGGCTCGCCGCACAGGTCCAGCAGCTGCTGGCCCGCACCGAGCCCGGGCTGCGCGCCACCGGCCCGGCCAAGTCCGACGCCGCCCCGGTCGACGGCGCCCGCCCGGAGCTCTCCGGTCCGGGCTCCCCCACGGCCTCCCCCAGCGCCCCGTCGGCCGGCTGCCAGGCCCCCGCCCCGGGCACTCCGCTGGCCACCGACCGGGGCAGCTACCTGGGCTCCCCGGTCGAGGTCCTGGTCTACCCGACACCCGGCCGACCCGATTTCGTGGACGTCTACCTGCGCTCCCCCGACTGCGGCCCGGTCCTGCTGCACCGGACCGTCCCCGGCCACTGACCGGCCGTTCCCATGCGATCGACGACCAGGACGCCACGCCGCTTCCGGAGTCCGGGCGCCTGGTACTGATCCGCCTGGGAATGCGAGAGACTGGTCAGTCGTTGTCCCGGGCGGCGGAGCAGGACCGCCCTCCCCGCAGCAAACGCGGGTCGCGATGCGAACCAGGAGAAGCAGTGAGCGACGTCCGTAACGTGATCATCATCGGTTCCGGCCCGGCCGGGTACACGGCCGCGCTCTACACGGCCCGTGCCTCCCTCAAGCCGCTGGTCTTCGAGGGAGCCGTCACCGCCGGTGGTGCGCTGATGAACACCACCGAGGTGGAGAACTTCCCCGGCTTCCGGGACGGCATCATGGGCCCCGAGCTGATGGACAACATGCGGGCGCAGGCCGAGCGCTTCGGCGCCGAGCTGATTCCGGACGACATCGTCTCGGTCGACCTCAGCGGTGACATCAAGACCGTCACCGACTCCGAGGGCAATGTGCACCGGGCCCGGGCCGTGATCGTGACCACCGGCTCCCAGCACCGCAAGCTCGGTCTGCCGAACGAGGACAAGCTCTCCGGCCGCGGCGTCTCCTGGTGCGCGACCTGCGACGGCTTCTTCTTCCGCGACCAGGACATCGCGGTGGTCGGCGGCGGCGACACCGCCCTGGAGGAGGCGACCTTCCTCTCCCGCTTCGCCAAGAGCGTCACGATCATCCACCGCCGGGACAGCCTGCGCGCCTCCAAGGCGATGCAGGAGCGCGCCTTCGCCGACCCGAAGATCCGCTTCGAGTGGGACAGCGCGGTCGAGGCCATCCACGGCGACCCGAAGCTGACCGGCGTCACCCTGCGCGACACCACCACCGGCGAGACCCGCGAGCTGGCGGTCACCGGCCTGTTCATCGCGATCGGCCACGACCCGCGTACCGACCTCTTCAAGGGCCAGCTGGAGCTCGACGCCGAGGGTTACCTGAAGGTCGAGTCCCCCTCGACCCGGACCAACATCGAGGGCGTGTTCGGCGCCGGCGACGTCGTCGACCACACCTACCGCCAGGCGATCACCGCCTCCGGCACCGGCTGCTCCGCCGCGCTGGACGCCGAGCGCTACCTGGCCGCGCTGGACGACGCGGAGCACAAGACCGCCGCCGTGGCGGTCTGACCTCCCCGCCACCGACCGAACCCCGCGGGGGTGTTCCACGTGAAACGCCCCCGCCCCGGCCAGGCAGAAACAGAACGGGCCCGCCCGTTGTTCACCTGGCAGCAGCCCCCTCCGTCCGAACCCGAGGAGTTCCCGTGGCCGGCGCCACCACCACCGTTACCGACGCGACGTTCAAGTCCGACGTCCTGGAGAGCGACAAGCCCGTCCTGGTCGACTTCTGGGCCACCTGGTGCGGCCCGTGCCGCCAGGTCGCCCCGGTCCTGGAGGAGATCGCGGCCGAGCAGGGCGACAAGCTGACCATCGCCAAGCTCGACGTGGACGCCAACCAGGCGACCGCCGCCGAGTACAACGTCATCTCGATCCCGACCCTGATCCTGTACAAGGGCGGCCAGCCGGTGAAGCAGATCACCGGTGCCCGTCCGAAGGCCGCGCTGCTGCGCGAGCTGGACGGCCTGATCTAGGTCCCGTCCGGTCGGCGGCCGAACGGCGGCGGGGCTCCCCGACGGGGGAGCACCGCCGCCGTCGTGCATCCGGGGTCGGTGCCGCGGCCCCGCTCAGAACGGCCGCAGCGCGGGCTCCTTGCGCCCGCCGCCGAGCAGCCGCTCCAGCGCCCCCTCCACGTCCTCCCGCCAGGTCAGCGTGGTCCGCGCCTCCAGCCGCAGCCTCGGGTAGCGCGGATGCGGCCGGACGGTCTTGAAGCCGACCGCGAGCAGGTGGTCGGCCGGCAGCACGCAGCTGGTCGGCACCCGGCCCGCCGAGCCGAAGGCCTCGATCGCCCGCACCCCACGCCCCAGCAGGTCCTTGGCCACGGCCTGCACCAGCACCCGGCCCAGCCCCTGGCGCTGGTAGCCCGGCAGCACCCGGCTGACCATCAACTGCACGGCGTCCGGTGAGACCGGGCTGGTCGGGAAGGACTGCGAGCGGGGTACGTAGGCGGGCGGCGCGTACAGCACGAAACCGGCGGGCTGGTCGTCCACGTAGGCGATCCGTCCGCAGGACCCCCACTCCAGCAGCACCGCAGAGATCCACCCCTCCTTCTCCAGCTCCGGCTTCCCCGACTCCACCGCCTCCTTCCCGCTGACCGGGTCCAGCTCCCAGAACACGCAGGAGCGGCAGCCCGTCGGCAGGTCCACGAGGTTGTCCAACGTCAGCGGAGCGATCCGGCGTCCCATGGCCCTCCCTCCTCCTCCCTCTCACGGTCGAGCATTCCCCCACGAACGCCGATGGGTGCATGTTTCACGTGAAACGGCGCTCACGTGGCACATGCACCCATCGGGTCGTTGCCCTCGATCCGGTGGACCGGCGAGATCGGCCGGACAGGGCCTAGCCCTGCGACAGCCGCAGACCGTCCTCGCCCGGAGCCATGCTGTCCAGGATCCGGTTGAGGTCCTCCACCGAACCGAACTCCAGCACCACCTTGCCCTTGCCGAGCTTGCCGCCGCGCTGGGACACCTCGACCTTGACCCGGGTGTCGAAGCGGTCCGACAGCCGGCTCGCCAGGTCGTTGAAGGCCGGGGAGATGATCTTGCCCGCCTTCGGCGTCTGGCGCTTGGGCTTCTGCTCCAGCCGCATCACCTTGACGATCTCCTCGATGTTGCGCACCGTGAGACCCTCCGCGATGATCCGCGCGGCCAGCCGCTCCTGGTCCTCGGCGTCCGGCACGCCGAGCAGGGCCCGGGCGTGCCCCGCCATGATCGTTCCGGCCACCAGCCGGCGCTGGACAGACGGCGTGAGCTTCATCAGCCGCAGCGTGTTGGAGACGTGCTCGCGCGAGCGGCCGACCCGGTCGGCCAGCTCCTCGTGGGTGCAGGAGAAGTCGCGCAGCAGCTGGTCGTAGGCGGCGGCCTCCTCCAGCGGGTTCAGCTCGGCCCGGTGCAGGTTCTCCAGGAGGGCGTCCAGCAGCAGCTTGTCGTCCTCGGTGGCCCGGACGATCGCCGGGATCCGCTCCAGCCCGGCCTCCCGGGAGGCCCGCCAGCGGCGCTCACCCATGATCAGCTCGTAGCGCTCGGCCTCGACCTGACGCACCACGATCGGCTGGAGCAGGCCCACCTCCTTGATGGAGTTGACCAGCTGCTCCAGCTTGTCCGGGTCGAACACGTCGCGCGGCTGACGTGGGTTGGGGGTGATCGCGTCCACCGGCAGCTCGGCGAAGGAGGCACCGGGGACCGGCTGCAGCTGCTCGGCCCGCTTCAACCCCGCGATCCGGGCCGCCACCGTGCCGCGACCACCCGGCAGCACCGGCACCGAGGCCGGCGACGTCGTGCCGGTCGCCACCACCGAGGTCGGCGCGGACGGGGCCGCGGCGGGCTGCGCCGACCCGCCGTCAGCCGGCGCGGCGGGGCCGATCAGCGCCCCGATCCCTCGTCCCAGACCCCTGCTGCGACCACTCACTGATGACCCTCCGTCGTACCGTGCTGTGCCATCGGGGCGCCGTGCCCCGTACCGCTGCCGTCCCGCTGCTGACCCACCAGCGAGCCGCCGCCCTGGCCCACCGCGCGCAGCGCGAGCTCGCGGGCGGCCTCCAGGTACGAGAGCGCCCCGGTCGAACCCGGGTCGTAGGTCAGTACCGTCTGCCCGTAGCTGGGCGCCTCCGAGATGCGCACCGAACGCGGGATCGCCGTGCTCAGCACCTCGTTCTGGAAGTGTGTCCGGACCTCCTCGGCGACCTGCGCGGCCAGCCGGGTCCGGGCGTCGTACATGGTGAGCAGGATGGTCGAGACGTGCAGCGAGGAGTTGAGGTGGGCGCGCACCAGATCGACGTTGCGCAGCAGCTGGCCGAGGCCCTCCAACGCGTAGTACTCGCACTGGATCGGGATCAGCACCTCCTGCCCGGCCACCAGGGCGTTGACCGTCAGCAGGCCCAGCGAGGGCGGACAGTCGATCAGGATGTAGTCCAGCGGCTGCTCGTAGGCGGCGATGGCCCGCTGCAGCCGGCTCTCTCGGGCCACCAGCGACACCAGCTCGATCTCGGCGCCGGCCAGGTCGATGGTGGCGGGGACGCAGAAGAGCCCCTCCACGTCCACGACCGGCTGGACCACGTCGGCCAGGGGCTTGCCCTCGACCAGGACGTCGTAGATGGACGGCACCTCGGCGTGGTGGTCGATGCCGAGAGCGGTGGACGCGTTGCCCTGCGGGTCGAGGTCGACCACCAGGACGCGCAGCCCGTGCATGGCCAGCGAAGCGGCCATGTTCACGGTGGTGGTGGTCTTGCCCACCCCACCCTTCTGGTTGGCGACCACGATCACCCGGGTGGCCGCGGGCCGGGGCAGCCCCTCCCCCGCTCGGCCGATCGCCTGAACCGCAGCCTGGGCAGCCCGCGCGATGGGCGTGTCATCGATCTGGTCGATGGTCTCCGAGTCCTGCATGGGGCTCAGTGTTTCACGTGAAACCGGAGCGGCAACAGTCGCCGCCCGACCACGACCAAGGATTCCGGAGAGCAGGGAGCGACGTTTCACGTGAAACACCATGCCCGCTATGCCGGAAATCTGACGTTGCGACACTCCGGTTTCCCGCCGGAGGCCGATCGGTCACCTGAACGACGACGGGCGGACGGCTCCCCCGTCGAGAAGGGGAACCGTCCGCCCGTCAGGCGTCGTGCGGGCCGGGGTCAGCGGCTGCGGCGCCGCGTACCCCGGGCACCGGCCTGGCCCGGCTTGGCACCGGCGTTGCGCCCGGCCCGGGCCATCTTGGCCCGTCGGGTCGCGGCCTTCACCCCGCCGGGGCTCTCCCCCGCCTTGACCTGGACCACCCGGGTCGAGGTCTCCAGGGTGCCCTCACCGACCGAGATCACGGACCACTCGACGGCGCCCAGCTTGGCCAGCCCGGCGCGCGAGTCGGCCAGCTCCTGCTCCGCACTGTCGCCCTTGAGCGCCAGCATCTGCCCGTGCGGGCGCAGCAGCGGCATGCCCCAGCCGGCCAGTCGGTCCAGCGGCGCCACCGCCCGGGCGGTCACCACGTCCACCGCGAGCTTGCCGACCATCTCCTCGGCCCGGCCGCGCAGCACCGTGACGTTCTCCAAGGCCAGCTCCCGGACGACCTCCTCCAGGAAGGTGGTCCGGCGCAGCAGCGGCTCCAGCAGGGTCACCGAGACGTCCGGACGGGCCAGCGCCACCGGGATGCCGGGCAGGCCCGCGCCGGAGCCGACGTCGCAGAGGGTGGAGCCGGCCGGCAGCAGCTCGGCCAGCACCGCGCAGTTGAGGACGTGGCGGTCCCACAGCCGGGGCACCTCGCGGGGCCCGATCAGGCCGCGCCGGACCCCCGCGGTGGCCAGCAGCTCGGTGTAGCGGACGGCGGCGTCGAAGCGGTCGCCGAAGACCACCCGGGCGGCGGCCGGCGCCTCGGCCAGCACGTCCAGTTCGGGCGTCTCCGGTGCCTCGGGCGCCTCGGTCCGCTGCTCGGCGTCAGGGTTCACGTCCGCCCCCGGACGGCCGGTGGCCGCGCTCTCCGTGTCCATCTCGACCTCTCCGATCTCCGGATCCACCGACCCGCTCAACGCACTGTTTCACGTGAAACATCCCAGAAGGAACAACGACCCCGCCCGCACGAGGCGGACGGGGTCGCGTCAGGCAAGGCTCACCGGCCGCCGCGGCGACCGGTCGTCGGTCCGTCGGCCTCAGGCCGGCAGCACGACCACGCACCGCTGGGGCTCTTCGCCCTCCGACTCGCTGCGCAGACCGGCGGCCGCGACCGCGTCGTGGACGACCTTGCGCTCGAAGGGCGTCATCGGCCGCAGCTTGACCTGCTCGCCGCTGCTCTTGGCCTGCTCCGCGGCCTCGGCGCCCAGGACCGCCAGCTCCTCGCGCTTGCGGGCCCGGAAGCCGGCAATGTCCAGCATGAGACGGCTGCGCTCGCCGGTCTCCCGGTGGACAGCCAACCGGGTCAGTTCCTGCAGGGCCTCCAGCACCTCGCCGTCCTGGCCGACCAGGCGCTGCAGCGCGCGGTCGTTGCCGTCGCTGACGATGGAGACCAGGGCGCGGTCGCCCTCGACGTCCATGTCGATGTCACCGTCGAGGTCCGCGATGTCGAGCAGACCCTCCAGGTAGTCCGCCGCGATGTCACCCTCCTGCTCCAGGCGGGTGATGATGCTCTCGTCGGCGCTGCCGGCGGCCTCGGCCTCGATGGCGGAGGTGGTGCCTTCCGTCACTGATGGACTCCTTCGGGGATGGGCCCGGCTGGCGGGCGGGGAACGAAGCTCTTCGCAGAAGTCGGTCAGGACTTCTTCTTCGGCCGCTGGCCGCCGCGCTTGGGCTGCTGCCGGGTGCCCTGCTTGGTGCCGCCGGGCTTGGCCGCGGCCTCCTCGGCAGGCGCCTCGACCGCAGTGTCCTCGCCCGCCTCGACGGCCTGGGTGGTACCGCCCTGCTGCCGCTGGGCCTTGGTCTGGCGACGGGGCTGCTGGCGGTTGGCCCGGACCGCGTCCTCGACCACGGTGGCGGCGGAGGCCGCCTCGGCGATGGCCGTCTTGGACGGGGGCAGCATGCCCCAGAGCGGGCCCTTGATCTCCGTGCCGTCCGCGCGCAGTCGGCCGGCCTTCTTCAGCCGCGCCTGGCGCTCCGAGAAGGCCTTGCTGCCCGGGGTCGGGTTGTTGTGGATGACGACCAGCTGCTGGCCCATCGACCAGACGTTGGTGGTCAGCCAGTAGACCAGGACGCCGACCGGGAAGTTGATGCCCATCACGGCGAACATCACCGGGAAGACGTACATCAGCATCTTCTGCTGCTGCATGAACGGCGTCTTCACCGTGAGGTCGACGTTCTTGGTCATCAGCTGGCGCTGGGTGACGAACTGCGACAGCGACATCATGATGATCATCACCGCGGTGACGATCTTGACGCTGGTCTCGGGGCTGCTGACGAAGGTCGCGGAGAGCGGGGCGCCGAAGATGTGCGCCTTGCCGGCGCTCACCAGCAGGGGACCGTGGATCACACCGATGTCGTGGCCCTTGGCCACGTTGGACAGCACGCCGTAGAGGGCGGTGAAGAACGGCGCCTGGACGATGATGGGAAGGCAGCTGGAGAACGGGTTGGTACCCGCATCCTTGTACAGCTTCATCATCTCTTCGGACTGGCGCTGCTTGTCGTTCTTGTAGCGCTCCTGGATGGCCTTCATCTTCGGCTGGATCGCCTGCATGGCCCGGGTCGCCTTGATCTGCTTCACGAAGAGCGGGATCAGGCAGATCCGGATGACGACCACCATGGAGGCGATGGCGAGCCCCCAGGCCCAGCCGCCGTCCGGGTTGAAGACGTTGCTGTACAGCGAGTGGAACTGGACGATAATCCAGGACACCGCTGTGTAGAGGGGACTCAGAAAACCGAAGGTCACCGGTCAGACTCCTTGGACATCGGGCTTCGCCACCGGCTCCGGCTCGGCGGTCCCGCTCTTGGGGCTCAGCAGATCACGCAGCCGGCGATGCCACACCGGGTGCTTGCGCGGCGGAACGTGGTCCACCCCGCCGGGCGACCAGGGATTGCACCGCAGGATGCGCCAGACGGTCAGCCCGCCGCCCTTCACCGCCCCGTGCACCTTCACGGCTTCGAAGCCGTAGTGCGAGCAGGAGGGGTAGTAACGGCAGACCGGACCGAGCAGTGGGCTGATGGTCCACTGGTAGACCCTGATCAGACCCATCAGCAGGTACTTCATCGCCCTGCTCCCGTCGGCGCCGTCGTGGCGGGCTCCACCCGCAGCAACCGCTTGAGCGCCGCGTCCAGGTCCCGTTCGAGTTCCTGGTACGAGGCGGTCGCGGCCTGGGGCAGCGCACGCACCACTATCAGGCTACCGGCGGGCAGCCTGGACAGACGATCACGGATGAGATGGCGCAACCGGCGCTTGACCAGATTGCGAACGACCGCCGGGCCAACGGCCTTGCTCACGACGAAACCCGCACGCGCCGAAGGAGTCCCCTCGGCGACGTGCGGGCGGGAGTCGCTGGTCCGGTCGGTCTGCCCCTGCGGGTCACCGTCTCTGCTGAGATGGACGACCAGAAGGGGCCGGCCGGCCCGGCGACCGCGTTTCACCGCGGTCGCGAAGTCCTGGCGCCGCCGCAGCCGATTCTCGGAGGGCAGCACAACAGACTCTGGTGCGGATCAGGCGGACAGGGCGGCGCGACCCTTGCCACGGCGGGCAGCCAGGATGGCGCGGCCGGCGCGGGTACGCATACGCAGACGGAAACCGTGGGTCTTCGCGCGACGACGGTTGTTCGGCTGGAAGGTGCGCTTGCTCACTCGGGGGCTCCTGAGGTGAATCGTAGGATGACGGGGGGTCGCTTGGCCGTCACCGTGCGTCCGCGTGATCTCCCTATGTTTCGGAAATCCGGCCCATCGCCCCAGTTCGGCTGGGGTCTTGGGCAATCCACGGCGCCCGTGCTGCGCGCCTTATGGAAGCGGGTGGACCCGCGGACATGCGGCAGCGGCCATCGACAACTCGACCTGGTTACGGTACGCGGGACGGGGCACGAGGGTCAAACCGGTCGTTCGGGGGCCGCTTACCCACAGCCTGTGGACAACGACTTGATCCGTTCCTGTTCGCTGACTACCGTTGCAGGACTTGTCTGGTTTGTTCTTGGAAAGCGTGCACCAGTGGCTGATGGCAACAGCGACCTCGTCCCGGTCTGGGCTCGGGTCGTCGAGCGGCTGGTCAACGACCCCGATATCGGGGAGATGGACAAGCAGTGGGTGCAGCGCACCCAGCCGATGTGGATGATGCACGACACCGCCCTGCTGGCGACCCCGAACGAGCGGGCCAAGCAGGTGCTGGAGGGCCGGCTGCTGCCGCAGCTGACCGACGCGCTCAGCCGCGAGCTCAGCCGCCCGGTCCGGATCGCCGTGATGGTCGACGCCAACGCCGTGCCGACCACCCCCGCGCCCGCCCCCCAGGCCCCCGCCGAGCCCTACCCGGGCCCGGTCAAGGAGGACGCCGACTACGGCGGCCAGGACTACCAGCGGCAGTCGTACGAGCAGGACTACGAGCGCCCCCGCTACGACACCGGCGGCTACGAGCAGCGCCCCGCGCACTACGGCGGCCAGCCGGCCCAGCCCTGGCCCGGCTTCCAGGAGCCGCAGGCGCCGTACCACGAGCCCGAGGACCCCTCGCCCCGCCAGGCCCCGCGGCCGCTCCCCAGCCCGCCCTCGACCACCCAGGGCGACCTCTTCGGCGGCGCCTACGGTCCCGGTCCCGGCGAGCAGCCCCGCGCCGGCGCCGGCCGCCGCGGGCACGGCTCCCGGCCCACCGGCGGCCGCCCGGCCGAGAAGTCCGCCGCCGAGCCGCCGACCGAGCGCCCCGCCGTCCCCGGGGTGCCCGCCCCGCCCGGCGCTCCCCCGGCCGGCGGCTCCCGCAAGGACGAGCCGGCCGCCCGGCTGAACCCCAAGTACCTGTTCGACACCTTCGTCATCGGCGCCAGCAACCGCTTCGCGCACGCGGCGGCGGTGGCCGTCGCCGAGGCCCCGGCCAAGGCGTACAACCCGCTCTTCATCTACGGCGAGTCCGGGCTGGGCAAGACCCACCTGCTGCACGCCATCGGGCACTACTCGCGCAGCCTCTTCCCGGGCACCCGGGTGCGGTACGTGTCCTCGGAGGAGTTCACCAACGAGTTCATCAACTCGATCCGGGACGGCAAGGCGGACACCTTCCGCCGCCGCTACCGGGACATGGACATCCTGCTGGTGGACGACATCCAGTTCCTGGCGAGCAAGGAGTCCACCCAGGAGGAGTTCTTCCACACCTTCAACACCCTCCACAACGCGAACAAGCAGATCGTGCTGTCCTCGGACCGGCCGCCCAAACTGCTGACCACGCTGGAGGACCGGCTGCGCAACCGCTTCGAGTGGGGGCTGATCACCGACGTCACCCCGCCGGAGCTGGAGACCCGGATCGCGATCCTGCGCAAGAAGGCGATCCAGGAGCAACTCAACGCTCCCGCCGACGTGTTGGAGTTCATCGCGTCCCGGATCACCCGCAACATCCGGGAGTTGGAGGGCGCCCTGATCCGGGTCACCGCCTTCGCCAACCTCAACCGGGCGCCGGTGGACCTGGAGTTGGCCGGGATCGTCCTCAAGGACCTGATCCCCGGCGGCGACGAGGACGCCGGGCCGGAGATCACCGCGCAGGTCATCATGCAGCAGACCGCCGCGTACTTCGGCCTGGGCGTGGACGACCTCTGCGGATCCTCGCGCAGCCGGGTGCTGGTGACAGCCCGTCAGATCGCCATGTACCTGTGCCGGGAGCTCACCGACCTGTCGCTGCCGAAGATCGGCGCGCAGTTCGGCGGCCGCGACCACACCACGGTGATGCACGCGGACCGCAAGATCCGCTCGCTGATGGCCGAGCGGCGCTCGATCTACAACCAGGTCACCGAACTCACCAACCGCATCAAGAGCTAGCGCCGGTCCGGCAGGGCCGCGAAAAGGGCGTCAGGAGCGATCCTGACGCCCTTTTCGCGCATCCACAGGTGTGTCGCCGGTGGCGGCTGGGCAGGAATCCGACCGACGGACGTCCCACCGGTCCACAGCCGGCGCCGAACAACTGACCGGTGATTCGAAAACCGAGGGCGCGCAGGGCAGTTGTCCACAGGACGGGCCCCTTCCGCACAGTCCACAGGCCGGGGAGCCCGGAGTTATCCAGAATTCGTCCACAGGCTCGTCGCCGCTACGCTCTTCCGCGCAGGTCAGGTGCCTGTGGACTTGTGCACAACGGTTATCCACAGGGTGTGGACAATTGACGGGCCACCAGTGGGCCGTCCGGGTTATCCACCGGTTGTCCCCAGGGTCGGGGCGGTTATCCCCAGGTTGTCCACAGCCGGGTCCACAGTTCGACAACCTTGGGCGCCCGTTCATACCCTGGTGTGAAAGGCGTCACGTAAAGTTGACCGGCGCCCGTGGATAACCGGGCCCGGATCTGGGGACAGTCCTGGGGATAACCTGTGGATACCCAGCGTGCCCTGTGGGTAACGCTCGGCTGTCCACAGCGCGGCCCGTCCGTCCACAGCCGCCGTCCACACCCACTGTGGACAAAATTCGGGCGCTGACCTGCGGAAACGGGGTTATCCACGGTTTCCACAGGCCCTACTACTACCGCTACACAGATAGACCGTGAACCTGCTTTCAAAGTGGGTGGGCCCGAAATCTGTGGACAAGCGCTCCCCGACATCTGTTCGGCCTCGCTTCCGCCCGTCTGCCCCGTCTGTCGGCGGAGTACGTCAGACTGTCCTTTGCGACTGGAAGCGGAGTGCTAGCGCTCGGCGGACAGGCGGACCGACGATCAAGATCAGACGAACCAGAGTGCGAGCGGGAGCGCTCGAACCAGGAGGCGGTTACCGGTGAAGTTCCGGGTGGAGCGTGACGTCCTCGCGGAGGCGGTGGCCTGGGCTGCCCGCAGCCTCCCGGCACGGCCGCCGGTGCCGGTGCTGGCCGGCCTGCTGCTGACCGCGCAGGAGGGCAGCCTGGCGCTGTCCGGCTTCGACTACGAGGTCTCGGCCCGGGTCGAGCTGGAGGCGGACGTCGAGGAGGCCGGCACCGTCCTGGTCTCCGGTCGCCTGCTCAACGACATCTCGCGCAACCTTCCCAACAGGCCTGTGGAGATCTCCACCGACGGCCAGCGGGTCAGCGTGGTCTGCGGCAGCTCCCGGTTCACCCTCCCCACCCTCCCGGTGGACGAGTACCCGGCCCTGCCCCAGATGCCGACCGCCACCGGCACCGTCGCCGGCGACGTCTTCGCCTCCGCGGTCAGCCAGGCCGCCGTCGCGGCCGGCCGGGACGACACCCTGCCGGTGCTCACCGGTGTCCGGGTCGAGATCGAGGGCGACCGGATCACCCTGGCCGCCACCGACCGCTACCGCTTCGCCGTCCGCGACCTGCTGTGGAAGCCCGAGCAGTCGGACATCTCGGCGGTCGCCCTGGTGCCCGCCAAGACCCTCCAGGACATCGCCAAGTCCCTGGGCAGCGGCGACACCGTCTCCATCGCGCTCTCCTCGGGCGGCGCGGGCGAGGGCCTGATCGGTTTCGAGGGCGCCGGCCGTCGCACCACCACCCGGCTGCTGGAGGGCGAGTTCCCCAAGTTCCGCAGCCTGTTCCCGACCGAGTTCAGCGCGGTCGCCGCGATCCAGACCCAGCCCTTCCTGGAGGCGCTCAAGCGCGTCTCGCTGGTCGCCGAGCGCAACACCCCGGTCCGGCTCAACTTCGAGCAGGGCGTGCTGACCCTGGAGGCCGGCTCGGGCGACGACGCCCAGGCCACCGAGCGGATCGAGGCCGACCTGGAGGGCGACGACATCTCGATCGCCTTCAACCCGGGCTACCTGGAGGAGGGCCTCAAGGCCATCGACTCCCCCTTCGCCCAGCTGAGCTTCACCACCCCGACCAAGCCCGCCCTGCTCAGCGGCAAGGTCTCGGTGGACGCCGAGGAGGACAAGGCGTACCAGTACCTGATCATGCCGGTCCGCCTCTCCGGCTGACGGCTGACGGCTGACCGTCGGCTGCCGGCGCCCGGCCGCCGACGGTCCGGGGCCGCCGAGGTTTCCCACAGGCTGTGCACACCCGCTGTGCACAGCCTGTGGACGTCTCCCCCGGTCGGCCCCGACCGCAGGGAGCCCGGATTCCCCGAAAGCGTAGGCTCGGGGAGTGCGGCAACGGCGCCGCCGCCAGGCACGTCCCCACAGTAAGGATTTGGTCATGGAGCTCGGCCTCATCGGTCTCGGCAAGATGGGCGGCAACATGCGCGAGCGGATCCGCCGCGCCGGCCACACCGTCATCGGCTTCGACCGCAACCCGGAGATCTCCGACGTCGAGAGCCTGCAGGAGCTCGTCAGCAAGCTCCAGGGCCCGCGCGTGGTCTGGGTGATGGTTCCGGCCGGCGCCGCGACCCAGGCGACCGTCGACGAGCTCGCCGAGCTGCTCTCCCCCGGTGACGTGGTGGTCGACGGCGGCAACTCCCGCTGGACCGACGACATCAAGCACGCCGAGGCGCTGGCGGCCAAGGGCATCGGCTTCGTGGACTGCGGCGTCTCCGGCGGCGTCTGGGGCCTGGAGAACGGCTACGCGCTGATGTACGGCGGCAACGCCGAGCACGTCGCCGAGGTCCAGCCGGTCTTCGACGCGCTCAAGCCGGAGGGCGACTTCGGCTCGGTGCACGCGGGCGCGGTGGGCGCCGGCCACTTCGCCAAGATGGTCCACAACGGCATCGAGTACGCCATGATGCAGGCCTTCGCCGAGGGCTGGGAGCTGCTGGAGGCCGCCCCCGAGGTCACCGACGTGCGCGAGGTCTTCCGCAGCTGGCAGGAGGGCACCGTCATCCGCTCCTGGCTGCTGGACCTCGCCGTCCGCGCCCTGGACGACGACGAGCACCTGGACAAGCTGCGCGGCTGGGCCGCCGACTCCGGCGAGGGCCGCTGGACCGTCGAGGCCGCGATCGACCACGCCGTGCCGCTGCCGGCGATCACCGCCTCGCTGTTCGCCCGCTTCGCCTCCCGCCAGGACGACTCGCCGCAGATGAAGATGATCGCCGCGCTGCGCAACCAGTTCGGCGGCCACGCGGTCGAGTCCAAGTAGTCCCCTCACCACCAGAAGGCGAGCGCAGTCCACAGCCATGCACGTCGCGCACCTGTCGCTCGCCGACTTCCGGTCGTACGCCCGGGCCGAGGTTCCCCTCGACCCGGGCGTGACGGCCTTCGTGGGGCCCAACGGCCAGGGCAAGACCAACCTGGTCGAGGCGATCGGCTACGTCGCCACCCTGGGCAGCCACCGGGTCGCCACCGACGCCCCGCTGATCCGGCTGGGCACCGAGCGGGCGGTGATCCGCACCTCGGTGGTGGACCGCGGCCGGTCCACCCTGGTCGAGCTGGAGCTCACCGCGGGCAAGGCCAACCGGGCCCGGATCAACCGCTCCGACAACGTCCGCCCGCGGGACGTGCTGGGCCTGCTGCGCACCGTGCTGTTCGCCCCCGAGGACCTCAGCCTGGTCAAGGGCGATCCGGGCGAGCGCCGGCGCTTCCTGGACGAGCTGCTGACCGCCCGGGCCCCCCGGCTGGCCGGGGTCCGGCAGGACTACGAGCGGGTGCTCAAGCAGCGCAACGCCCTGCTGAAGACCGCCGCGATGGCCCGCCGGGCCGGCGGCGGCAAGGGCGCCGACCTGTCCACCCTGGAGGTCTGGGACGGTCATCTGGCCCGTGCCGGGGCCGAGTTGACGGCCTTCCGGATCCAACTGGTGTCGGCGCTGCAGCCCTTGGTGACGGCCGCGTACGGCCGGGTGGCCCCGGGCGGCGGCGAGACCACGCTGGAGTACCGCAGTTCCTTCGAGGGCGAGCTGCCGACCAGCCGGGAGCAGGCCGAGGAGCAGTTGCTGGAGGCGCTCCGGACGGTCCGCAAGCAGGAGGTCGACCGCGGGATCACCCTGGTCGGCCCGCACCGCGACGAGCTGGGGCTCAAGCTCGGGCCGCTGCCGGCCAAGGGCTACGCCAGCCACGGCGAGTCCTGGTCCTTCGCGCTCGCGCTGCGGCTGGCCTCGTACGAGCTGCTGCGCGCCGACGGCGGCGAGCCGGTGCTGATCCTGGACGACGTGTTCGCCGAGCTGGACGCCGCCCGGCGGGACCGGCTGGCCGAGCTGGTGGCCGACGGCGAGCAGGTGCTGGTGACCGCGGCGGTGGCCGAGGACGTGCCGAAGGCGCTGGCCGGCGCCCGGTTCGCGGTCGCCGACGGCGCCGTCCGCCGGATCGACGCCTGATCCACCCGCTCCCCCTACTCCCGGCACGGCAGGTGCCGACGTCCGGCGTGCCCGCGCTCCCGTAGGCTGGACGGCTCATCGGTTGTCCACAGGCTGGGGAAAGGAGATCGCCGTGAGCGATTCGGCGGAGACCTCCCCCGGTCCCGGAGCCGGCGAGCCGACCGGGGCCGACCTCGCGCGTTCCGCCCTGCGGGCGGCCCGGGCCCAGGCCCGCCAGCGCGGCGAGCAGGTCCAGCAGAAGCGCGAGGCGAAGCGGCACGGACTGCGCAGCGGCGCCCGTTCGGACGGCCGTGACCCGGTGCCGCTGGGCGCGGCGCTGAACCGGCTGCTGACCGAGCGCGGCTGGGAGTCCTCGGCCGCGGTCGGCGGGGTGATGGGGCGTTGGCCGCAGATCGTCGGCCCGGACATCTCCGCGCACTGCCACCCCTCCTCCTACGACGAGGCCGAGGCGGTGCTCACCGTGCAGTGCGACTCCACCGCCTGGGCCACTCAACTACGGTGGTTGGCACGCCAGTTGGTGGCGCGTCTGAACCACGAGCTGGGCCACGGCACGGTGCGGACCATCAAGGTGCTGGGCCCCGCCGCACCGGCCCGCGGCTACGGCCGGCTGCGCGCGCCGGGCAGCAAGGGCCCCGGCGACACCTGGGGCTGAGCCCGGCCGACGGCGGCCGGGCCGGGCCGGGATCGGACCACGATCTTCCGGAACCCCTGACGGCCCTTCCAGGCGCCTCGGGCCCCCCGGGCGAGTATCGGGACATGTCCCGAGGGGATTCAGGGCGGCATATCTGCCTTCAAGGGCTGCCAAACGCCCATCTCTGTCAGTCGTACCGGTAGACTGAAAGCCAAACACTGTTGCTAGTGGCAACCGAGTCGAAACGCTGTGGTCGCACGCCTGCCCGCACGGGGCGGGAATGCGGCCCGTGCTGTGCCAGAGAGGGCGCTTCGTGGCCGATTCCGGCAACCCCAGCCAGACCCCAGACCAGACCGACCAGGCTTCCTACACCGGTAGCAACATCCAGGTGCTGGAAGGCCTCGACGCCGTCCGCAAGCGCCCCGGCATGTACATCGGCTCCACCGGTGAGCGTGGCCTGCACCACCTGGTGCAGGAGGTCGTGGACAACTCCGTCGACGAGGCGATGGCCGGGTACGCCGACACCATCGACGTCACGATCATGGCCGACGGCGCGATCCGTTGCGTCGACAACGGCCGTGGCATCCCGGTCGACATCGTCCCGGGCCAGGACAAGCCCGCCGTCGAGGTCGTGCTCACCGTCCTGCACGCGGGCGGCAAGTTCGGCGGCGGCGGCTACGCCGTCTCCGGTGGTCTGCACGGCGTCGGCGTCTCGGTCGTGAACGCGCTCTCCACCCGGCTCGCGGTGGAGATCCACAAGGACGGCCACATCTGGACCCAGGACTACAAGATGGGCGCGCCGACCGCCGCCCTGGTCAAGGGTGCCGAGACCGACCGCACCGGCACCACGGTGACCTTCTGGGCCGACCCCGACATCTTCGAGACCACCGTCTACTCCTTCGAGACGCTGTCCCGGCGGTTCCAGGAGATGGCCTTCCTCAACAAGGGCCTCTCCATCTCGCTGACCGACGAGCGCCCCGAGCACGTGGACGAGGAGGGCAAGCCGCTCTCCGTCACGTACAAGTACGACGGCGGCATCGCCGACTTCGTCGCCCACCTCAACTCCCGCAAGGGCGAGGTCATCCACCCCTCGGTGATCGACTTCGAGGCGGAGGACAAGGACAAGGCGATCTCGGTGGAGATCGCGATGCAGTGGAACTCCTCCTACACCGAGGGGGTCTACAGCTTCGCCAACACCATCCACACCCACGGCGGCGGCACCCACGAGGAGGGCTTCCGCGCCGCGCTGACCGGCCTGGTCAACCGCTACGCGCGGGACAAGAAGCTGCTCCGCGAGAAGGACGACAACCTCTCCGGCGAGGACATCCGCGAGGGTCTGACCGCGATCATCTCGGTCAAGCTCGGCGAGCCGCAGTTCGAGGGCCAGACCAAGGACAAGCTCGGCAACACCGAGGCGAAGACCTTCGTCCAGAAGGTCGTCCACGAGCAGCTCAACGACTGGCTGGACCGCAACCCCAACGAGGCTTCGGACATCATCCGCAAGTCCATCCAGGCCGCCACCGCGCGCGTCGCCGCCCGCAAGGCCCGCGACCTCACCCGCCGCAAGGGCCTGCTGGAGTCCGCCTCGCTGCCGGGCAAGCTCTCGGACTGCCAGTCCAAGGACCCGTCCGAGTGCGAGATCTTCATCGTCGAGGGTGACTCCGCCGGCGGCTCGGCCAAGCAGGGCCGCGACCCGCGAACCCAGGCCATCCTGCCGATCCGCGGCAAGATCCTGAACGTCGAGAAGGCCCGGATCGACAAGGTGCTGCAGAACACCGAGGTCCAGGCGCTGATCTCGGCCTTCGGCTGCGGCATCCAGGAGGACTACGACGAGTCCAAGCTGCGCTACCACAAGATCGTCCTGATGGCCGACGCCGACGTCGACGGACAGCACATCCGCACCCTGCTGCTGACCCTGCTGTTCCGCTTCATGCGGCCGCTGGTCGAGTCCGGCTACGTCTACCTGGCCATGCCGCCGCTGTACAAGATCAAGTGGGGCAAGGACGACTTCGAGTACGCCTACTCGGACCGCGAGCGCGACGCGCTGATCACCGCCGGCGTGGCGGGCGGCCGCCGACTGCCCAAGGACGACGCGATCCAGCGCTTCAAGGGTCTCGGTGAGATGAACGCCGAGGAGCTCCGGGTCACCACCATGGACGCCGAGCACCGGCTGCTGCTCCAGGTCACCCTGGAGGACGCCGCCCGCGCCGACGAGCTGTTCTCCGTGCTGATGGGCGAGGACGTCGAGGCCCGCCGTTCCTTCATCCAGCGCAACGCCAAGGACGTCCGCTTCCTGGACGTGTGACGCCTGCGACCCAGGCCCCGCACGTACCAGTCCGCGTGAAAGGAAACTGACCACCAGTGGTCGACGACAACCGTCCCGAAGGCGACCAGCCCGAGACTCCCGAGGCCGCCGAGGCCACCGTCCAGACGACGATGCGGATCGAGCCGGTCGAGCTCGAGACCGAGATGCAGCGCTCGTACCTCGACTACGCGATGAGCGTGATCGTCAGCCGGGCGCTGCCCGAGGTCCGCGACGGCCTCAAGCCGGTGCACCGCCGGGTGCTCTACGCGATGTACGACGGCGGGTACCGCCCCGAGAAGGGCTACTACAAGTGCGCCCGCGTCGTCGGCGACGTGATGGGCAACTACCACCCGCACGGTGACACCTCGATCTACGACACCGTGGTCCGCCTGGCCCAGCCGTGGTCGCTGCGGATGCCGCTGGTGGACGGCAACGGCAACTTCGGCTCCCCGGGCAACGACCCGGCCGCGGCCATGCGCTACACCGAGTGCAAGCTGATGCCGCTGGCGATGGAGATGATGCGCGACATCGACGAGGAGACCGTCGACTTCGCGCCCAACTACGACGGCCGCTCGCAGGAGCCGACCGTCCTGCCCGCGCGCATCCCCAACCTGCTGGTCAACGGTGCCACCGGCATCGCGGTCGGCATGGCCACCAACATCCCGCCGCACAACCTCCGCGAGGTCGCCTCCGGCGCGCTCTGGTACCTGGAGAACCCCGAGGCCTCCGCCGAGGAGCTGCTGGAGGCCCTGATCGAGCGGATCAAGGGCCCCGACTTCCCCACCGGCGCGCTGATCGTCGGCCGCCGCGGCATCGACGACTACTACCGCACCGGCCGCGGCTCGGTCACCATGCGGGCCGTCGTCGAGGTCGAGGAGATCCAGGGCCGCCAGTGCCTGGTGATCACCGAGCTGCCGTACCAGGTCAACCCGGACAACCTCGCGCTGAAGATCGCCGACCTGGTCAAGGACGGCAAGATCGCCGGCATCGCCGACGTCCGGGACGAGTCCTCGTCCCGCACCGGCACCCGCCTGGTCGTCGTGCTCAAGCGCGACGCGGTGGCCAAGGTCGTGCTCAACAACCTGTACAAGCACACCGAGCTGCAGACCAACTTCGGCGCCAACATGCTGGCCCTGGTCGACGGCGTGCCGCGCACCCTGTCGCTGGACGCCTTCATCCGGCACTGGGTCAACCACCAGGTCGAGGTCATCGTCCGGCGCACCACCTTCCGGCTGCGCAAGGCCGAGGAGCGCGCCCACATCCTGCGCGCCCTGCTGAAGGCCCTGGACGTGATCGACGAGGTCATCGCGCTGATCCGGGCCTCGGCCAGCGCCGACGCCGCCCGCACCGGCCTGATGGGCCTGCTGGACATCGACGAGCTCCAGGCCAACGCGATCCTGGAGATGCAGCTGCGCCGGCTGGCCGCCCTGGAGCGCCAGCGGATCACCGACGAGCACGACGAGCTGCAGCGCAAGATCGACGAGTACAACGCGATCCTGGCCTCCCCGGTCCGCCAGCGCGAGATCATCTCCGAGGAGCTCGCCGCGATCGTCGAGAAGTACGGCGACGAGCGGCGCTCGACCCTCATCCCCTCGGACGGCGACCTCTCGATCGAGGACCTCATCGCCGAGGAGGACATCGTCGTCACGATCACCCGTGGCGGCTACGTCAAGCGGACCCGCTCCGACCTCTACCGCTCGCAGAAGCGCGGCGGCAAGGGCGTGCGCGGTGCCCAGCTCAAGCAGGACGACATCGTCGACCACTTCTTCGTGACGACGACCCACAACTGGATCCTGTTCTTCACCAACAAGGGCCGGGTCTACCGCGCCAAGGGCTACGAGCTGCCGGACGCCGGGCGCGACGCCCGCGGCCAGCACGTGGCCAACCTGCTGGCCTTCCAGCCGGAGGAGCACATCGCCCAGGTGATGGCCGTCCGCACCTACGAGGACAAGCCGTACCTGGTCCTCGCCACCCGGGCCGGCCTGGTGAAGAAGTCCCCGCTGAAGGACTACGACTCCCCGCGCTCCGGCGGCCTGATCGCGATCAACCTGCGCCAGGACGAGGAGGGCCGGGACGACGAGCTGATCGGCGCCGAGCTGGTCTCCGCCGAGGACGACCTGCTGCTGGTCTCCAAGAAGGCCCAGTCGATCCGCTTCACCGCGACCGACGACGCGCTGCGGCCCACCGGCCGTGCCACCTCCGGCGTCAAGGGCATGGCGTTCCGCGAGGACGACGAGATGCTCTCGATGAACGTCGTCCGCCCGGGGACGTACGTCTTCACCGCCACGGACGGCGGGTACGCCAAGCGAACCGGCGTCGACGAGTACCGTGTCCAGGGACGCGGCGGCTACGGCACCAAGGCGGCGAAGATCGTCGAGGGCCGGGGCTCGCTGGTCGGCGCCCTGGTGGTCGACGACACCGACGAGATCATGGCGATCACCCTCTCGGGTGGGGTGATCCGCACGAGGGTTTCCGAGGTTCGTGAAACCGGACGTGACACGATGGGCGTCCAACTGATCAACCTCGGTAAGCGCGACGCGGTCGTGGGCATGGCCCGCAACGCGGAGGCCGAGGACGAGGAGACGGCGGAGGACGAGGTCTCGGGCACCGAGTCCGCCGATTCCACCGAGCAGACCGAAGGTACGGGGACGGCGGTCGGCGGCGACGCCGAGGTCTGAACCGAACCGCAGACCGGTGCCGTCGCGTCCTGAGAAGGGACACGGCGGCACCGGGCGCACCAGTACCGGGCAAACCCGCCGGGCGCTGGATGACGAGTGACGGATCAGGGCGGCCCCGCCCTGGTGGGAAGTGCGGGAGGACCAGGTGAGTGGAGCCACGGGTGCTGCGGGAGGACCCTCCGGCGGCCGTCCGGGCGCGCAGGGCGGGGGTTCGTACGGCGTGCCGGGACAGCCGCCGACCGAGCACTCGGCCGCGTCCACCTCGCTGATGCCGCCGGTCGGCGGAGCGGGCCAGGCCGGTGCGACCTACGGGGGCCAGACCCCGCCCCCGGCCGGCAGCCCGGCCTCCGGCGCGGGCGGCTTCTCGCAGCCGACGACGTACACCAAGGGGCAGCCGACCCCGCCCCGGGGCACCCGGACCGGGGGCAACACCCCGGCCGGCGGCACCCCGGTGCCCGGTGCGGCGCGCCGCCCGGCCGGCGGGCCGGCCACCGTCACGGGCGGTCTCGGCCGGACCCGCAAGGCCCGGCTGCGGGTGACCAAGGTCGACCCGTGGTCGGTCATGAAGGTCAGCTTCCTGCTGTCGCTGGCCGTCGGGATCATCATCATCGTGGCCTCGGCCGTGCTGTGGATGACCCTGGACTCGCTCGGCGTCTTCGACTCGCTGACCAAGACGCTCAAGGACGTCACCGGCGGCGGCGCGGACAACGCCAGCAGCCAGCTCAACCTGATGGACTACATCGGCTTCGGCAAGGTCATGATGTTCACCACGCTGATCGCCGTGGTCGACGTCGTCCTGCTGACCGCGCTGTCCACGCTCTCCGCCTTCATCTACAACGCGGCGGCCGGCTTCACCGGCGGCGTCGAGCTGACCCTGGCCGAGGAGGACTGATCCCGGCCGGATCCTGACCCCCGGTCAGTTCGCCGTCCGCAGACGGAATGTACGGGCCCCGCAGGCTGTTGCAGCCTGCGGGGCCCGTCGCATTCGGGTGACACCGGCACCCCGCGGCGTGCCGCCCGGAATCGGGCCGTCCGCGGTGGGATTAGCTGGACGCCGCCCGCTCCCGCCCCCGGGAGCGCCACAGGCCGCCCCCGGTCGGCCGACCGGGTCGGGTGAGGTTCCGCAGGACGGCTGGACGGAGGCGCGCGGTGGCGAAGCTCGCAGGTCAACTGGTCGAGGCAGTGGACGGGCTGTTGGGTGTCCCGATCCCGTTGCGGGTGCAGGCCTGGGACGGCAGCGTCGCCGGGCCGCCCGGGGCGCCCACCGTGGTCCTGCGCAACCGTCGGGCCCTGCGCCGACTGCTCTGGCAGCCCGACGAGCTGGGCCTGGCCCGGGCCTACGTCGCGGGGGACCTGGACCTCGCCCCCGGCACCGACCTGTACGAGACGCTCAACGCGGTCGCCCAGTTCGCCGAGCTCCCGGAGATCCGCACCATGGCCCTCGGGCCGCGCGACGCCCTCGGCGCCAAGGGCCGCCGGGCGCTCGCCGCCGTGCTGCGGGCCGGGGCGCTCGGCCCGCAGCCCACCCCGCCGCCGGAGGAGGTCCGCCGGGCCCCGGGGCGGCTGCACAGCCGCGGCCGGGACCGCGCGGCGATCAGTCACCACTACGACGTCGGGAACGACTTCTACGGCCTCGTGCTGGGCCCGTCGATGGTCTACTCGTGCGCCTACTGGACCCCCGAGGCGAAGAGCCTGGAGGCCGCCCAGGAGGCCAAGCTCGACCTGATCTGCCGCAAGCTCGGCCTGCGGCCCGGGATGCGGCTGCTGGACGTCGGCTGCGGCTGGGGCTCGCTGCTGCTGCACGCCGCGAAGCACTACGGCGTCACCGCGGTCGGCGTGTCGATCTCCGAGGAGCAGGTCGCGCTGGCCCGGCGGCGGGTCGAGGAGGCCGGTCTGGCCGACCGGGTGGAGGTCCGGCTCCAGGACTACCGGGAGATCACCGACGGCCCCTTCGACGCGATCTCCAGCGTGGGCATGGCCGAGCACGTCGGCGAGGTGCAGTACCGGGTCTACGCCGAGGGCCTGTACGGGCTGCTGGCGCCCGGCGGCCGGCTGCTCAACCACCAGATCGCCCGCCGCCCCGACCACCCGGGTGAAGCGCACCGCACCAGCCCCTTCATCGACCGCTACGTCTTCCCTGACGGCGAGCTCTCCCCGGTCGGCTCCACCATGGCCCGGTTGGAGGAGGCGGGCTTCGAGGTCCGGGACGTCGAGGCGCTGCGCGAGCACTACGGGCTGACCCTGCGGGAGTGGGTGGCCAACCTGGAGGCGCACTGGACGGAGGCGGTCCGGCTGGTCGGCCTCGGCCGCGCCCGGGTCTGGCGGCTGTACATGGCCGCCTGCGCGCTCGCCTTCGAGCAGAACCGGATCGGGGTCAACCAGATCCTCGCCGTCCGCAGCACCGAGGAGGGCGGCTCGGGCCTGCCGCCGACCCGCGAGGAGTGGCTGGTGCGCCCGGCCGTCGAGGTCACCGCCGCGACCCCGGCCGGAACGGATTTGGGGGATCGGCGCTCGGTCCGCTAATCTTTCAGTGCGGCAAGGGCCTATAGCTCAGACGGTTAGAGCGCTTCCCTGATAAGGAAGAGGCCACAGGTTCAAGTCCTGTTAGGCCCACCACCGCGAAGGGCCCGGAGTGATCCACTCCGGGCCCTTCGGCGTTGTTTTCGCAGATCGGGCGGCTTCCGGTACGCTCTGCTGTGCAGCGAGGGCCTATAGCTCAGACGGTTAGAGCGCTTCCCTGATAAGGAAGAGGCCACAGGTTCAAGTCCTGTTAGGCCCACCGCCCCGAAGGGCCCGGAGTGATCCACTCCGGGCCCTTCGGCGTTCCCGGGCAGAGCCGACCGCGTGCGGACGATCCGTATGGCAGGAGGTGCGGCGTCAATCCTCGGCCCGGACCGCCGGGTTGACGGCGCCGGTGGCTGGTCACGATTGGGACACCGGTGTGTATCATCGGCCGCAAGGGCAGTCTGGCACCCGGCAGCCCGTTCGCGCTCGAAACACATCTGGACTCGTCGGCCCGGTCCGTCCGGCCGGAGCACCGGCTCTTGAGTCCGCCAACGCAAGAAGGACGAGGTCCCGCGGTGAAGAAGCTCCTCCTGGTCGCCCTGGTCGCCCTCGGCGGCTTCTTTGTCTACCGTCAGGTCCAGGCGGACCGCGCCGAGCAGGACCTGTGGACCGAGGCCACCGACCCGGTTCCGGCCGGTCGCTGACCCCGGACGATCCGACGATCGACGGTTTCGGGAGGCGCTGATCAGCGTCTCCCGGACCGGTCGGCCCGCTCACCCGATCGGACCGGCAGGTTGCTCGCGGGGACGGCGGTCGGAACGACGCCGGAACCCGGTACGCTAGTGCCCGTCGGCACGCGCCGTGCCGTCGAGGGGCATTAGCTCAGTTGGTAGAGCGCTGCCTTTGCAAGGCAGATGTCAGGAGTTCGAGTCTCCTATGCTCCACAGCGCCTGAACGGCGGTCGACCCGGAAACGGGGCGACCGCCGTTCGGCGTTTCCGGGCCCGCCGGTCAGGACTGCGGGCCGTCGTCCCCGGTGGGCTCCGCGTCCTGCGGACCGGTGCCGTTCACCGGGGCGGTGGCGGCGGTCGCGCCGGCCGGCCGCTCCGGCTGCGGGGCCGGGGGCTCGACCAGCCACTCCGGGTTGCTGTGCCGGCGCCACCACTGCCAGGCGACCAGGCCGCCGCCGATCGCCAGCACGCCGGCCACCGCGAGGCCGGCCGTCCAGCCGCCGCACCGCTGCCGTCGCCCGGCGTTCCGGGCGGCGAGTTCGCTGATCTCGGCCGAGCTGACGTGGCCCTGGAGGGCGGTCAGCGCGGCGGCGCCGCGGGAGTGGGCCTCGTGCGCGACCGGGGAGACCGCGGCCCGGGCATCCTCGACGGCCTGGGCGACCCTGGGGGCGACCGTGCAGCGGGCCTGGTCGGCGGCGCGGGCGGCGGACAGGCGGGCCGCCAGGGCGGCCTCCTGGGCCCGGTGGAAGGCCCTCAGGGCGTTCTGCTGGGCCTCGGGCGACAGGCCGGCGAAGGCCTGGCCGAACTGCGGGGCGAGGTGCTTGTCGTAGTGGACACGGAGGTGGTGGGCGGCCTGGGTGGCCTTGGGGCCGAGGGCGTCCAGGGCGGGCCCGAGGCGCTGCTTGGCGCCGTCCGCGAACTGTGCGGCGGTGTCCCGGGTCCTGGTGGCGGTGTCACGGGCCGAGTCCGAAAAGCTCACGAGTCTCTCCTCCTGGGTGGCGTCCTTTATGCACATATCCACCTGAATGCTGATCATGCATCCGGATTTGTTCTCCGGCACGCCGGGTGGGCCGTACGCGGGCTCCTGCGGGAGCGGGGCGTCGGAACGGGGGCGCAGTAGGCTGGCGGCTCCGGTGGTCGGGTAGGGGAAGGGGAACGCGCTGATGCTCCCGGACGAGCCGCGGCAGTCGACGGAGCCGTCCCACGGGGGCGGGCTGCCCGATTGTCACCGACACCCCGGGACGGCCACGGGGATCTCCTGCACCCGCTGCGAGCGGCCGATCTGCCCCCAGTGCATGGTGGCGGCCTCGGTGGGCTTCCAGTGCCCCGAGTGCGTCGGTCAGGGGCACGCCGGGGCGCGGCGGGCGACCACCCGGTTCGGCGGGGTGCCGACCGGGGACGGCGGACTGGTCACCCGGGTGCTGATCGGGATCAACCTGGTGGTCTGGGTCCTGGCCGCCTATGTGCTCACCCCGCGACTGGGCGAGGTCTGGTCGCTGGCCAGCGCCGGGCGGGACCGCCTCGGCGGCCCGTACGGGGTCGCCGACGGCCCCGGGCAGTGGTACCGGCTGCTGACCGCGACCTTCCTGCACCTGGAGTGGTGGCACGTCGGGATGAACATGGTGGCGCTGCTGTTCCTCGGCCCGCCGTTGGAGCAGGCGCTCGGCCGGCTGCGGTTCCTGGCCCTCTACCTGCTGGCCGGGCTGGGCGGCAGCACCCTGACCTTCCTGGTGGCCGGCGACTGGGTGGTCTCGCTCGGTGCGTCCGGGGCGATCTTCGGTCTGATCGGCGCCACGGTCGTGCTGCAGCTGCGGAACCGGGGCCCGCTCGGCCCGGTGCTGGCCCTGCTGGTCTTCAACCTGGTGATCACCTTCTCGGGGGCGCGGGGCGGTCCGGGGGGTGCCGGGCCCAGCATCGACTGGCGGGCGCACCTCGGTGGCCTGGTGATCGGCGCCCTGACGGCTTTCGGCCTGATGTACGCCCCGCGTGAGCGCCGCGGCCTGGTCCAGGGGCTGACGGTGGCGGCGGTCCTGGTGCTGGAGGCGGCGGTGCTGCTGACCGGGATGGCCCTCTACGGCGCGTGACGGCCCGGACGTTTGTCCACAGCGGGTGCGGGGTTGTGCACAGGCTGTGCGCCGACCGGTCTGTGGACTGTTGTTCTACGCGTGTCCTGCTGTGCGGTTTCCGCGTTTCCGGAAGGTTGTGCACAGCTGTGGACGACTCGCGCCGGGAAAGTTATCCACAGGCGGTGGGGACTTTTCCCCAGTGTGGATAACCATGTGGATAAGCCTGACGGTGTGATGGTGGGGATAACCGACCGCATCGCCGACCGGCTCCGGGCATGCCTGACCGCCGCTCCGGGGCCCGCGATCCGAAGCGGCGGAAAAGGCTCGAATTCGAACCTCAGGACGCGCGGGGCGTCACTTCCACTGGGTGGAGACGCCGAACCCGGCCGCGATGAAGCCGAAGCCGACCAGGATGTTCCAGTTCCGCCAGCTCTCGACCGGGTAGCTGCCGCTGGTCACGTAATAGGTGACGATCCAGACCAGGCCGATCAGGAACAGTGCCAGCATCAGCGGTGCGACCCAACCGCGGCCCGAACTGATCTTCACCGCGGCCGTCGTGGGCGGGGTGTAGTCGGACTTCTTGCGGAGTCGAGACTTCGGCACGAGGAGCTCTCCTGTCGATGCGCTGTGAGACCGCGCAGAGGTGCAGCGGGCGAGACGCCGACGGTCGGACGTGGAGAGGGCCCTGGGACCGCTCCCCGACCTGCCACCGGCGTCCGTTAGCGTAGTGGCTCGGCGGGTCTCAAGGAGATAAGGGTACGGTGACTAATTTGTCGATTCCCCCCGAGAAGGCCGTCACCCCCCGTTCCGGCATCCGAATTGTCGGACGTGTCCTGACCTGTGCCGTGTTCGCGCTCGCCGGACTGCTCTTCTACATCAGCGCGCAGACCGCCCGGGGCACCGACCTGCGGACCGACAACTCGCTGCTCAGCCTGGGCGACGTGATCCGCCAGCGCAGCTCGCAGAACCAGCAGTCGCAGGCCCAGCTGGCCGACCTCCAGGCCCGGGCGCAGGAGCTCACCGAACAGCAGGGCCACGACCCCGCCGACGCGGCCCGACTGGACGGCCTGCGGCTCGGCGCGGCGCTGGAGCCGCTGCAGGGCGGCGGACTGACCGTGACCCTCAACGACGCCCCGCCGAACGCCACCGCCCGCATCCCCGGGGTCCCCGAGCCCGGCGTCAACGACCTGGTCATCCACCAGCAGGACATCCAGGCCGTGGTCAACGCGCTGTGGCGGGGCGGCGCTGCGGGCGTGCAGGTGATGGACCAGCGGCTGATCTCCACCAGCGCCGTGCGCTGCGTCGGCAACACCCTGCTGCTCCAGGGCCGGGTCTACTCCCCGCCGTACGTGGTCAAGGCGGTGGGGAGGACCGACGCCCTGCGCTCGGCCGTCGACGCCGACCCGACCATCCGCAACTACCTGCAGTACGTCCAGGCGTACGGCCTGGGCTGGAAGGTCCAGGAGAGCGGCGACCTGACGCTGCCCGGATACTCCGGCACCACCGAACTGCGCTCGGCGGGCGGACAGTAGCGGACGGGCGGACGTGACAGCGGTGACAGCAGTGCCGGACCGGCCTCGCGGCCGTTGATCCCGGGTCTACTCTTGTCCCCAGTCCGCTAGCTAGAGGGAGCACCATGTACGGCTGGATCTGGCGCCACCTGCCGGGGAACACCCTGGTGCGGGCCGTCGTCTCGCTGCTCCTGATCCTGGGGATCGTCTACCTCCTCTTCACCTACGTCTTCCCGTGGGCGGAACCGCTGCTCCCCTTCGGCGACGTCACAGTGGACGGCGGCGACGGAGCCGCGGCCGGCTGACCCGGCGGGCCCGGAACACCCCCCAGCACCGCATCCCACGGAGACCACGCGCGCATGACCACCCAGTCGACCCCGCCCCGCATCCTGGTCGTGGACAACTACGACAGCTTCGTCTTCAACCTGGTCCAGTACCTGTACCAGCTCGGCGCCACCTGCGAGGTGGTGCGCAACGACGAGGTGACCGTCGAACACGCCGTCCGCCGTGCGGGGGAGGAGGGCTTCGACGGGGTGCTGCTCTCCCCCGGGCCCGGATCGCCCGAGGAGGCCGGGGTCTGCATCGCGATGGTGCACCACTGCGCGGGGATCGGGCTGCCGGTGTTCGGCGTCTGCCTGGGCCTGCAGTCGATCGCGGTCGCGTACGGCGCGGTGGTCGGCCGGGCGCCGGAGCTGCTGCACGGCAAGACCTCGCCGGTCGAGCACGAGGACGGCGGGGTGTTCGAGGGCCTGCCCTCGCCGCTGACCGCGACCCGCTACCACTCGCTGGCCGTCGACCCGGCCACCGTGCCGGACGAACTGGTGGTCACCGCCCGGACCGGAAGCGGCGTGATCATGGGCCTGCGGCACCGTGAACTCCTGGTCGAGGGAGTGCAGTTCCACCCCGAGTCGGTGCTGACCGAGGGCGGGCACCGGATGCTCGCCAACTGGCTGGCGGAGTGCGGCTTCCCGCAGGCCGTGGACCGGTCGGCCGGGCTCGCCCCGGTGATCGGCCGGGGCTGAGCGGCGTGACCGCGGTACGCCCGGAGGGGCGGTACCAGCCCGAGGCCGGGCCGTACGGAGGTCCGCAGCAGTACCAGGGCACCGAGTACGGCGGGCCGCACGGCGCCCCGCAGACCCCGCAGTACGGTGCCCCGCAGCACGGCGGGGCGTACCCGCCGGAGCAGCCGGCCCGGGTCGGGGCCGAGGACGCCTGGGGCGTGTACGAGCAGGCCGAGCAGCCCGTCCTGGACGGGCCCGAGTACCCCTGGCTGCCCGACCAGACCCTCCAGCTGCGGCTGCCCCTCGACGGCGGCGGCGAGCCGGACGTCGAGGCCGCCCCGCCCACCGGCGGCCGGGCCGAGCGCCGCCGGGCCGCCCAGGGCCGGACCTCGGTCCGGGCGGGCGGCGGACGGCGCCGGGCGAAGGGCCGGGGAGCGGCGGGGGCCCGCCCCAAGGAGTCCGCGGTCGTGGTGGCCGCCCGGTGCGTCGGGGAGCTGTGCATCACCCTCGGCGTGGTGATGCTGCTGTTCGTCGCGTACCAGCTCTGGTGGACCAACGTGCAGGCCGACGCGGCCGCCAGCAGCGCCCGGGACCAGCTGGAGCAGCAGTGGGACGCCCAGCCGCCGCCCGGCCCGGGCCAGCCCGCCACGGACCCGAACAAGCCGGAGGCGTTCGCGCCCGGCAAGGGCTTCGCCATCATCTACCTGCCCAAGCTGGGGCTGAAGTTCCCGATCGCCGAGGGCACCGACAAGGCGGCGGTGCTCGACAAGGGCCTGGTCGGCCACTACCCCGGCACCGCGATGCCCGGCGACCAGGCGGGCAACTTCGCGCTGGCCGCGCACCGCAACACCCACGGCGAGCCGTTCCGGTACATCAACCAGCTCGGCAAGGGCGACAAGGTCGTGGTCGAGACCGCCGCCGGCTACTACACCTACGAGATCACCGGGGGCATCCCGCAGACCCCGCCCAGCAACGTGAGCGTCATCAAGCCGGTGCCGAACGGCTCCGGGTACGCCGGTCCCGGCCGGTACATCACGCTGACCACGTGCACCCCGGAGTTCACCTCCAAGTACCGCCTCATCCTCTTTGGCAAGATGATCGAGGACCGGCCGCGCAGCCAGGGCAAGCCGGCCGCGATCACGGGCGGGTAGCAGCCCGCGGGCCCGGTTACGGAGGGGGAGCACCGCAGATGCAGGACGACGGGGCCGTGCAGGCGGCCGAGCCGGGCCAGGAGGCCTTCCCCCCGCCCGGACGGGGGGCGCGGAAGGGCCGCAGCCGGGCGCTGGCCGTGCTCGGCGTGTTCGGCGAACTGCTGATCACCCTGGGCCTGGTGCTGGGCCTGTTCGTGGCCTACTCGCTGTGGTGGACCAATGTGCAGGCGGACCGCTCCGCGGCGGCCGCCGGGGACAAGCTGCGCAACTCCTGGTCGGCGGGCCCGACCGCCGGTCCGACGCCCCCCGGTGGCGCGGGGGCGACCGCAGCCCCGCCCGCGATCGGGGACGACGTGGGCTTCCTGCACGTCCCGGCGATGGGCCGGGACTTCCAGGTGCTGATCCGGATGGGCACCTCCACCGAGGTCCTGGACGAGGGCGTGGCGGGCGTCTACGAGCAGCCCTACAAGGCCGCGATGCCCTGGGACGAGACGGGCAACTTCGCGCTGGCCGCCCACCGGGACGGCCACGGCGCCAAGTTCCACGACCTGGACGCCGTCCACAAGGGCGACGCGGTCGTGGTCGAGACCAAGGACAAGTGGTACGTCTACAAGGTCGACAACACCCTGCCGGAGACGTCCAAGTACGACACCGGCATCGTCGCTCCCGTTCCGGTGAGCTCCGGCTACACCGCCCCCGGCCGCTACATCACGCTGACCACCTGCACGCCGGTGTACACCTCGCGGTACCGGATGGCGGTCTGGGGGAGCCTGGTGCGGGTGGACGCCATGGACGCCCGGCGGACCCCGCCGCCGGAGCTGCGCTGACCCGAACGGGCCGGAAACGGCCCGAGGGCCCGCCGCGATCACCGCGACGGGCCCTCGGGCCGTTTCACCGCTCCTGCGCCCCGGTCTCAGAACCAGGGGAAGAAGGGCTTAGTTGTTGCCCCCTTTGTTGGGGGGTGTGGTGTTGGTGTCCCCCCCTTTGGCCGGATCGGCCGGCCGGGTCATCAGCTGCACCTGGGTGTTCGGGTCCAGCTGGGTGCCGGCCCCCGGGACGCTCTGGATGACGATCGCGTTGTTGTCCTGCGGGCCGACGACCACGGTGTACCCGAGGCCGGCCTTGGTCAGTGCCGCGACGGCGTCCGACAGCTTCTGGTTCTGCAGCGGCGGGACGGTGGACTTGTCCGGCGCCTTGTAGATGGTCAGGATGATCTTGGTGTTGACCGGGGCCTTGGTGTTCGGCGTGACCGACTGCTGGGCGACCGTGTTGATCTTGGTGGGGTCGCTGGTCGGCGTGGTCTTGGAGGCGTCGACCTGGAAGCCGGCGGTCTGCAGGGTGTTCTGCGCGTCTTCCTTCTGCGCGCCGACCACGTTCGGGACGGTCTGCTTGGCCTTGCCCTGGGAGATCGTCAGCTTGACCGGGGCGCTCGGGTCGGCGGGCGTGCCGGCCGCGGGGTCCTGGGAGAGGACGGTGTCCTGCGGGGCGGTGTCGTCGTCCTTGTAGTCGGGCTGGCCGACGTTGGTGAAGCCGGCCGCCGCCAGGGCCTGCATCGCCTGGTCCTTGGTCTTGCCGGTCACGGCCGGGATCTGGGTCTTGGCCGGACCGGAGGAGACCTGGACGGTGATGTGGGCGTCCTCGGAGACCGAGGTGCCCGCCGTCGGGGTCTGGGTGCAGACCTGGTCCTTCTTGATGTTGGTGTCCGGGCAGGCGATCTTGTCGCCCTCGGTGACCACGAGCTTCGGGCCGACCGCGGCGGCGGCGGTCTTGGCGTCCGCCAGGCTCTTGCCGACCAGGTTCGGCGCCGACACCTTCGGGGTGTCCTTGGTGCCCTTGTCGCTGAACATCGCCTGGGCCACGAAGAAGGTGCCGACCAGGACCAGCACGGCGGCCACCGCCAGCACGATCCAGGAGGTGTTGCTCTTCTTCTGCCGGTCGTCGCCGCGCCGGCCGCCGCCCTGGCCGTAGCCGTCGTCGTAGCCGTCGTGGCCGCCGCCGTGGGCACCGCCGGAGGTCTGGCCGTAGCCGTCGTCCTGGTAACCCGCGGCCTGCGGCAGGAGCGTGGTCGGGCCGCCGCCGGGCTGCTGCGGCATCATGTTGGTCTGGCCGTACGGGTCGTGCTGCTGCGGGTAGCCGTTCTGGTCGTAGCCGTAGCCGGCCGGGCCCATGCCGTAGGCGGCGGCCTGCTGGGCGGCGGCGACCGGGAGGCCGTCGAGGAAGCGCTCGATGTCGTCGCGCATCTCGTCGGCGCTCTGGTAGCGGTAGTCGCGGTCCTTGGCGAGCGCCTTGAGCACGATCGCGTCGATCTCGGGGCGCACCTCGGGGTCGAAGACCGACGGCGGCTGCGGCTCCTCCCGGACGTGCTGGTAGGCCACCGCGACCGGGGAGTCGCCGACGAACGGCGGGCGGACGGTCAGCAGCTCGTAGAGCAGGCAGCCGGTGGAGTAGAGGTCGGACCGGGCGTCGACCTGCTCGCCCTTGGCCTGCTCGGGGGAGAGGTACTGGGCGGTCCCGATCACGGCCGAGGTCTGGGTCATGGTCATCCCGGCGTCACCCATCGCACGGGCGATGCCGAAGTCCATGACCTTGACGTTGCCCTGCCGGGTCAGCATCACGTTGGCCGGCTTGATGTCGCGGTGCACGATGCCGGCCCGGTGCGAGTACTCCAGGGCCTGGAGGATGCCGATGGTCATCTCCAGCGCCCGCTCGGGCAGCAGCCGGCGGCCGGAGTGCAGCAGCTCGCGCAGCGTCGACCCCTCGACGTACTCCATCACGATGTACGGGATGGAGATCCCGTCGATGTAGTCCTCGCCGGTGTCGTAGACGGCGACGATCGCGGGGTGGTTCAGGGACGCCGCCGACTGTGCCTCGCGGCGGAAGCGGGCCTGGAACGACGGATCCCGGGCCATGTCGGCCCGGAGCGTCTTCACTGCGACGGAACGGCCGAGCCGGGTGTCATGGGCGAGGTACACCTCGGCCATGCCGCCGCGCCCGAGGACGCCGCCGAGCTCGTACCTGCCGCCGAGGCGACGAGGCTCTTCCATAGTTCCGACCCTCTCCCTCACCCGCCGGTGAGGTTGTGACGTAGGTGTCCCCGCACGCTCTGGGTGACGCCGCGCGAGCCCCGACCGGTTCTCCGGCCGGGCCGTGCGCCGCCTCGCGGGCGGCAACGGGCACACCCGCTGCTGGCGGATACGCTACCGGTCGCACCGCACCGGACCGGAGTCAGCCGTCGGCCGATATCAGACCGGTATCCGGACCGGGGTGCCGATCGTGACCTTCGCCTCACCCCTACTTGCCGAGTGCGGCCTGCATCACCGCCTTGGCGATCGGGGCGGCGAGGCGGCCGCCGCTGATGCCGTCGCGGTTCTGGGAACCGTCCTCGACCACCACCGCGACCGCGACCGACTGGCCGTCCGGGGTCTTGGCCCAGGAGGTGAACCAGGCGAACGGCAGACCGGCGTTGTCCTCGCCGTGCTGGGCGGTACCGGTCTTGCCGCCGACCTGGAGGCCGGGGATCTTGGCGTTGCCGCCGGTGCCGTTCTCGACCACGGAGACCATCAGGTCCTGCATCTTCTGCGCGGTGGCCGGGCTCATCGCCTGGGAGAACTGCTTCTCGGTGTGCTTGGAGATGGTGGTCAGCGAGGCCGAGCGCTCCTGGTCGACCAGGTACGGCTGCATCAGGCTGCCGTTGTTGGCGATCGCCGCGGAGACCATGGCCATCTGCAGCGGGGTGGCGCGGGTGTCGTGCTGGCCGATCGAGTCCTGGGCCGTGCCGTCCTTGCTGGGGCTGTCCGGGAAGATGCTCTTCTCGGAGCGGACCGGGGTGTCGATCGTGCTGTTGAAGCCGAACTTCTCGGCCTGCGCGCGCATCTTGTCCTTGCCGAGGTCCGCGCCCATCTTGGCGAACACCGTGTTGCAGGACTGGTCCATCCCGGACTTGACGGTGGCGTTCTCACAGCGCTCGTTGGGGCTCTCGTTCTTCAGCACGGTCTGGGTGCCGGGCAGGGTGTACGGGTCCGGCGTCTGGGTGACGTCGTCGATGCCCTGGTAGAGGCCGTTCTCGAACGCGGCGGTGGCGGTGACCAGCTTGAAGGTCGAGCCGGGCGGGTAGGTCTCGCGCAGCGCCCGGTTCAGCATCGGCTTGTTGGGGTCGGCGTTGAGGTCCTGCCAGGCCTTGGTGTCGCCGCTGTCGCCGCCGGCGAAGGTGCCCGGGTCGTAGGACGGGGTGGAGACCAGGGCCAGGATCGCGCCGGTCTTCGGGTCGATCGCGACCGCCGCGCCCTTCTTGTCGCCCAGGCCGTCGAAGGCGGCCTTCTGGACCTTGGCGTTGATGGTCGTGACCACGTCGCCGCCGCGCTTCTGCTCGCCGGTCAGCATGTCCAGGGTGTTGCGGAAGAACAGTCGGTCGTCGGTGCCCGAGAGGATGCCGTCCTCCAGGTTCTCCAGCTGGCTGGAGCCGTACGCCTGCGAGGAGTAGCCGGTGACCGGGGCGTACATCGGGCCGTCGACCCAGGAGCGCTTGTACTTGTAGCGCAGGCCGTTCACGAAGTCCGAGTTCGTCACCGGCTGGCCGCTGACGATGATGTTGCCGCGCGGGTGGGCGTAGCGGTCGTACAGCTGGCGCTTGTTGTTCACGTTGGAGGCCCAGGAGTCGGCCTGGACGCCCTGCACCCAGTTGGTGCGCACCATCAGTGCCAGGATCAGCACCAGGCAGAAGATCGAGACCCGTCGGATCGGCTTGTTCATCGGGCGGGTCCTCCCTGGCCCTCGGTGACCGGGGTCGGTTCGACCCCGGGACGGCGGGCGCTGTCGCTGATCTTCAGCAGGATCGCGACCAGCGCCCAGTTGGCGACCACGGACGAACCGCCCTGTGCGAGGAACGGCATGGTCATACCGGTCAGTGGGATCAGTCCGGTGACCCCGCCGGCCACCACGAAGACCTGCAGTGCCATCGCCGAGGCGAGTCCGACGGCGAACAGCTTGCCGAAGGGGTCGCGGGCGGCGACGGCGGTGCGCAGGCCGCGCTGCACCAGCAGGGCGTACAGCAGGAAGATCGCCATCAGGCCGGTCAGTCCGAGCTCCTCGCCGAAGGAGCCCAGGATGAAGTCGCTCTTGGCGGCGAAGTTGATCAGCCAGGAGCGGCCCTGGCCCAGGCCGGAGCCGGTCATCCCGCCGGAGCCCAGCGCCATCAGCGACTGGCCGATCTGCTCGGTGGCGCCCTTCGGCGGGTGCGCCGAGAAGGCGGCCATCGGGTCGAGCCAGGCGTCGATGCGGACCTTGACGTGGCTGGTGGTCATCGCCACCATCACGGCGCCGCCGACCGACATCAGCAGGCCGAACAGGATCCAGCTGGTGCGCTCGGTGGCGACGTAGAGCATCACCACGAACAGGCCGAAGAACAGGAAGGACGTGCCGAGGTCGTTCTCGAAGACCAGGATCAGCAGGCTGAGCAGCCAGATCACGATGATCGGGCCGAGGTCGCGGCCGCGCGGCAGGTACAGGCCCATGAAGCGGCGGCTGGCCAGCGCCAGGGCGTCCCGCTTGACCATCAGGTAGCCGGCGAAGAACACGGTCAGGATGATCTTGGCGAACTCGCCGGGCTGGATGGAGAAGCCGCCCATCCGGATCCAGATCTTCGCACCGAAGTCCTCGGCCCGGGCCGGGAAGAAGGCCGGGGCGGCGAGCAGCACCAGCGCCAGCACCATCGAGATGTAGGTGTAGCGCTGGAGCACCCGGTGGTCCTTCAGGAAGACCATCACGCCGATGAACAGCGCGACCCCGAGGGCGGACCAGATCAGCTGGTTGCGGGCCGCCGGGAAGTTGCCGCTGAGCAGGTGCCCGGCCTTGTCCAGCCGCCAGATCATCACCACGCCGAGCCCGTTCAGCAGGGTGGCGATCGGCAGCATCAGCGGGTCGGCGTACGGCGCGAAGCGGCGCACCAGCAGGTGCGCGACCAGTGCCAGCGAGCCCATGCCGAGGCCGTAGCCGAGCATTCCGGCGGGCATCCGGGAGTCCATCGCCAGGCCCACGTTGGCGTACGCCAGGATCGGCAGCAGGACCGCGAAGACCAGCAGGGCCAGCTCGGTGTTGCGCCGGTTCGGGGCGCCCTGGAGCGAGATCGTGGTGTTGGCCCGGCGCCGCGGCACGGCACGCCCGGCCGACGCCCGGCGTCGGCCGCCGACGTGCTCGGTGTCACCGCTCAGGTCGTAGCTGCTCACGTGGTGACCGCTCCCTGCCGGCCGGCGGGCCCGCTCCGGGCGGACCTATGTCGGATCACGGACGTCACTGCTTCGGGCAGGCTTCGGCCCGACTGCGTTCGTCGTCGGACAGCTGGGGCTGCTGGGGCTGCTCGGTCGGGGCGGCGGCCGCCGGGGGGGTGGCGTTCGGCGTCGGGGCGCCGGCGGCCGGGGCGGTCGGGGACGGGGAGGTGGTCGGCGCGGCCGTCGGGTTGCGGGGCTTCTCCCGCTCGCCCGGGGTGGCCGGGGTGGCGGCCACGAACGCGGCCTTGGTGGCCTGGCCCGGCTGGCCGCCCTGCGGGGCCGTGCCGCCGCTGCCGACCGTGGCGGCCTTCTGGCACAGCTTGGCCCAGTCCTGGAGGCCGCCCGCCGTCTTCTTGGCCTCGTCGAGGCTGCCGACCGTGATGGTCCGGTTCACCTGCGCCCGCTGGTCCTGCGGCAGCCACTTCAGCGGTGTGTCGGTGTACGAGTCGTGCACCGAGGACAGGCTCAGCCCGGCCAGGTTCTGGTTGACGCCCTGGTAGATGGCGACGTGGTCGCCGTCCTCGCCGACGTAGTACTGGTCCTGGGTCCACTGGTAGCCGAAGTACCCGGCGCCGCCGAGCAGGCCGAGGGTGACCAGGACGGCCAGCGAGACGGTCAGGCCCCGGCGCTTGCGCCTGGGGGGCTGCTCCTCGTCGAACTCCTCGGTGCCGTACACCGAGGGCTCGGCGGGGTAGCCGTAGCCGTCCTCGCCCTCGTAGCCCTCGGCGGGGCCGAAGCCGCCCTGGCCGGCGCCGTAGCCCTCGGCCGGGCCGAAGGCGCCCTGCGGGCCGCGGCCCAGGCCGGCCGCCCGGCCGGCCGGGGTGTCCGCGATCGAGTGGTCGGCGGCCGAGGACGGCGGGGTGTCGGCGACCGCGCCGACCACCACCGGGACGTCGTTGAACTGGCCGCTCATGGTGTCCGTGGCACCCACGTCGATGACGTCCGCCACGATGCAGGTGATGTTGTCCGGACCGCCGCCGCGCAGTGCGAGCTGGATCAGCTCCTGCACGGTCTGCTCGGGCGAGTAGTAGCTGCCGAGGGTGTCCTGGAGGGTCTGGTGGCTGACCGGGCCGGAGAGGCCGTCGGAGCAGATCAGGTAGCGGTCGCCGGCCCGGACCTCGCGGATCGACAGGTCGGGCTCGACCTGGCCGCGGCCGTCCAGCGCCCGCATCAGCAGCGAGCGCTGCGGGTGGGTCTCGGCCTCCTCGGGCGTGATCCGGCCCTCGTCGACCAGCCGCTGCACCCAGGTGTGGTCCTGGGTGATCTGCACCAGCGAGCCGTCGCGCAGCAGGTAGGCGCGGGAGTCGCCGACGTGCACCATGCCCATCCGCTGGCCGGTCCACAGCATGGCGGTCAGGGTGCAGCCCATGCCCTCCAGCTGCGGGTCCTCCTCGACCATCTGCCGGAGCCGGTCGTTGGCGCCCTGGACGGCGTCACCGAGCAGGGTCAGCAGGTCGGCGCCCGGCACGTCCTCGTCCAGTCGGACGATCGAGCCGAGCACCTCGGAGGACGCGACCTCGCCGGCCGCGGCGCCGCCCATGCCGTCGGCCACGGCCAGCAGCCGCGGCCCCGCGTAGCCGGAGTCCTCGTTCCCCTCCCGGATCAGTCCCTTGTGGGAGCCGGCGGCGAAGCGCAGCACCAGGGTCATGCGGCCTGTGCCCCCCTCTGGGTCATGGACGGGATGCTGTCCCTCATGCGCTACTACTTCCGCAGTTCGATGACGGTCCTACCGATACGGATCGGCGTGCCCGGCTGGAGCGGGGTGGGCGCGGTCAGGCGCTGCCGGTCCAGATAGGTGCCGTTGGTGGAGCCTAGATCCTCGACCGTCCACTGCCCAGTCTGATCCGGATAGATCCTGGCATGCCGGGAGGACGCGAAGTCGTCGTCCAGCACGATGGTGGAGTCGTGGGCCCGGCCGAGCGTGATGGTTTGCCCCTGCAGCGCGACCGTGGTCCCGGCCAGCGAGCCCTGGACGACCACGAGCTGGGTCGGGGCGCCGCGGCGGCGGCCGCCGCCGCCCTGGGTCTGCCCCGGGCCGGCGTTGCCGGGGGCGGGTGCGGCGGCCCGGCGGGGGGGCGCGGTGGCCGCGGCGGCGTTGCCGGCCGGGGCGCCCGCGCCGGCACCGCGGCGGGAGGTGCGGGGGTTCACCTTGGTACCGAACAGGTCGCTGCGGATCACCTGGATCGCGACGATGACGAACAGCCACAGCACGGCCAGGAAGCCCAGCCGCATGACCGTGAGGGTCAGTTCTGACATGGCCGTCCCGCCAGTTGGTGAGCGAGGCGCGCGAACAACTCGGACACTACCCTTCGACCTGCCGGTAGACGATGGTGGTGGAGCCCACGACGATTCGGGAGCCGTCGCGGAGCGTAGCGCGCTGGGTGTGCTGTCCGTCCACCACGATGCCGTTGGTGGAGCCCAGGTCGAGGACCATCGAAGGGGTGCCCGGACGGATCTCGGCGTGCTTGCGGGAGACCCCGGGGTCGTCGATCCGCACGTCCGCCTCGGTCGAGCGCCCGAGCACGCAGGCCGCACCGGTGATCTGGTGGCGGGCGCCGTTCACCTCGACCCAGCGGCGGACCGAGGCGCCGTGCCCGGCGCCCGGGAAGGCGCGGACGTTGCCGCCGGCCGGCGGGCCCGGGGGCATCGCCGGGGGCGTGGGGGGTGCGGGGGGCTGCGGGGGCGCGCCGTACTGTCCGGCGCCGGTCTGCTGCCACGGTGCGCCGGGGGCGGGTGCGGCCGGCTGGCGGTCGTAGCCGGGCTGCGGCGGGGCGTACTGCTGGGGCTCCTCGGCCGCCAGGGTGCGGCTGCGCACCCGGTACAGGCCGGTGTCCAGGTCGTCGGCCTGCTCCAGGTTCACCTGGAGCGGCCCCATGAAGGTGTACCGCTGGGCCTCGGCGTACTCGCGGACCATGCCGGCGAGCTCGGTGCCGAGCTGTCCCGAGTAGGGGCTGAGCCGCTCGTGGTCGTGCGGGCTGAGCTCGACGATGAAGTCGTTCGGCACGACGGTGCGGTCGCGGTTCCAGATGCTCGCGTTGTTGTCGCACTCGCGCTGCAGAGCGCCGGCGATCTCCACGGGCTGGACCTCGGACTTGAACACCTTGGCGAAGGTGCCGTTGACGAGACCCTCCAGCCGCTGCTCGAACTTCTTCAGCATCCCCATGGGGCACCCCCTTCCAGGGTTCGTTCGCCTGCCTGCCGGTCCGGCCCCGCCGCGGAGTGCTCCTCCGCGAGGCCGGTCGTGCCTACTTGCGGTACTTCCGTACTGATCGTATCCACGCCGGGCCCTTCCGTACGGTTCCCGGACCGCGTGGTGCCGGGGGGTGGGCTCGGACACACAGGGTGACGCATTCCGGGTGCGGGACGCCAGGCGTGTCCGTCGGAACCGCCCGCCGCCGTTCGGTCGCCCGTTCGTCGCGCAGCCGTTCGGACGTGGTCGGTCTCCCCGGGAAACGGATTCGGAGCAGCCCCCCAGGTCGTGCTAATGTTTTCCACGTCGGAAGGGCCGCCCAAAAGGGAGCCGGACCGAGGAAGCGCCGAGGGCCACATGGTACCGAGCGGTTCCGAGGATCGGACGGCAACGAAGACAACACCCTTGCGCGGGTGGCGGAATAGGCAGACGCGCTGGATTCAGGTTCCAGTGCCCGAAAGGGCGTGGGGGTTCAACTCCCCCCTCGCGCACAGCGAAGCCCCGCAGATCTTCGGATCTGCGGGGCTTTCTCGTTGTCCGGACGGCCGGCCGCCCGGACCGGTGGTCGGACCGGCGATCGCACCGGGTCAGGAGGGGCTGGCCGGGAGTTCGGCGCGGACCTCGAAGCCGCCGTCCTGGGTGGGGCCGGCGGTGAGGGTGCCGCCGAGGAGCTGGGCGCGCTCGCGCAGGCCGACCAGGCCGTGGCCGCCGCCCGGCAGGATCTCGGCCGGGCTGACCGGTGGCGCCTCGTTGCGGACCTCGACCCGCAGTCGGCGGCCCTTCGCCCGGACCTTCACGTGCACCACCGCCTCCGGCGCGTACTTGGTGATGTTGGTGAGCGCCTCCTGGACCGTCCGGTAGGCGGCCCGCTCGACCGCCTCCGGCCACGGGCGGTCACCCGGGTTCAGTTCGGTGTCGGCGGTCAGGCCGCTCTCCTCGATCAGCCGGGGCAGGTCGGCCAGCCGGGGCTGCGGGGCGAGCGGGGCGTCCGGCCGCGGTCCGCCGGTGCCGCGCAGCACCCCGACCATCTGGCGCAGCTCGTCCAGGGTCCGTACGGACAGTTCGCGGATGGTGCGGGCGACGGTCGCGGCGGCCGGGTCGGCGGTGCTCACCTGGAGCGCACCGGCCTGGATGCTGATCAGGCTGACCTGGTGCGAGACCACGTCGTGCATCTCCCGGGCCAGTCGGCCGCGCTCGCTGATCAGCACCCGCTCGGCGAGCAGCCGGCTCTCCCGTTCCTGGCCGCGGGTCAGCTCGTCCAGGCGGGCGGCCAGTTCCCGGCGGGTGCGGGAGAGCAGGCCGGTGGCGGCCGGGCCGGCGGCCAGCATCACGGCCTGGATGGCGTCCAGGGCGGTGCTCCGGCTGAGGTCGATCAGTGGGTTCGGCAGCGGCCAGTGGAAGAAGTCGACCAGGGTGAACAGCGCCGCGCAGGGGAACAGCACCCGGGGTCTGGGGCGCTCGGCGGCCACCGTGTAGACGGCGGTGATCGGGGCCAGCCAGATCGCCTCGACCCAGGTGCCGGGCATGGTGAGCAGCAGCACCGCCACCGGGAAGCGGCGGCGCCAGAACAGCGCGACGGCGGCCAGCGTGGAGAGCGTCACCTGCCACCAGGTGGCGTCCCGGGCCACCAGCGCGGCGTCCAGCAGGGAGTACAGGACGGGCAGCAGCAGCATCAGCCAGGGGGCGGTGCACCAGGCCGGCAGCCGGCGGGACGGCAGCTGGTCGGCGGCCGTCATGCCCCGTCGCCGGGCTTGGGCCGCACCAGGCCGGCCCGGTGGGCGAGCACCGCGGCCTGCACCCGGTTGGCGGCACCGAGCTTCCCGAGGATCGCGCTGATGTGGTCCTTGACCGTGCCGGTGCCGAGGAAGAGCCGGTCGGCGATCTCGGCGTTGGACAGGCCCTCGCCGAGCAGGGCGAGCACGTCGAGCTCCCGGCCGGTCAGGGTGCGGGCCAGCACGGTGGCCTCGGCGTCCGGGCCGCCGCCGTCCACGTAGCCGCCGATCACGGTGCGGGTGACGGTCGGGGAGAGGATGTTGCCGCCGGCCGCGAGCACCCGGACGGCGTGCACCAGCTGCTCGGGGGCGGTGTCCTTGAGCAGGAAGCCGGTCGCGCCGGCCCGCAGCGCGGTGCCGATGTACTCGTCGCTGTCGAAGGTGGTGAGCATCGCGACGGCGGGCGGGTCGGGCAGGGCGCGCAGTCGGCGCAGCACGGAGATGCCGTCCAGGTCCGGCATCCGGATGTCGAGCAGCACCACGTGCGGGCGCAGGCGGTGGACGTGCTCCTCGGCCTGCCCGCCGGAGCAGTCGCCGACCACCTCCAGGTCGGGGGCGGACCCGACGATCAGGCCGAGGCCCGAACGGACCAGGATCTCGTCGTCGACGATCAGCACGCGGGTGGTGGTGATGGTGCCTCCTCGGTTCGGGCGGCCGGGTTCGGTCGGTCCGCGGGGGTCGCTTTTGAGGGTAGGGGTAGCCGGTGCGGGGCGCCGAACCCGTGCGGGATCGGCACCCCCGCCGAACGGCGGGGGTGGGAATCCGCTACCCGGTTCACGCAATTCTCAGGAATGGTGCGGAACCATGGAGTTGGCTGCCTTTTTCCGGCCTGCCGCTCGAAGCGGGCGGTCGGTGGGCGGGGGCGGCCGGTCAGTCCGTCGGGCCCGTGCGGGCGCCCGGCGCCGGGCCGTGTGCGGATGCGCCCCACCATCTGATCGTTTGGAATTGAGCTGTGTCGTCCATTGTGAAGTCGGAGCCGTCCGCAACCTCCGCCGGTCCGCGTCCCACCGGGCCGCTCGACCGCTGGCGCCCCAGGGCCGCCGCCGCATCCGTCTGGTACCTCCGGCTGCTGGCGCTGCTGAACGTGACCACCGTGCTGCTGGTGCCGTGGCGCGACCAGGTCTCCGAGCACAACGAGGGTGAGTACTTCACCCCGTACCTGATGACCTCCGGTCTGGCCGCGGCGGTGCTCTCGATCTTCCTCGCGGTCGCGATGCGGCGCCGCAAGCGGGCCGCGTGGATCTTCAACGCGGCGCTCGGCAGCCTCTTCGCCGTGCTCTACCTGGCGGTCATGCTGCTGCCCGGCGAGCGCTTCAACAAGCACCCGCTCAACTACATCTCCACCATCCTGACCTGCCTGTTCGTGCTGGCGCTGCTGATCGGGCGGAAGGAGTTCACCTCCAAGGGTGACCGCTCCAACCCGAAGACCGCGGCGGCCACCTTCGTCGGCGGGCTGTTCTTCGGCGGCGCGGTCGGCGCGCTGCTGGTCTGGCTGACCAACGAGCTGGACGGCGCCGGCTGGTGGGACCTCTTCCGCTACTCGGTCGGCCGGATGATCACCATCACCCCGACCGAGCACCTGCGCTCCGTGATCGCCGCCCCGACCTGGGTGAACGCGGCGATCAACGCGATGGGCGCGGTGCTGTTCCTGCTGGTGCTCTACGTGGCCTTCCGCAGCCCGCGCGGCAAGGAGCTGCTCAACCCCGAGGACGAGGCCAAGCTGCGCGGCCTCCTGGACAAGCAGGGCGAGCGGGACTCGCTGGGCTACTTCGCGCTGCGCCGGGACAAGGCGGTGGTCTTCTCCCCCAGCGGCAAGGCGGCGGTGACCTACCGGGTGATCGGCGGGGTCTCGCTGGCCTCGGGCGACCCGATCGGCGACCCGGAGGCCTGGCCGGGGGCGATCGAGGCCTGGCTGTCCGAGGCCCGCGAGCACGCCTGGGCGCCGGCCGTGATGGGCGCCTCCGAGGAGGCCGGGGTGATCTACGCCCGGCACGGCCTGGACGCGCTGGAACTGGGCGACGAGGCGATCGTCGAGCTGGACGAGTTCTCGCTGGACGGCCGGGCGATGCGGGTGGTCCGGCAGGCGTACAACCGGGTCAAGCGGGCCGGGTACACGGTGCGGATCCGCCGCCACGAGGACATCTCCGAGGCGGAGATGGCGGCGCTGGTGGCCAAGGCCGACGAGTGGCGCGACGGGGCGACCGAGCGCGGCTTCTCGATGGCGCTGGGCCGGCTCGGCGACCCGGGCGACGGCCGCTGCGTGATGCTGGAGTGCAGTGACGGCGAGGGCGAGCTCAAGGCGCTGCTGAGCTTCGTCCCGTGGGGCCCGGACGGGCTCTCGCTGGACCTGATGCGCCGGGCCCGGGACACCGAGAACGGCCTGATGGAGTTCATGGTGATCGAGCTGCTGCAGCGCGCCGAGGAGGTCGGGCTGAAGCGGGTCTCGCTGAACTTCGCGATGTTCCGCTCGGTCTTCGAGCGCGGCTCGCGGCTCGGCGCCGGCCCGGTGCTGCGGCTGTGGCGCTCCGTCCTCGGGTTCTTCTCGCGCTGGTGGCAGATCGAATCGCTGTACCGCGCGAACGCCAAGTACCGGCCGATCTGGGAACCGCGGTACCTGCTGTTCGAGAAGAGCAGCGAGATTCCGCGGATCGGCATCGCGAGCGCGCGCGCCGAGGGATTCATCGTCGCGCCGAGCCTGCCCGCCCTGTTCCGTCGTCGGCACGCCGGGCCCACCGTGGTGGCGCCCCGGGTGCCGGTGTCGGCGCGGGACGGGAAGGGGTAGCCCTCCGTCGGGGGGCGGAGGGGGGCCATCGGCCATAAGGGGGGTCCGGAGGGGGGATCCTTCTCCCTCCTGAGGATGACCTCGATCCCCATCCATGCCGATGTGGATTTGTTAACAGGCTTCTAATGTTGGAGTAGCTGACGAGTTCGGGGATTCAGGAGAAACGGTTGTGATTCACAGGACCCACGCGGGGGGCGTGCGAAAGGGGCCGCTGACGCGAGTCAGAGCGGCCGCTGTCGCCGAGTGGGGAACGTTGTACCTGACGGTCCGGGAAGCGGTGCTGCGCAAGCGGTTCGCGGCCTTCCCGCTGGCCACGGTGGCGACGTTTCTGATCCTGCTGTTCAGCATCGTCCAGCACCTGCCGGGCGGCGAGCGCTTCGTCAACCACATCGGGGTGGTGCGGGCCTCGCTGCCACTGGACGTCTCGCTGCTGCGCACTCCGCTGTCGCTGTACGTGCCGGCGCTGGACCTGCCGGTCTGGGGGGCGCTGGCCCAGGTGTTCGTGGTGTTCGCGATCGCCGAGGTGGTGCTCGGGCGGCGGATGACCCTGGTGGTCGCCTACGCCTGCACCCTGGCGGGCACGCTGTTCGCCCGGGTCGGGGTGGCGATCGGGCCGGGCCACGTGTTCGGCTTCCCGAAGTGGGTCGCCTACGTGCGGGACACCGGGCCGTCGGCCGCTGTGGTGGCGCTGGCGATCTGCATCGCGTTCCGCACCCGGGCCTGGTTCACCGCCGGCACGGTGGTCGTCCTGATGGTCGGCGAGGCGGTCGTGCTGCCGAACCTGGCCGGTCTGGAGCACGTGGTCGCGGTGATCACCGCGCTGCTGATCGCCGTCTCGGTCGAGGTCTTCGGGGACTTCTGGCCGCGGGTGCTGGCCGGGGTCGGCGCCGCCACCTCGGTGGCCACCGCCGCCTCCCGGGAGGTCGCGGCGGAGGCCCGGCGCCGTTCGGCGGGGGCCCTCATCCCCTGAGCCGCGCTCCCTCCCGTCCGTCGGCCGCGTACCGGATGTCTCCGGTGCGCGGCCGTCACGCGTGCGGGAGGGGCAGCTCGAACCAGACGACCTTGCCCACCGCCTTGCGGGCGGTGCCCCAGTGCTCGGCGAGCTTGGCGACCAGGGTGAGGCCGCGGCCGGTCTCGCCGAGCTGCTCGGCCGGCTCCAGCGAGGGCAGGTTGTGGTTGTCGTCGCTGACCTCGACCATCAGCTTGTCCACCCGGATCAGCTGGAGCTGCACCCGGTCCCGGGCGACCCGGACGGCGTTCGTGACCAGCTCGCTGACCAGCAGCTCGGTGGTGTCGCTGAGCGCCTCCAGGTGCCAGGCGGCCAGCTGCTCGCGGACCAGTGAACGGGCCCGGCGGACCTCGCGCTGGTCCACGGTGAGGTCCCAGGTGGCCACCTCGGACGGGGCGACCCCGTCGAAGCGGGCCACCAGCAGGGCGACGTCGTCCTTGCGGTCGTCCGAGTGCAGCCGCCGCAGCACCTCGTCGCAGGCCTGCTCGGGGCTCTGCTGGGGGTCGATCAGGTTGCCGCAGAGCGCGGCCAGGCCGGCTCCTATGTCCCCGCCGCGGACCTCGACCAGTCCGTCGGTGCAGAGCACCAGCATCGAACCGTCCGAGACGTCGATGGTCTTGGCGACGAACGGCACCCCGCCGACGCCGATCGGGGCGCCGGCCGGGATCTCCAGCAGCTCGCCGGTGCCGTCCGGGTGCACCAGGACGGGTGGGACGTGGCCGGCGCTGGCCAGTTCGCAGGTGCGGTTGATCGGGTCGTAGACCGCGTACAGGCAGGTGGCCAGGTGGTCGTCGCCGAGCTTCTGGGCCAGGTTGTCCAGGTGCCGCAGCAGCTGGCCGGGCGGCAGGTCGAGGGCGGCCAGGGTCTGCATCGCGGTGCGGAAGCGGCCCATCGCGGCGGCCGAGTGGATGCCGTGGCCCATCACGTCGCCGACCACCAGGGCGACCCGGCTTCCGGGCAGCTGGATCGCGTCGAACCAGTCGCCGCCGACCTCCGCCTTCGGATCGCCGGGCAGGTAGCGGTGGGCGATCTGCACGCCGGGGATCTGCGGCGGCCGGGTCGGGATCATCGAGCGCTGCAGGGTGGTGGCGACCCTGGCCTCGGCGCGGTGCAGCCGGGCGTTGTCCAGCGACAGCGCGGCCCGGACGGCCAGCTCCTTCAGGGTCGCGGCGTCGCTCTCGTCGAAGGGGGCGCGGTCCGGCAGCCGGAGCAGCTTGAGGATGCCCAGCACGGTGCCCCGGGCGGACAGCGGGACCACCAGCATCGAGCGGCCGGAGACCACCGGGGCCAGCCGGGCGCCGCCGAGCGCGATCGCGTAGTCGACCGCGACGTCCGCGCTGACCACCGGGACCAGCACCGGCTGGTTCAGCTGCAGGGCCATCCCGGGCGGGGTCCGGCGCGGCATGCTGACCAGCGAGCCCTCGGAGAGCACGTGGTCCCAGGCGCCGCCGGCCTCGTTGAAGACCAGGGCGACCCGGCGCAGCATGGTGTCGTCGTCCGGGCGGGCGACCGGCAGCTCGGAGTCCGAGATCAGGCCGTCGACGAGGTCCACGCAGGCGAAGTCGGCGACCCGGGGGACCAGCACCTGGCACAGCTCGTGGGCGGTGAAGCCGAGGTCCAGGGTGGTGCCGACCTTGCCGCCGACCTCGTTCAGCAGGGCCAGCTGCTCGCCGGCCTGCCCGTTGGTGAGGAACGGGCTCAGCCGGCCGCTCGACGGGGCCTCGGCACCGGCGGGGACGGTGCCGGGCGGGGCCTGGTCGGCGCGGCGCGGCGGGAGGCCGTGGACGGACGACTCGACGGCGGCCTGCTGCTCGATGGCGGCTCCTCCTCCGGTGCGTGGGGGCGCCTCCCGGACGGGGGCGGGGGACGGGGCGGGGCGGGCGGGGGCTTCGCGCCGTCTCGACTCGGGGGCGGTCGGTGTCTGGGCCGTCGGCGACTGGCCGGCCGGTGACTGGGCGGCCGGTTCGGGCGGGACCGGTTCGCGCTGGGCGGGCAGTGGGCCGAGCGGGCGGCGGCCCGGTGCGGAGTGCTCGGCCTGGGGCGGCGGACCGAGCCGGGCGGCGCGCTGCTGGGGCGTCGGGTAGCGGCGGCCCAGGCCGGCGGCCACGTGTGCGGTGCCGGTCTGCGGGTCGGAGGGCAGCACCGGTAGCACGGTGACCGGGTCCAGCCGCAGGGCCGGCAGCCCGCCCGGGGCCACCGCCGCGCGCAGCGCCGCCCGGTGGGCGGCGGGCAGCAGCCGGGCCAGCGGCTCGGGCAGCTCGGCGACGGGCCGGGTGAGGGCGGCGGACAGTCCGTGGAAGCCGCCCCGGGCGGCGGGCGCGGCCGCGAACGGCAGCAGCCGCTCGCCGAGCGCCAGCCGGGGCCCGGTGGTGCGCAGCGGACGGGCGTCCGCGGCGAGGGCGAGCAGCCCGCCGGACGGGCCGGGCAGCGGGTAGGCCCACCAGAGCACGTCGCGCCGGTGCTCCTCGCGGTCGGTCACGGTCAGCCCACCGGCCCAGGGGCGGCCGGCGGCGGTCAGCTCGGCCAGGGTGTCCAGGGCGTCGCAGCGCCGGCGGACCGCGCAGCGGTCGAGCACCCGGGACTCCAGGGCGGGCAGCAGGCCGGAGGCCGGGCGGTCGGTGACGGCCTCGGCGCGGTGCCCGAAGAGTTCCTCGGCGGCCCGGCTCCACAGGGCGATCCGGCCGCTCCGGTCGACCAGTACGAGGGCGAGGCGGACCAGGGCGGCCACTCCGGTCGGAGGGTCGCCCGGCGCGGTCCCGGCGCCCGCCGGCAGCGGTGTGGAGTTGGACTCGGCCACCATGGATTCGGTCTGCTCCCGCCTGGCCGCCACGCCTGGAGGCGACCGTCTCTCCGGAGGAAGGCACGCTGTGCGGATACCAGCGAAGCACGGACCGGGCCGGGCTCGACACCGAAACGGGGAGATTCATCAGGATCGGTTGCGTGTCACGTGCCGCGCGCCGGTTCGTACGCCCGCTTCACCCGGACGGAGCCCCGGAACGCGGCGGTAGGGTGGCAGGCCGGGCCGCCCGTGCGGCGGCTCCGCAGGACCCAGCCGGCCGGACGAGACAGAGGCGAGATCGTGACCGCGGAGAGCCCCGTTCGCTGGACGGACCCGGAGCAGCAGGAGCTGGAGGAGCGGGTCGCCGCGGCCGAGCTCGCCTGGCTGACCATGGACGTCGACGTGCAGACGCTGCGGGTCGAGATCGACAACTTCGCCCTGATCCACCACCAGCTGCTCGGCCCGCTGTACGCCCGGCTGGACGAGCTCGACGCGCTGGTCGCCGAGGCCGTCGCGGCCCGCACCGGCGACCCCGAGGACCGGCGCCGGGCCGCCGAGGCGCGCCGGCAGGTCGAGGAACTGCCCGACCTGGACGCGCTGTTCGACTCCGTCCGGGAGAACCGGGAGAAGCGGTCCGGCGAGGGGGCCGACGAGGTCGCCCCGCCGCCGCCCGCGGCCCCGGCCCGGGTCCGGCCGGGGAAGGAGGCCCAGCGGATCTACCGCGAGCTGGTCCGCCGCGCCCACCCGGACCTGACCACCGACCGGGACGAGCAGCAGCGCCGGGCGGACTTCCTGGTCCGGGTCAACGAGGCCTACGCGTACGGGGACACCGCCGCGCTGGCGGACCTGTCCGCCGAGTGGTCCACCGCACCGGAGGCCGCGCCCGCCGTGGACTCCCCCGACCGGCTGGGCTGGCTGCGCCGCCGGCTGGACTGGCTGACCGCCAAGATCACCGAGACCGCCACCGAGCAGGTCCGGCTGGAGCAGACCCCGATGGGCCAACTGCTCCTCCTCGCCCCGCAGGACCCGGACCGCCTGCTGGAGCAGCTCGCCGAGGAGCTGCTGGCCAAGGCCGCCGCCCAGCAGGCCGAGCTGGAGCGGCTGCTCGGTGCCCACGGGGCGCCGACGGTGGGCGAGAATGGCACCGATCCGTACCGAGCCCAGGAGAGCCACACGATGTTCGCGCAGATCCCCACCACCGACGCCGCCTCCGTGCCGGCCGACGCCGCCCTGCTGGACGTGCGCGAGCAGGACGAGTGGGACGCCGGCCACGTGGACGGCGCGCTGCACATCCCGATCGGCGAGGTGATCGCCCGGATCGGTGAGCTGCCGGACGAGAAGCTGTACGTGCTCTGCCGGGTCGGCGGCCGCTCCGCGCAGGTCGTCCAGTACCTGGTGCAGCAGGGCCGGGAAGCGGTGAACGTGGACGGCGGGATGTACGCCTGGGAGGGCGCGGGCCGTCCGATGGTCAGCAGCACCGGTCAGGCGGCCTTCGTCCTGTAGGGCGCGGCGCCCGTCCGGTGACGGGTAGGGCAGGATGGGCGCGCGACGCGCCGGTGCCGGCCGGCGGCGCGCCGATCGGGCGGGGGCCCATGACGGAGAGTACGGACCGGGCCGCCCCCGGACGCGTCTGGTCGGGGCCCGCCCAGCTGGTCCTCGGACTGGCCGCCGCGGTGCTGGCGACCGGCACCGGACTCTTCCTGGCCGCGGTGTTCCTGCACGTCGCGCCCGCCAACACGCTGTCCCGGCAGTACCAGGCCGAGGTCGACGGGGTGGTGTACCCGGAGTTCGAGCAGAACTGGAAGCTGTTCGCGCCCAACCCGCTGCAGCAGAACGCGTACGTCGACGCCCGGGTGCGCACCGTCGCGGACGGCGGCGCCACCCGGACCCGGGACTGGATCGGGCTGACCGCCCGGGACATCGCCGCGATCCGGGACAACCCGGCGCCCAGCCACGTCGACCAGAACCTGCTGCGCCGCGCCTGGGACTTCTACGACGGCTCGCACGACCCGCAGGACGAGCGGCTCACCAACCCGCGCGGCCGGCTCGCCGAGGAGTACCTCAAGCGGATCGCGCTGCAGCGGATCGGGCGGACGGTGGACGGCGAGCGGGTCCTGGAGATCGAGTTCCGGGTGACCACCGCCATCGTGCCGCCACCGGCCTGGAGCGGGGAGGCCGCGCCGCCCGCGCCCACGGTGCGGGAGCTGCCGTGGTGGCCGGTCGGGGACGAGGACTACCGGGGGTTGGGGTGAACGAGGCTTCGGCGCCGGTCGATCCGGTCGATCCGGTCGGGCCGGTTGATTCGGTCGGGCCGGTCGGGCCGGTGACGGCGAGCACGGTGGACGGGATCCCGCGGCAGGGCGGGCCGTGGTCCGCCGCCGCGCCGGCCGTCGCGGTGCCGCCCGCCGCGGTGCCGTCGGCGCGCGGGCCGGTGGCGGTCCTCGGGCGGGCGATGGCGGCGTTCACCGGGCGGGCGCTCGGACGGCACCAGGCCGCGGCGGTGCGGATCGGCTTCGGGCTGGTCTGGCTCGCCTACCTGCTGCGCGAGTGGCCCAACCGCCGGGTGCTGTACGGCGACCGCTCGCCCTGGTCGACCGGGCTCGCCCGGCAGCTGCTGGCCGACAACGGGGCGTTCACCGTGCTGCCCTGGTTCGGCGGGCGGCCCTGGTTCGAACTGGTCTACCTGCTGGCCCTGCTGGCCGCCCTGGCGGTGCTGCTGGGCTGGCGGACCAGGGCGGCCACGGTGCTGTTCCTGGTCACCGTGCTGTCGCTGCAGAACCGCAACGTCTTCCTCGGCGACGGCGGGGACAACATCGTCCACCTGATGGCGGTCTACCTGGTCTTCACCCGCTGCGCCGAGGTCTGGTCGCTGGACGCGCGACGGCCCCGGCCGGGCCGGGCCGGAGCGGTGCTCTGGGTGGTGCTCGGTGCGGCGCTGGCGGTCTGTCAGGCCGGTGACTTCTCCGGGGACAGCCTCACCTGGACCGCACCGACCTTCCCGTACCTCGGATGGGCGCCGCTGTTCTGGGGGCTCTGGGCGGTGGCCGGGCTCTGGTGGGTGCTCGGCCGGCTGCGGCCGGAGGGCGAGCCGCGGGCGGTGCTCGACGCGCTGGCGAACATGGTGCACAACTGCGCGATGCTGGTGATCGTCGTCGAGGTGGTGCTGGTCTACGCCACGGCCGGCTGGTACAAGGTGCAGGGCTCGCGCTGGCAGGACGGCACGGCGCTGTACTACCCGCTGCACCTGGACTACTTCACCCCCTGGCCAGGGCTGTCCGGGCTGTTCGGCGCGGCCCTGCTGCCGGTCTTCCTGATCTCGTACGGCACGGTGATCCTCCAGGTCGGCTTCCCGTTCACGCTGCTCAACCGGCGGGTCAAGAACGTGCTGCTGGCGGTGCTGATGGTCGAACACCTCGGGATAGCGGTGGTGCTCGGGCTGCCGGTGTTCTCGCTCGCGATGGTCGCGGCGGACGCGGTGTTCCTGCCGACCGGAGCACTGCTCTGGGCGGCGGCGCGGCTCGACCGGGTACGGCGGCGGATGGTGCGGGCACCCGCCGCCTAGGATGTCGGTATGTCCTGGTTCGCCGCCCTTCGCGACACCGCGCGGACCGGACTCACCCTGGACCGTGCGCTCACCGACCCCAAGCGGGCGCTGCGCGGCGCCGTCGCCGTGGCGCTGGTGCTCTTCCCCACCCTCGCCCTGGGCGGGGTCGGGCTCGCCACCTCGGCCGCGATGGGCGCGTTCATCGCCGGCTCGGCCACCTTCCAGCGCAGCTTCCGGCCCCGCGCCAGCCTGGCCGTGGCCGCCGGGGTCGGGCTCGGGGTCAGCACCTTCCTCGGCTACCTGGCGGCCGGGGTGTACGGGCTGTTCCCGGTGCTGCTCGCGGTGTGGGCCTTCGGCGCCGGCCTCGCCTGGGCGATCGGGCCGACCGCCGGAGTGGTCACCGCCAACACCCTCTCGGTGATGCTGATCGTGGTCCAACTCCCGGTCAGCGCGACCGCGGCGCTCGGCCACGGGCTGGTCGCCACGCTCGGCGGGGTCGTCCAGGCCGTCGTCATCACCCTCTGGCCGATCGGGAGTTGGACCGCCCAGCGGGCCGCCCTCGCCGACACCTACGCCGAACTCGCCGACTACGCGCGCCGGTTGCGGCAGGACCCGACCGCGCACGTGGACCCCGAACCGTTCATGACCGCCCGGCACGCCTCCGCCGTGACCCCCTGGCAGGACCGCCACCGGCCGCCCGAACTGCGCGGCCTGCGCGGCATCGCCGAACGCATCCGCCCCACCCTCGCCGCGCTCGCCGACCCCAAGGTGGGCGCCCCCGAGGAGGGCCCGGAACGCGACCGGGCCCGCGAGGTGCTGGCCGCCGCCGCCGAGGTGATGGACGCCCTCGCCCGGGCCGTCCGCACCGGCGACCCGGTCCGACTCCCCCGCTCGGCGCCGACGCTGACCCTCGTCCGGCCGGACCAGGGCGTGCAGCTCCAGGGCGCGGCGCGGCGCTCGGCCCGGCGGCTGGGCGGCCTGCTGCGCAAGGCCGCGGACACCCTGGACCGCGGCGACGAGGACACCATCACCACGCCGGTGGTCGGGGCCGGCGGGGCGCTGCACAAGCCGTCGATCTCCCGGATGCTGCCGGTCGCGCTGCGGGCCGTGCGGCGGCAGCTGCGGCCGCGCTCGGCGATCTTCCAGCACGCCGTCCGGCTGGCCGCGGTGGTCACCGGCGCCTACCTGCTGGCCCGGCTGGCCGGGTTCCACCACGGGTACTGGGCGCCGATGACCGCGGCCATGGTGATGCGGCCGGACTTCGCCCAGACCTACAGCCGGGGCGTCGCCCGGCTGGCCGGGACGGTGGTCGGGGTCGCCGTCTCCACGCTGGTGGTGCAGTTGACCCACCCCGGCGAATGGGTGCTCGCCGCGCTGGCCGTCCTCTGCATCGGCGGAGCCTACCTGGCGTTCCGGACCGGGTACGCGCTGACCACGGTCGGGATCTCCTCGTACGTGGTGTTCCTGCTCGGGCTGCAGGCCGGGGACCCGCTGCAGACGGCCTTCGAACGGGTCGGGCTCACCCTGCTCGGCGGATCGCTGGCGCTGCTGACGTACGCGCTGTTCCCGACCTGGCAGACCGCCCGGCTCGGGGAGCGGCTCGCCGAGTGGCTGGCGGCGGCCGGACGGTACGCGGCGGCCGTCGTCGCCTGCTACGAGCAGCCGGCCACGCCGCGGGGGCGGGTGGTGCGGTCGGCGCTGCTGGACTCGCGGGAGGCGCGGTCCGAGCTGCTCCAGGCGATGCAGCGGGCGGACGCCGAACCGGGGCGGCACGAGTCCGGGCTGACCGGGGTGAGCCGGCGGCAGATCGACCGGGCGCGGGCGGCGGTGGGGCACCTGGGGCGGGCGGCCGTGCTGCTGGAGGCGCATCTGCCGGCCGCCGACGCGGAGCCCGTGCCGGGGGCGGCGGAGTACGCGGAGGAGCTGCGGTTGGCGACGGCGCTGGCGGCGGGGGCGTTGCTGACGGGGCGGCCGGTGGAGTTCGGGGCGGTGCGGGAGGCGCAGGCGCGGTTGGAGGCGGGGTTGGAGGCGGGGGCGGCAGGGGTGCAGCGGGATGTGGTGCGGGCGGGGACGCGGTTGGTGGGGGTGGCCCTTCGGGATCTGGAGCGGGCGTTGCGGGGGTCTTCTTCGGGGGGCTCTCGGGAGGGTGGGTGACGCCGGGGGCGGTTCCGGGGGTGGGTGCTCCGGGGGCTGGGTGATTTTCGGACTGCCGACCCTGTCCGCTTATGCCCGACCGCCGTTGGCAGTCTGAAAATCAC
>NZ_JBEOSV010000035.1:58822-90338 GCF_040303245.1 Kitasatospora sp. NPDC096077 | reverse complement strand
TGCAGATGTCGCAATCCACACCGAGCCAGAAGGCCCTTACTCATTTCAAGACCACCCGACCGTGAACCCCGTCACCAACCTCTGTGGTCAGTACAGCTAGGTCCTGCCGGCGGGCCGGTCACGGCGAAGGGCCCCGGGGGATCCCGGGGCCCTTCGCCGTACGCTCCGGTCACTTCTTGTAGAGCGCCTCGATCTCGGCGGCGAAGTCCTTCAGCACGACGTTGCGCTTGAGCTTCAGCGAGGGCGTCAGATGGCCGCTCTCCTCGGAGAACTCGGCGTCCAGCAGGCGGAACTTCTTGACCGCCTCGGCGTGCGAGACGGCCGCGTTGCCGTCGTCCACCGCGGACTGCAGGGCGGCCAGCAGGTCCGGGTCGTCGGCGAGCTCGGCGACGGTGGCGGTGGCGGGCTTGCCGTTGAGCTCCTTCCACTTCGGGAAGAAGTCCGGGTCGACGGTGACCAGGCAGGCGATGAAGGGCTTGCGGTCGCCGACCACCATGACCTCGCCGACCAGGGCGTGGGCCCGGATCCGGTCCTCGATCACGGCCGGGGCGACGTTCTTGCCGCCCGCGGTGACGATGATCTCCTTCTTGCGGCCGGTGATGGTCAGGTAGCCGTCGGAGTCCAGCGCGCCCAGGTCGCCGGTGGCGATCCAGCCGTCCTTGAGGGTGTCGGCGGTGGCCTGCGGGTTGTTCCAGTAGCCGGTGAAGACGTGCGGGCCCTTGAAGTAGACCTCGCCGTCCTCGGCGATCCGGACCGAGGCGCCGGGGACCGGCTGGCCGACCGTTCCGATCTTCGGCTTGTCCCACGGGTTGAAGGCGGTGGCCGCGCAGGTCTCGGTGAGGCCGTAGCCCTCCAGGACGGTGAAGCCGATGCCCCGGTAGAAGTGGCCGAGCCGCTCGCCGAGCGGGGCGCCGCCGGAGATGGCGTGGGTGGCCCGGCCGCCGAGGGCGGCGCGCAGCTTGCTGTAGACCAGCTTGTCGAACACGGCGTGCTTGAGCCGCAGCACCAAGCCCGCGCCGCCGGCGTCCAGCGCCCGGCTGTAGGCGATCGCGGTGTCGGCGGCCTTGTCGAAGATCTTGCCCTTGCCATCGGCCTGGGCCTTGGCGCGGGCGGTGTTGTAGACCTTCTCGAACACTCTGGGCACGCCCAGGATCAGGGTCGGCCGGAAGGCGGCCAGCTCGGCGGTGACGTCCCTGATGTCGGAGACGTGGCCGAGCTTGATCGGGGCCATCACCGGGGCGATCTCGGCGATCCGGGCGAGCACGTGGGCCAGCGGCAGGAAAAGCAGTACGGAGCTCTCGCCGGTGCGGAACAGCGGGGCGAGGCGCTCGACCACGTTGCCGCACTCGGCCAGGAAGTTGCCGTGGGTCAGCTGACAGCCCTTCGGGCGGCCGGTGGTGCCCGAGGTGTAGACGATGGTGGCGATGGAGTCGGGGCCGGCGATCGAGCGGCGCTCGTGGACCGTCGTGTCCGGGACGTCCTGCCCGGCCTCGGCGAGCGCGGCCAGCGCGCCGTCCTCGATCTGCCAGGTGTGCTTCAGCTCCGGCAGCCGGTCGCGGACCTCGCCGAGCACCTGGACGTGCTGGGTGGTCTCGGTGATGACGGCGACCGCGCCCGAGTCGCCGAGGATCCACTCGACCTGTTCGGCGGAGGAGGTCTCGTACACCGGCACGGTGATCGCGCCGGCCGTCCAGATCGCGAAGTCCAGCAGCGTCCACTCGTACCGGGTGCGGGACATGACGCCCACCCGGTCGCCGGGCCCGATGCCCGCGGCGATCAGGCCCTTCGCGGCGGCGTGCACCTCGGCGAGGAACTGGACCGAGGTCAACTCCTGCCAGCGGCCGTCCACCTTCCGGCTGAGCACCGCGACGTCCGGGTGCTCCTCGGCGTTCCGGTGCACAGGGTCGGCGAGGTTACCGCCGCTCGGTACCTGGTAGAGGGCCGGAAGGCTGAAGTCGAGCAAGACTGCTCCTCGTTCGCGACGCTGCGGGACGGCAGGACGTTACTGCCCGGTAGGCAGCTTCGACCAGGGGGGTCGGCCCCGGTGTTCGAAGTGTCACACCCGGCCGGGTCGGACCAGGCCGTGACCGGGTCGTTCGACTGGCACCCTACGACAGCCCGTTGGTGACCGGCCGGTAGCATGCTCGGCCGACCGGCCCGGACGGCCCGCGGCCGGTGCCCCCGACGGCCCGCCCCGGTGCCCGCGCGGCCGAGTCGATCGCCGGTCGCGATAGCCTGCTCCGGGCGGATCGGGCCGAGCGCGCCTCGACCCGGACCGGCAGCCAGAGGGACGACGCGGAGGGCCATTCCATGGCGGAGCACACCAGGTCGAGCATCACCATCGACGCGACCCCGGCCACGGTCATGGCCGTGATCGCCGACTTCGCCGCCTACCCGGCCTGGACCGGCGAGGTCAAGGAGATCGAGGTCCTGGAGACCGGCGAGGACGGCCGCGCCGCGAAGGTCCGGCTGCTGCTCGACGCCGGCGCCATCCGCGACGAGCACGTCCTCGCCTACACCTGGGACGGTGACCGCGAGGTCGGCTGGACCCTCGTCCGCAGCCAGATGCTCCGCTCGCTGGACGGCTCCTACACCCTCGCCCCGCTGGCCGGCGGTCGGACCGAGGTCACCTACCAGCTCGCCGTGGACGTCAAGATCCCGATGCTCGGCATGATCAAGCGCAAGGCCGAGAAGGTCATCATCGACCGCGCGCTGGCCGGACTGAAGAAGCGCGTCGAGGGCTGACACGGCGGAACGGGGGCTGACGGCATGACCGCGACACGCACCATCCTGGTCAGCGGCGACACGGGCGCGCCCGCCGTGGCCGCCGCCACCGCCCTGCACGCCGCCGGGCAGGGCCACCGCACCTGGCTGCTGGCCGCCGACGACCCGCACCGCGCCCTGGACTCCGCGCTCGGCATCCGCCTGGAACCCGAACCGTACGGTTACGCGCCCGGCCTGACGGTCTCCCGGATCGACGAGCAGGCCGCCTTCCGCTACGCCGTCGGCGAGCTCACCGGCCGGCTCAAGCCCGCCCTCGACCTGCTCGGCGCCGAACAGCTGGACCCCGAGGAGCTGACCGCCCTCCCCGGCATCGCCCGGCTCGCCCTGCTGCGCGCCCTGCCCGCCGCCGACCACGACGTCCTGGTGGTGCTCGCCCCGGCCCCCGCCGAGCTGATCGCCACCCTCGCCCTGCCCGAGCAGCTGACCCGCTACCTGGACCGGCTGGTCCCGGAGCAGCGCCAGGCCGCCCGGGCGCTGCGCCCGCTGCTGGCCGGGCTGGCCGGCGTCCCGATGCCCGCCGAGTGGCTGTACGAGGGGCGCACCAAGGCCGCCGCGGTGCTGGCCGAGTCCCGCGCCGCGATCAGCGACCCGGGCACCAGCGTGCGCCTGGTGGTCTCCGCCGACGGCCACCCGTACGAGCAGCTGCGCCGGGTCCGGGCCGGGCTCGCGCTGTACGGGCACCGGCCGGACGCCGTCGTGGTGCACGGCGCGCTGCCCCCGGCCGCCGTCGCCTCGCCCGACCCCTGGCTGGCCGAGCTGGCCCGCCGCCGGCAGCAGGAGCTGGACCGGCTCGCCGCCGAGACCGACGCCCCGGTGCTGGTCACCGGCCTGGCCGAGGGCACCCTGGAGGCCGTCGCCGAGCGCCTGTACGGGGACGGCCCCGGCCCCGAGCGGCTCGAACCGCAGCCCTGGCCGGTCGAGGACCGGCTCGCCGAGGAGGGCCTGCTGGTCTGGCACCTCGACCTGCCCGGCGCCGACCGGTCCGGACTGGACCTGGTCCGCCGGGGCGACGACCTGGTGATCGGCCTCGGCGCCCACCGCCGGGTGCTCCCGCTGCCCGCCGCGCTGCGCCGCTGCACCGTCGCCGGGGCCGGCCTGCACGAGGGCGTGCTCTCGGTGCGGTTCGCGCCCGACCCGGCGCTCTGGCCGCAGGGCTGACGGGCCTTCCGGCCTTTCGGCCCGGTACGGCCGGTCGGGTAGCGTCGGGCCGAAGGGCCGCGGGGTGCGGCCACGGCTGAGGAGGCGCCCGCGATGACCAGCACCGACGACCGTACCGAGCCCGGCGGCGAGCAGGGGAGCGGGTCGTCGCACCCGTTCGGGCCGGAACTGGGCCCGCTGGTGGACGAGGTCCGCCGGTTCGCCGACGCCGTCGGCGAGAAGGCCCAGGAGGCGAGCGCCACCACCCTGATCGCCCTCTCCGGCCTGGCCGACCGGCTGCGCACCCAGCAGCCGGAGGTCTACACCCACCTCGCCGCGGCCGGCTCCGGGCTGGCCGCCGCGGGTGCCGAACTGCTGGCCGCCTACCGGGCCGCGGTGGCCGGGCACGAGCAGCGCTGGACCTCCGGGGAGGGGGCGCCGGTGGAGAAGATCGACCTCGACGCACCGGGCCGGGCGGAGGGCGCCGACGAGGCTGACGGGCCGTCCGCCAAGCAGTGAATCCGTAACTTTCGCAGCGTGACCGCGTTGCTCTCTTACGTCACGAAGATGGAGATTAGATACGACTTTTGAAGCGTCGCGGCCCGGCTTTCCCGGAATTGTCTTCGGATAATGTATGCGAGGCTGTGTACGGGGGCAGGGTTGGGCGGTACCGTTCCGTCCAGCGGGAACGAGTGAATAGCTGAGGGACACATGGCTCTGACCATCGGCGTCGATGTCGGCGGAACCAAGATCGCGGCAGGTGTGGTCGACGAGGCGGGCGCGATCCTGGCTCGGACCCGGGTGCCCACCCCGGCCGACCCCCAGTGGGCGGTCGACGCCATCGCGCAGGCCGTCCGCGAACTCAAGGACCAGCACCCCGGCGTCACCGCCGTCGGCGTCGGCGCCCCCGGCTTCGTCGACAGCAACCGCTCCACGGTGATCTTCGCGCCCAACATCGACTGGGAGAACGAGCCGCTGCGCGGGCGGATCGAGGAGCTCACCGGCCTGTCCACGGTGGTCGAGAACGACGCCAACTGCGCCGCCTGGGCCGAGTTCCGCTTCGGCGCGGCCGCCGACCACCAGGACATGGTGCTGATCACCGTCGGCACCGGCATCGGCGGCGGCATCGTCCTCGACGGGCGGCTGCACCGCGGCCGCTTCGGCGTGGCCGGCGAGATCGGCCACCTCAACATGGTCCCGGACGGCCTGCAGTGCGGCTGCGGCGGCAAGGGCTGCTGGGAGCAGTACGGCTCCGGGCGGGCGCTGCGCCGCTACGGCCGGGAGAAGGCGGCGGCCGACCCGGTGCGCGGCCGGCGGATGCTGGAGCTCAACGACGGCGTCGCCGAGACCATCCGCGGCATCCACATCACCGAGGCGGCCGAGGCGGGCGACCCGCTCGCCCTGGAGTGCTACGCCGAGCTCGCCGACTGGCTGGGCCGCGGCATGGCCGACCTGGCCGCGCTGTTCGACCCGGGCGTCTTCGTCCTCGGCGGCGGCGTCTCCGACTCCGGCCGGCTGCTGCTCGACCCGGTGGCCAAGGCCTTCGAGCACTACCTGACCGGCGGGGTGCACCGCCCGCGCGCCGAGGTCGTGCTCGCCTCGATGGGCTCCGCGGCCGGCATCGTCGGCGCGGCGGACCTCGCCCGCACCTGACAGCTATTCCCCCTTCGCCGCCGGGGCGCTCGGACCCGGTGCCGACGGTCGTCGGGCACGTCACTCCCTCCTTCGTCGGGAGCTGGGCCCTCCTTCCTTTCGGCACCGGCGCGCCCCTTCGGTTCAGGGGGGTGATTCCCCCTTCGCCGGTACTGCGGCGCAGGGGTGTGAGACCCGCCGGTGGCGGCGCGACCGGGCCCCGACCGATCCCGGCTGCGCCGCCACCGTCGCATCAGGAACTACCGTCCTCCGTGGTGACACCGCACAGGGGAGGACCACGGATGACCGTCGCGCCCATCGAACCGCCGCCGGGCGGCCCGCGCCGACTGCGCCTGCTCAGCTACAACATCCGCTCGCTGCGCGACGACCGGCGGGCGCTCGCCCGGGTGATCCGGGCCTGCGCGCCCGACCTGGTCTGCGTGCAGGAGTCCCCGCGCTACTGGCGCCCCGAGGGCCAGGCGGCCTGGCTGGCCCGCAGCACCGGGACGGTCGTGCTGTCCGGGGGCGGTCGGACCGCCGCGGGCCCGCTGCTGCTGGGCCGGCCCGGCGCGGTGGAACTGCTGGGCGTGCACGACCGGTTGCTGCCCAAGACCCGCGGCCTGCACGCCCGCGGTTTCGCCACCGCGCTGCTCCGGCTGCCCGGGAGCGCACCGTTCGGCGTCACCAGCTGCCACCTCAGCCTCGACCCCGAGGAGCGGTACGGGCAGTTCGAGCTGCTGCTCGACCAGCTCACGATCGCCGAACAGGGCATCGTGGCAGGGGACTTCAACGAACACCCGGACGGGCCGGGCTGGCAGCTGCTGGCCTCCCGGATGTGGGACGGGTACCCGACCGCGCCCTGGGGCGGCGAGTTCACCTCCGTACCGGAGAACCCCTACCAGCGGATCGACGCCGTCTTCGCCACGCCCGGGATCACCGTGCTCGGCTGCGGGGTGCCGCACGGCCTGCCCGGAGTGACCGGGGCCGACCTGCGGGCCGCGACCGACCACCTGCCGGTGCTGGCCGTGCTCGAACTGCCGGAGGGCCGACCGTGAACCCCGTCACCAACCTCTGTGGTCAGTACACCTAGACCACCGCGCCGTGGTCCGGGTCCTCCGGCTCGTCCTCGTCGCGGTCCTTCATCCGGGCGACCAGGGTGACGAACCCGCCCAGGAAGGCGGTGATCCCGACCCAGGCGGGCCAACCGGCGATCTCCCGCCACACCACCGCGTCGATCAGCAGCAGCAACGGGCCGCCGAGCACCGCGAGCCAGGCGAACTTGGCGGTCACGTCGGCGGGCGGCAGCGGCGGGGGCTCCGGCGGGACGAAGTGGCCCTCGTCGGGGTCCTCGGCCAGCTCGAAGTCGCGCGGGCCGGTGCTCCCGGCCGGGAGCACCGGTCGGCCGGAGCGGGGGCGGGGCTGCGGGGCCAGGTCGGCGAGGTCGTCCGGTTCGCCCCGGCCCTCCTTGGGGCCGGAGCCGTCCTTGAAGCCGCCCTTGAGTTCGTTCTGCGCCCGGAGGTTCTCGACCTCGGGCCAGTTGGGGTTGGTGAGGTCGACCGGGTCGTCGAACTGGGCGACCAGCGCGGCGAAGATCGCGTCCTGCTCGGCCTGGGTGCGCTCGGGGGCGCTGCGGCGCGGGCGAGGCTCCACGGGGGTGTCCGCCTCGACGGCCTCCTCGGCGGCGCCGTCGGTGCCCGCGGGGGACGCCGCCGCGGCGCCCTGGACCGTACCGTCCTGGACCGTGCCGTCGCCGTGGACGGTGGCGTCCTGCGGCACCCCGTCCGTCCGCGCGCCGTCCTCGCGGGGCTTGTCGTCCCCGCCGCCCGTCGTGCTGCTCTCGTGCACTTCCGGCCCTTCAGCCATGGTGATCGTCGGATTCGGCCCTGTCGGCGCCCGCCGCGAGTGCGGGAGCCAGCCGTCGGATGAAGTCCAGGCTCGCCGCGAATATTTCCGCCGCGTCGTGGTCCAGCGTCGCGACGTGGAAGCTGCGTTGGCACAGCCGCTCGGTCACATCGGTCGAGGATATCCGGGCCAGCACCAGTTCCGAGTTGGCCGGCGAGACCACGTGGTCCTGCGGGCTGTGGAAGAGCAGCACCGGCTGGGTCACCTCGGGCAGCCGCCGCTGGACCTCCTGCCAGAGCCGGCTCAGCGACCAGGCGGCGTGCAGCGGCGTCCGGTCGTAGCCGAGCTCCCGCACGCCCGGCTTGTGGATGTCGTTCGCGATCCCGGGCACGCTCGGGACGAGGTGCCGGAGCACCGGGAGCAGCACGCCCGCGGGGGTGTCCGAGCGCACCGAGGGGTTGACCAGCACCAGCCCGGAGACCGTCGGGCCGTGCTCCGCCGCCAGCCGCAGCGCCAGCGAACCGCCCATCGACAGCGCGCAGACGAAGACCTGCTCGCACTCCTCGGCGAGGGTCAGCAGTTCGCGTTCGACCGTCGCGTACCAGTCCTCCCACCGGGTGACCTGCATGTCCTGCCAACGCGTGCCGTGCCCCGGCAGCAACGGCAGCGAGACGGTGAACCCGGCCGCGGCCAGCTCCTCGGCCCAGGGCCGCATCGACTGCGGCGACCCGGTGAAGCCGTGGCACAGCAGCACCCCGACCGGTCCGCCGCGGTGGCGGTACGGTTCGGCACCGGGCAGCAGCGGCATGGCGGACTCCTTCGCGGGCGGGTGGCGCTGGGGGAGGTGACGCTGGGAGGGGAGCTGCAGGAATCCGCATCGTCCCACGCGCCGCGCCGGGACGTACACCCCCTACGGCGGGGCCGGGCACAGTCGACCGTCGCGGGGCATTAGGATCGACCGGTCCGCATAACAGGAGGCCCGGGTTGTTCTACCGACTGATGAAGATGATCGTCGCGCCACTGCTTCGGATCTTCTTCCGGCCGTGGATCGAGGGTGAGGAGAACATCCCCACCGAAGGTGCGGCGATCATCGCGAGCAACCACCTTTCCTTCTCGGACTCGTTCTTCTTCCCCGCGTTGATCAAGCGCCGGGTGACCTTCATCGCGAAGGCCGAGTACTTCAACACGCCGGGCCTCAAGGGCCGGTTGACCGCCGCTTTCTTCAAGGGCGTCGGCCAGCTGCCGGTGGACCGCTCGGGCGTGCGCGGCGCCGGCGAGGCCGCGATCCGCAGCGCCATCGCGGTGCTGGACCGCGGCGAGCTGTTCGGCGTCTACCCCGAGGGCACCCGCTCGCCCGACGGCAAGCTGTACCGCGGCAAGGTCGGCGGCCTGGCCCGGGTCGCGCTGGCCACCGGCGCCCCGGTCATCCCGGTCGCCATGATCGACACCGAGAAGGTGCAGCCGCCCGGCCAGGTGGTCCCGAGCTTCGGCATCCGCCCCGGCATCCGGATCGGCCGCCCGCTGGACTTCTCCCGCTACCACGGCATGGAGAACGACCGCTTCATCCTCCGTTCGGTGACGGACGAGGTGATGTACGAGATCATGCGGCTCTCCGGCCAGGAGTACGTGGACATCTACGCGACCGCCGCCAAGCGGCAGATCGCCGAGGACAAGAAGAAGGCCGACGCCGAGCGCCGGGCCGCCGCCAAGGCGGAGAAGGCCGAGGCGGCGGAGGCGGCCGAGGCCGAGAAGGCGGCCGAGAGCGAGAAGGCGGCCGGGGCCGACGGGTCCGCGCAGCAGGAGCAGAAGGACACCGGGTCGGCCTGACCGACCCGGTCGGGTCCAGGGGAGGGGCCGGGGGCATGGCGGAGGGCGCGAGAGCGGGCGGTTCGGTGGGCGGCGCGGTGGCGGCCGGCGGGATGTCCGTCGAGCTCCCGCTGTGGAAGGCGATCTCCTACTTCCGGGTGCTGGCCCTCTGCTACGCGCTGCTCCGGTACTTCAACTCCTACCTGCACTTCCTGCACCCGGTCGCGGGCTGGATCTACTTCGGCGCGCTGATCCTCTGGACGCTCGCCAGCACCAGGGCCTTCGCCAACCCGCAGCGCTGCAGCTGGTACGTGCTCGGCTTCGACCTGACCCTGGCCGTGACCGGCATCGTGATGAGCGGGATGACCGACTCCCCGGCCCGGATCAGCCACGGTGCGCCCACCCTGCCGACCATCTGGGCGGCCGGTACGGTGCTGGGCTTCGCCGCCAAGGGCGGCTGGCGTCCGGCGGCGGCGTCCGGTGCGGTGATCGGGGTCGCCAACATCCTCGGCCACGGCGGTCCGACCGGCGACAACGTGCACAACATCGTGCTGCTGCTGGTGGCCGGCTGCGCGATCGGCTACGTGATCGAACTGGCCCGGGCCAGCGAGGCGACCCTCACCCGGGCGCTCCAGGTCGAGGCGGCCACCCGGGAGCGCGAGCGGCTCTCCCGGGACATCCACGACGGCGTGCTCCAGGTACTCGCGCTGGTCCAGCGCCGGGGCGCCGAGCTGGCCGGCGGCACCGGGAGCGGCTCCGGGGGCGGTACGGACTTCGCCGAGTTGGGCCGGCTCGCCGGGGAGCAGGAGCGCGCGCTGCGGGCGCTGATGACCGGTGGCCCGCTGCCCGCCCAGCGGCAGTCGGCGGCGGAACCGGCCGACGCGCCCGACCCCGCCGGGCCGAGCGACCTCACCGCGCTGCTGCGCCGGTACGCCGACGAGCGGATCACGCTCTCCGCCCCCGGCACCCCGGTGCTGCTGCCCGGCCCGGCGGCCGGCGAGCTGGCCGCGGCGGTCGGCGCGGCCGTCGACAACGTCCGCAGGCACGCCGGGGATTCGGCCCGGGCCTGGATCCTGGTGGAGGACGAGCCGGAGGCCGTCACGGTCAGCATCCGCGACGACGGTCCGGGCTTCGCCCCCGGCCGGCTCGGCGAGGCGGAGCGGGCCGGGCGGCTGGGCGTCTCCCAGTCGATCCGCGGCCGGGTGCTGGACCTCGGCGGTACGGCCGAGCTGTACTCGGCGCCCGGGGAGGGCGTCGAGGTCGAACTGCGTGTCCCGAGGAAGGCCTCCCGATGACCGACCAGCCGATGACCGACCAGCCCGCCGCCGAACGGCCGGTGCGGGTGATGGTGGTCGACGACCACCCGATGTGGCGGGACGCCGTCTCGCGCGACCTGGCCGAGGCGGGTCTGGACGTGGTGGCCACGGCGGGCGACGGCGAGGAGGCGGTGCGCCGGGCCCGGGCCTGCTCGCCGCAGGTGGTGGTGCTGGACCTCAACCTGCCGAGCCTGTCCGGCGCCGAGGTGTGCCGCCAGGTGGTCGCCCAGGACCCGGCGGTGCGGGTGCTGGTGCTGTCGGCCAGCGGTGAGCACCAGGACGTGCTGGAGGCGGTGAAGTCCGGCGCGACCGGGTACCTGGTGAAGTCGGCCGGGCGGGAGGAACTGCTGGACGCTGTGCGGCGGACGGCCGTCGGCGACGCGGTGTTCACCCCGGGCCTGGCCGGACTGGTGCTCGGCGAGTTCCGCCGGCTGGCCACCGAGCCGGCCCCGGCCTCGGCGCCGGCCGTCCCGCAGCTGACCGCCCGGGAGACCGAGGTGCTGCGGCTGGTGGCCAAGGGCCTGTCGTACCGGCAGATCGCCGACCGGCTGGTGCTGTCGCACCGGACGGTGCAGAACCACGTGCAGAACACCCTGGGCAAGCTGCAGCTGCACAACCGGGTGGAGCTGGTCCGGTACGCGATCGAGCAGGGGCTGGACGAGGAGCTCTGACGAAGTCGGGCGGGCCTCGGGGGCAACTCCCCGAGGCCCGCCCGACTTCGTCAGAGCTCCTCAGCCCCGTACGGCCGTCGCCTCCCGGAGCAGGGCGGCGACGATCTCCACGCCCTCCCGGGTGAGCACCGACTCCGGGTGGAACTGCAGGCCCGCGAAGCCGGGGCCGCGCAGCGCGTGGACGTCACCGGTGGCGGCGTCCCGGGCGACCTCGATGCCCTCGGCGGCGAGCCGGGCCGCGTCGGTGTCCGAGCAGCGCGCGGTGAAGGTGTTGTAGAAGCCGACCGTCCGCTTGGTGCCGAACAGGTCGATCTTCTCCTGGGCGCCCTGGTACGGGACGGCCTTGCGGCCCAGCGCGAGCCCGAGTTCGGCGGCGAGCAGCTGGTGGCTGAGGCAGACCGCGAGCAGCGGGGCGGTCCGGGTGCCGGAGCGGACGGCGGCCAGGGCGTCGGCGACGATCGGGCGCAGCACCGCCATCTTGGGGTCGTCGGCGAGCGCCGGGTCGCCCGGGCCGGGGCCGAGCACCAGCGGGCCGGGGTGCGCCGCGACCAGGTCGCGCAGGCCGGGCTCGTCGAAGCGGACCACGGTGACCCGGTGGCCGAGCGAGGTCAGCAGGTGGGACAGCATCGAGGTGAAGGTGTCCTCGCCGTCCACCACCAGGGTCGGCAGCGCCTCGGTGACCTGGGACGGCGCCTGCATCCGCAGCCAGAACGGCGCGAGGTCGGCCCGGCGGGCGTCGAGCGCGGCCTGCACCCGGTGGTCGTCGCCCAGCCGGGGGCCGCCGGGGTGGGGCAGCCGGGCGGGGGTGGGCCGGGCGCCGATCGCGGTGAGCACCCCGGCGGCCTTGGCGTGGGTCTCGGCGACCTCGGACTCCGGGACGGAGTGCCGCACCAGGGTGGCGCCGACCCGGACGACCAGTCGTCCGGTGGCCGGGTCGATGTCGGCGGTGCGGATGCAGATCGGCGAGTCCAGCAGCTGTCCGCCGCTGGCCGAGCGCCCGATCAGGGCGAGCGCGCCGGAGTAGTAGCCGCGTCCGGTGGGCTCGTAGCGCCGGATCACCCGGGTGGCGTTCTGCACCGGGCTGCCGGTGACGGTGGCGGCGAACATGGTCTCCCGCAGCACCTCGCGGACGTCCATCGAGGTGCGCCCGCGCAGCTCGTACTCGGTGTGGGCGAGGTGGGACATCTCCTTGAGCCGGGGGCCGAGCACCTGGCCGCCGAGGTCGCCGACGGTGCACATCATCTTGAGTTCCTCGTCGACCACCATGGTCAGCTCCTCCAGCTCCTTGGGGTCGCGGAGGAACTGCAGCAGCGAGTCGAGGTCGGAGCCGCCGGCCGGATAGCGGTAGGTGCCGGAGATCGGGTTCATCACGACGGTGCCGCCGCTCTGCCGGACGTGCACCTCGGGGGAGGCGCCGACCAGGACGCGGTCGCCGGTGTGCACCAGGAAGGTCCAGTAGGCGCCGCGCTCCTGCTCCAGCAGCCGGCGGAACAGCGCGAGGGCCAGGGCCGGCGAGTAGTCCTCCAGGGTGGCGTGGAAGTCGCGCCGGATGACGAAGTTGGCGCCCTCGCCGTTGCCGATCTCGTCCTCGATCACCCGGCGGACGATCGCCGCGTACGCCTCGTCGTCCACGTCGAAGGCGCCGCCGGACAGGGTGACCGGCAGCTGCGGCAGGGTGGCGGTGAATTCGGCCAGCGGCAGGGCGTACTGCTCGGCCACCGCGAGCGCCTGCAGCGGGGTGCCGTCGTCGTGCGCCTCGAAGCCGCGTTCACGGATCTGCCGGTACGGGACCAGTGCGAGCAGGTCGTGGACCGGCCCGGCGGTCGGGACGCCGGCCCGCACCGGCAGGTCGGCCAGGCGCTGGTAGCTGTCGACGGTGCCCAGCAGCACCTCGACGGTGTCCGGCGCGTGCCGGGGGGTGCGGCGGTGCAGCAGGGCGAAGGCGGGCGCGCCGGGGGCGGTGAGACGGGCGAGCAGCTCGGCGGTGGTGGTCACGGGTACGGCTTCCTTCCGGGGTGGGATGGCGAGGCGGTGCTGGTTCCGCTCCCGGAGGGCCGTCTGCTCGGACGCACGACGGCCGCCCCGAGGGGCGGCCGTCGTGTTCGTCTAGGAACGCGCGATCTGTGGGCCACCCAGGGGGGAGGCCCACCACCAGGAGTGGGTGTGGGGCGCGTGCATGGGGTCGAGCCTAGCGGATGGGGCCGTCCGGGTGAGGGTTGCGCGGGTTCAATGTCCGAGACGTGTCTCATCCCTCGGGCAATGGTCACGAATCACTCGCGTCACCCCGTAGCCTTGCCATGTGACCGCAACGACTGAGAACACGAGGACTGGCCACTCCTGGCAGTCCCTGCCCGCGGCGCAGCAGCCTGAGTGGCCGGACCAAGAGGCTCTGCGCAAGACCCTTGCCGAGCTCGCCTCCTATCCGCCGCTCGTCTTCGCCGGTGAGTGCGACCAGCTGCGCGCCCGGCTCGGTGCCGTGGCACGCGGGGAGGCGTTCCTCCTCCAGGGCGGCGACTGCGCCGAGGCCTTCGACGGCGTGTCGGCGGAGCACATCCGCAACAAGCTGAAGACCCTGCTGCAGATGGCCGCCGTGCTCACGTACGCGGCCTCGGTGCCGGTCGTGAAGGTCGGCCGGATCGCCGGCCAGTACTCCAAGCCGCGTTCCAAGTCCACCGAGACCCGCGACGGCGTGACCCTGCCGGTCTACCGCGGCGACTCGGTGAACGGCTTCGAGTTCACCCCCGAGTCCCGCATCCCGGACCCGGAGCGCCTGAAGCGGATGTACAACGCGTCCGCCGCGACGCTCAACCTGGTGCGTGCCTTCACCACCGGTGGTTACGCCGACCTGCGCCAGGTGCACGCCTGGAACCAGGACTTCGTGCGCAACTCGCCGGCCGGCCAGCGCTACGAGCAGCTCGCCCGGGAGATCGACAACGCCCTGGCGTTCATGAGCGCCTGCGGCGTGGAGCCGGAGGAGTTCAAGGCGGTCGAGTTCTTCTCCTCGCACGAGGCGCTGATCCTCGACTACGAGACCGCGCTGACCCGCGTGGACTCGCGCACCGGCGAGCTGTACGACGTCTCCGGCCACATGGTGTGGATCGGTGAGCGCACCCGCCAGCTGGACCACGCGCACATCGAGTTCGCCTCGAAGATCCGCAACCCGATCGGGGTCAAGCTCGGCCCGACCACCTCGGTGGACGAGGCGCTCACCCTGATCGAGAAGCTGGACCCGGAGCGCGAGCCCGGCCGGCTGACCTTCATCACCCGGATGGGTGCGGGCAAGGTCCGCGACCACCTGCCCACCCTGGTGGAGAAGGTCACCGCCTCCGGCGCCAAGCCGGTGTGGATCTGCGACCCGATGCACGGCAACACCTTCGAGGCCTCCAGCGGTCACAAGACCCGGCGGTTCGACGACGTGCTGGACGAGGTCAAGGGCTTCTTCGAGGTGCACCGCGCCCTCGGCACCCACCCGGGCGGCATCCACGTGGAGCTGACCGGCGACGACGTCACCGAGTGCGTGGGCGGCGGCGACGAGGTGCTGGTGGACGACCTGCACCAGCGCTACGAGACGGCCTGCGACCCGCGGCTCAACCGCAGCCAGTCGCTGGACCTGGCGTTCCTGGTGGCGGAGATGTACCGCGGCCAGTGATCCGACGGCGCCGATCCGACGGCGCTGATGTGACGAATGCCCCTCCGGATTCGGGTTCACCGAGTCCGGAGGGGCTTTTTCGTGCCCGTTTCGCCAGGTAAGGTGAGGCTCAGTGAACTAAGGCTAGCCTTAGTCAAGATCCACTCCGCGCCCCCACCGCGCTTCACTCCGGGAGAGACCGCTATGTACGTGTGCATGTGCCATGCGGTCACCGAGGCCCAGGTGAAGACGGCGATCGACGCGGGCGCCACCACCCCGCGCGAGATAGCCAAGGGCTGCAAGGCCGGCACCGACTGCGGGTCCTGCGTCCGGCGGATCCAGGCGCTGCTCGGCGAGCACGGCGCCCGGCCCTGCCCGACCGCCCGGCTGGCCGCGAAGCTCGGCCTCGCCGACCCGGAGGTCCAGGCCGTCCCGGAGCCGGTCGGCCGGACGGCTGCCGGGCCGGTCGTGCCGGTGGCGCCGGTGGCGCCGGTGGTCCCGCTGCGGGTGGCCTAGGACTCCGGCTGCTCGATCAGCTGGGCGAGGTAGAGCGCCTCGCCGAGCTTCTCGACGAGCTCCAGCTGGGTGTCGAGGTAGTCGATGTGGTGCTCCTCGTCGGCCAGGATGGACTCGAAGATGTTCGCCGAGGTGACGTCGTTCTTGGCCCGCATCACCACGATCCCGCGCTTCAGCCGGTCGATCGCCTCGACCTCGACCTGGCGGTCCGCCTCGAACATCTCCTTGACCGTCTGGCCGATCCGGACGTGGAACAGCCGCTGGTAGTTGGGCAGCCCCTCCAGGAACAGGATCCGGTCGGTGAGCGTCTCGGCGTGCTTCATCTCGTCGAACGACTCGTGCCGGGTGTACTTGGCGAGCTTCGTCCAGCCGAAGTTCTCCTGCATCTTGGCGTGCAGGAAATACTGATTGATCGCGGTGAGTTCGGCCGTGAGCTGCTCGTTGAGGAACTCGATGACCTCCGGGTCGCCCTGCATGGTGCTGCCTCCCAGCGTTCCGTCCTGCGGTGAGTCCTGCGCTGGGCATCCTGGCACCGTATCGGGAGAAAATTCCAGTAAGTTCACACTCACTAGGACATGTGTCGGAATATCCGATTTGGGCGGTAATCCGGGCGGGGCGGTCGACCGTTGGTCCGTACGGGCCGGGCGTGAACAGTGTGTGAAGGGGCGCGCGACGGGGCTTGTCCGCCGTCTGTCACCATGGAGCCATGGGTCAGTCCGAACGAGAGCCGCTTCCGCCGTCTGACCCGAGACTCCCCCCGGGCCAGCGCGTCCAGCGCGGCTGGCCCGCCCTGCACTACGGCCCGGTGCCCCGCTTCAAGCCGCTGACCTGGGACCTCCAGGTGTTCGGCGCCACCGCCTCGGCGGAGAAGGGCGGCTGGGACTTCCCGGCCTTCAACGCCCTGCCGCGCACCACCGTGGTCGCCGACCTGCACTGCGTCACCAAGTTCTCGGTGCTCGGCAACACCTGGACGGGCGTGTCCGCGGCCCTGCTGCTCGACCTGGTGCCCCCGGCGCCCGGCGTCACCCACGTGATGGTCTGGGCCGAGTACGGCTACAGCGCCAACCTGCGGCTGGCCGACTTCGCCGACGAGCACACCCTGCTCGCCACCCACCGCAACGGCGAGGCACTGACCGCCGAGCACGGCTTCCCGGTCCGGCTGGTGGTGCCCCGGCTGTACGCCTGGAAGGGCCCCAAATGGGTGCGCGCGGTGGAGTACATGCGGGCCGACCGGCGCGGCTTCTGGGAGGAGCGCGGCTACCACAACCTGGCCGACCCCTGGCGCGAGCAGCGCTACTCCTACCAGGAGGAGCCGGGCGACGGGCCGCTCCGCTGAGCGGCCGACGCCTCCGCAACCGCCGTCAGAACAGCGAGTAGTTGACCGTCACCACGGACTTCTGCGGGCGCCGCTCGCCGGCCGCCGGGGACTGGCTGCCCACCTTGCCCATGCCGAGCGTCCAGTCGGTCCCGGCCTTCATGGTGAAGCCCGCCGCCTGCAGCGCCTTCTGGGCGTCGTCCCGGTTCATCCCGGTGACGTCCGGGACGGGCACCATGCCCTTGCTGACCACCAGCGCGACCGCGGCGTTCTCCTGCAGCAGCTGCCCGGCGGCCGGCGAGCTGCTGATCACCGAGCCCTCCGGCACGGTGTCGTCGTAGGTCTGGGTCACGCCGCCCCTGGTCAGCTGGGCGCCGGCCAGCGCGGCGGCCGCGTCGTCCGCGCTCTTGCCGGTGACGTCCGGCACCGCGACCCGCTTGGGGCCCTTGGAGAGGGTCACCGTCACCGAGTCGCTCTTGCGGGTGCGCGCTCCCACACCGGGGTCGGTGGAGATCACCTGCCCGGTCGGCACCGACTCGCTGAAGGTCTCGACGTACCGGCCGTGCATGCCCTCGCGGTCCAGGATCCGCTGCGCCTCCGAGCGGTCCTTGCCGAGCACGCTCGGCACCGAGCCGTACAGCCCCTCGGAGATCCCGTAGGTGACCCCGCCGACCGCCAGCACCAGGGCGGTCAGCGCGGCGGTCCAGATCAGCGGTTTGCGCGGGAGGCGGCGCAGCCGGCTCGGCCGGCGCGCCCGGACCGGGGTCGGTTCGTCGTACGGGCGGGGCTCGACCAGCAGCTGTTCCATCAGCTCGGCCGGCACGTCCAGCACGCTGGTGCGCTCCGGCGCCGGGGCGTCCGCGGGCCGGGGGAGCTGCTGGATCACCGAGGTCGGCTCGCTGGTCGGGTAGCGCGGGCTGGGCCGGGTGGAGGCCGGCGGCTCGGCGTCCAGCTCGGCCGGGGTGAGCGTGCGGCGGACCCGCTGGAGCGCGGCGAGCAGCTCCACCGCGTCGTACGGGCGGGCGTCGGCGGCCCGGGCACAGGCACCGGCCACTATGGCGTCCAGTGCCGGGGCGACGGAGGGGGCGATCAGCGAGGGGGCGGGGACGTCCTCGTGCAGGTGCTTGTACATCACCTGGACGGGGTTGTCGCCGGTGTGCGGGCGGCGGCCGGTCAGCATCTCGTACAGCAGGATGCCGGCCGCGTAGACGTCGACCCGCTGGTCGGTGGGGGCGTCCGGGAGGATCTGCTCGGGGGCCAGGTAGGAGACCGTGCCCATGACGGTGCCGCCGGTGGCGGTGCTGGTCGAGGTGGGGGCGCCGTCGGCGCTGCCGAGCACCCGGACCAGGCCGAAGTCGGCGACCTTGACCAGACCGGTCTCGGTGATCAGCACGTTCTCCGGCTTGACGTCCCGGTGGACCAGCCCGGCCCGGTGGGCGGCGCCGAGGGCGGCGAGCACCGGCTCCAGCACGTCCAGGGCGGCCCGGACGGACAGCGCGCCGCGGTCGCGCAGCAGGTCGCGCAGGGTGCGGCCGGGCACGTACTCCATGGCGAGGAAAACGTTTCCGCCGTCCGCGCCCTGGTCGAAGACGTTGACCACATTGGGGTGGGTGAGCTTGGCGACCGCCTTGGCCTCACGGATGAAGCGGGCGGTGAAGCCCTCGTCGCCGGCCAGCTGGGGGTGCATCACCTTGAGGGCGACCACCCGGTCCAGCCGGGTGTCGGTGCCCTTGTAGACGGTGGACATCCCGCCGGTCGCGATCCGCTGCTCGACCCGGTACCGGTTGTCGAGCAGGGCGCCGATCAGCGGGTCGTGCAAGGCCATGTCCACCCGGCGAGTCTAGTGCGGCGCCCGGCCGCCGGTCCCGGCGGACACCGCTCCGGGACCGGCTTGTGACACGGGCTACACGGCCTGCACGGGCTGTGCGGCCCGTGCGGGCTAGAAGGCCGGCCGCTCCCGGGAGTCCAGGTCGGCGCGGCCCGCCATCGCGGAGGAGGCCTCGGCGTGGAAGCGGCGCGGGATGCGGCCGGCCCGGTGGGCGAGCCGGCCCGCCTCGGCGGCGTGCCGCATCGCCTCGGCCATCAGTACCGGCTCCTGGGCCCGGGTCACCGCGGAGGCGAGCATCACCGCCGCGCAGCCCAGCTCCATCGCCAGCGCCACGTCGGAGGCGGTGCCGGCGCCCGCGTCCAGGATCACCGGGACGCCCGCGTCCTCGACGATCAGCTGGAAGTTGTGCGGGTTGCGGATGCCCAGGCCGGAGCCGATCGGCGAGCCCAGCGGCATGATCGCCGCGCAGCCGACGTCCTCCAGCTTGCGCGCCAGCACCGGGTCGTCGTTGGTGTACGGGAGCACCGTGAAGCCGTCGTCGACCAGCGTCTCGGCGGCGTCCAGCAGCTCGATCGGGTCCGGCAGCAGGGTCCGCTCGTCGGCGATCACCTCCAGCTTCACCCAGTCGGTGCCGAGCGCCTCGCGGGCCAGCCGGGCGGTCAGCACGGCCTCGCCGGCGGTGAAGCAGCCGGCCGTGTTGGGCAGTACCCGGATGCCGTTGCGGGTGAGCACGTCCAGGACGGAGCCCTGGGTGGTGGCGTCCACCCGGCGCATGGCCACGGTGGTCAGCTCGGTGCCGGAGGCGAGCAGGGCGCGCTCCAGCACCTCCAGGCTCGGCGCGCCGCCGGTGCCCATGATCAGCCGGGAGGAGAAGGTCGTCCCGGCGATGGTCAGCAGGTCGTCGGCCATGGCTCAGCCTCCCTGGACGGCGGTGAGGATCTCGATCCGGTCGCCGCTGTTCAGTGCCGTCGCGGGCCACGAACTGCGCGGCACCACGGCCTCGTTGAGGGCGGCGGCGACACCGCTGTGGGCGGCGCTGACGGTGGCCACCAGGGCCGCGAGGGTGGTGGCGGCGGGCACCAGGCGGGGCTCGCCGTTGACGGTCAGCTCGATCTCGGTCGTGTCGATCTCGGGCGTGCGGATCTCGGTCATGCGGAGGCCTTCATCAGGGGGGATGCGGGGAAGAACCGGGTGGGCGTGAACGGCCTGGCCAGGTCGGGGACTTCACCGGTCGCCAGGTACTCGGCGAGCAGGTCGGCGGTCACCGGGGTGAGCAGCACCCCGTTGCGGTAGTGGCCGGTCGCGGCGATCAGCCCGGGCAGTGCGGTCGGGCCCAGCAGCGGGGCGTTGTCCGGCGAGCCGGGGCGCAGTCCGGCGGCCGTCTCGGACAGCGGGAGTTCGGTGATCCCCGGGACCAACTCATGCGCGTCACGCAGGAGTTCGTACACCCCGCCGGCCGTGACGGTGGTGTCGTAGCCCTGCTCCTCGGTGGTCGCGCCGATCACCAGCTCGCCGTTCTCGCGCGGTACCAGGTACAGGTGTTGGCCGCGCACCACCGCGCGGACGTTGCGGGAGAGGAACGGCCGGTAGGCCTCGGGGATCCGCAGGCGCAGCACCTGCCCCTTCACCGGGCGCACCGCGGGCAGCACCCCCTCGGGCAGGCCGGGCAGCCGGTGGCTGTGCGGGCCGGCGGCGAGCACCACCTGCCCGGCGGTCACCGTCTCCAGGGTGCTCAGCCGGGCTCCGGTCGCGCGGCCGTCCTCGACCAGCAGCTCGACGGCCTCCGCCCGGTGCAGCAGCACGCCGGCCCGTTCGCAGGCCGCGACCAGGGCGGTGAGCAGCCGGCGCGGGTCCACCTGGTGGTCGTCCGCGACGTGCAGGCCGCCGCGAACCCCCGGGGCGAGCATCGGCTCCAGCCGGCGGGCCTCCCGGCCGGTCAGCCAGGTCGAGTCCAGGCCCAGCCGTTGGTGGAAGGCGTGCAGTTCGCGCAGTTCCTCGCGGTCGTCGGAGTCCAGCGCGACGGCGATGGTGCCGCAGCGGCGGTAGCCGGTGTCCAGGCCGCCGCTCGCCTCGGTGAGCTCGGCGGCGAAGCCCTCGTACCGCCGGTTGGAGGCCACCCCGAGGTGCAGCAGCGGCTCCTCGCCGTACTGCAGCTCGGTGACCGGGGCGAGCATCCCGGCGGCGACGCCGGCCGCGCCCCCGCCGTGCCGGGGGTCGATCACGATCACGTTCCGCAGCCCGCGCTGGGCGGCGCGCCAGGCCACGGCGAGGCCGATGACGCCCCCGCCGATCACCAGTACGTCCGCGTGGCTGCCTGCTGACAAGCGTGACAAAGCTGCTCTTCTCCCTTCGCCGGTATGACCCGGATCAGGTTCGGACGGTCGCGGGCCGTGTCAGCCCGCCTCTCAGCCCGGTACGCCGGGCTCCCGTGTGGTGCACCCACCTTAACGCCGGGGGTCGGCCCGGCCGAAGGGCCGTGCGAGGGGTGGGACGGGCGGCCACCGGGGGCCACCGGGCCCGTGGGTACAGTGACGGGCGTGGCAGAGCTGAGCAGCGCAACGGAGCGGGTGGTCGTCGTCGGGGCCGGGCTGGCCGGGGCGCAGTGCGCCCTGAAGCTGCGCGAGGGCGGCTGGCCCGGGCGGATCCAGCTGGTCGGCGAGGAGGCGCACCCGCCGTACGACCGGCCGCCGCTCTCCAAGGACGTCCTGCTCGGCAAGGCCGACGCGACCACCCTGGACATCGACTACGACGGCCTCGGCATCGAGCTGCTCACCGGCCGCCGCGCCACCGGCCTCACCCCGGGCGTGCTGCACACCGACGGCGGCGACCTGCGGTACGACTCCCTGGTGATCGCCACCGGCGCCACCCCGCGCGCGCTGCCCGGGGCCGAGCGCGCCCACCTGCTGCACACCCTGGACGACGCGCTGGCGCTGCGCGCCCTGCTCCGCCCCGGCCTGCGGCTGGTGCTGGTCGGCGCGGGCTGGATCGGCGCGGAGGTGTCCACCGCCGCCCGGCAGGCCGGCTGCGCGGTGACCGTGGTCGAGGCCGGTCCGGCGCCGGTGCCCGGGGCGCTGCCGACCGAGGTCGGCTCGGCGATGGCGGCCTGGTACGCCGGGGCCGGGGTGGAACTGCGTTGCGGGGTCGGGGTGGCCGCGGTCGAGCCCGGGGCGGTGCTGCTGGCGGACGGCACCCGCCTGCCCGCCGACGAGGTGGTGGTCGGTGTCGGGGCCCGGCCCGCGACCGGCTGGCTGGCCGGTTCGGCCGTGGAGCTGGACGGCTCCGGCGCGGTGGTCGTGGACGGCCGGCTGCGCACCACCCTGCCCGGGGTGTTCGCGGCCGGGGACTGCGTCAGCTACCCGTCGGCCCGCTCCGGCGCGCGGCTGGCCGTCCAGCACTGGGACCACGCGCTGCAGTCGGGCGGGGCCGCGGCCGCCGCCGTGCTGGGCGCGGACGCGCCGTACGACCCGGTGCCGTACTTCTGGTCCGAGCAGTTCGGGCGGATGGTGCAGTACGCCGGCCGGCACGCGGCGGGCGACGAACTGCTGTGGCGCGGCAGCCCGCAGGACGCCGCCTGGTCGGTGCTCTGGCTGCGCGACGGTACGCCGAGCGCGCTGCTGGCCGTGGACCGGCCGCGCGACCTCACCCAGGGCCGGAAGCTGATCGAGCGCGGCGCGGTGCTCGACCGGGCCCTCGCCGCGGACCCCTCGGTGCCGCTCAAGGGGGCCACCGCTTAGCGCCGGGCGGTGCCGAGGTGGCAGTCTGGTGGCGTGAGCGAGATCGAAAGCAAGATTGAAGCCCTGGTCACCGAGTGGGTGTACCTCCCCGACATCTCCGAGCAGTGGGGGGTGCTGGTCACCGAGGTCCGCAACATGGTCAAGAAGGGCGAGCTGATCGCCGTCCGGCGCGGCCCGAACAAGTCGCTGCAGGTCCCGGCGGCGTTCATCGACGGCCCGGGCCTGGTCAAGCACCTGCCCGGCACCCTGACCGTGCTGCGCGACTGCGGGTACAACGACGTGGAGATCCTGGAGTGGCTCTTCACCGAGGACCCGTCGCTGCCCGGCAGCCCGATCCAGGCACTGCGGGAGAACCGCGGCACCGAGGTCAAGCGCCGCGCCCAGGCGATGCTGATCTGATGGCGGCGGACACGCTGCGCGCCCGGCTGGCCGACGCCCGGCTCTACCTGTGCACCGACGCCAGGCGCGAGCAGGGCGATCTGGCCGAGTTCCTGGACGCGGCGCTGGCCGGCGGGGTGGACATCGTCCAGCTCCGGGACAAGGGCTTGGAGGCCCGGCAGGAGCTGGCGGCCCTGGAGGTCTTCGCCGACGCCTGCCGCCGGCACGGCAAGCTGCTGGCGGTCAACGACCGCGCCGACGTCGCCCACGCGGCCCGGCCGGACGTGCTGCACCTCGGCCAGGACGACCTGCCGGTGCCCGCCGCCCGGGCGATCCTCGGCGAGGACGTGCTGATCGGACGCTCCTGCCACGCCGAGTCCGAGGTGGACGCGGCCGTCGCCGAGCCGGGTGTCGACTACTTCTGCACCGGCCCGGTCTGGCCGACCCCGACCAAGCCGGGCCGCCACGCGCCGGGCCTCGACCTGGTCTCGTACGCGGCGAAGCAGGCCACCGACCGGCCGTGGTTCGCGATCGGCGGGATCGACCTCGGCAACCTGGACGAGGTGCTGGCCGCCGGCGCCCGGCGGATCGTGGTGGTCCGGGCGATCACCGCGGCCGAGGACCCGCGGGCGGCCGCCGCCGAGCTGGCCCGCCGGGTGCGCGCGGTCTGACGGCCTCCGGGGCCGTCGCCGTCCGTCAGTACTTGCGGACGGTGGCGGCCTCGGCCAGTGCCAGCAGCACCGCCCGGGCCCGTCCGTCGACGAGCGGGGCCGCTTCGAGCGCGGCCAGCGACTGCCGCATCAGCTCCTCGATCCGGGCCTCCACCAGCTCCGGCGCACCGCTGCGGGCGACCAGCTCGCGCAGCCCGGCGACCTCCTCGGCGGCCAGGTCCGGGGCGCCCAGCCGGGCGTCCAGGTGCCGGGCGTCGGCCGTCGGCAGGGCGCGCATCGCGTGCGCGACCAGCAGGGTGCGCTTGCCCTCGCGCAGGTCGTCCCCGGCGGGCTTGCCGGTGATCGCCGGATCCCCGAAGACGCCGAGCAGGTCGTCCCGCAGCTGGAAGGCCTCGCCCAGCGGCAGTCCGAACGCGCCGAGCGCCTCCACCAGCCCGGGCCCGGCCCCGGCGAGCAGCGCGCCGACCTGCAGCGGCCGCTCGATCGTGTACTTCGCCGACTTGTAGTGCAGGACGGTCTGCGCCCGTTCCAGCGCGCCCTCGTCGGCGGAGTCGCCGGCCACCGGCTCCAGCACGTCCAGGTACTGGCCGACCATGACCTCGGTGCGCATCAGGTCGAACACCGGCTTGGCGGCCAGCACCGCCGCCGGGTCCAGGCCCGAGCGCAGGAACAGCTCGTCGCACCAGATCAGCAGCAGGTCGCCGAGCAGCACCGCGGCCGAGGAGCCGAACTGCTCGCGGTCGCCGCGCCAGCCGCTGTCCCGGTGCAGCGCCTCGAAGCGGCGGTGCACCGAGGGCAGGCCGCGGCGGGTGTCGCTGCGGTCCATCAGGTCGTCGTGCACCAGGGCGCTGGCCTGCAGCAGCTCCAGCGCGGCCGCCGCGTTGGCGATCCCGGTGCCGCCGGCGGGCCCGCCCGCGGCGCGCCAGCCCCAGTAGCAGAAGGCCGGGCGCAGCCGCTTGCCGCCGTCCAGCAGGAAGTCGCGCAGGGCGTCGGAGGCGGGCACCAGCTGCGGGGAGATCGTGCCGAGCAGCGCGGACTGGCCGTCCATGAACGCGGCGAGGGCTGCGTTGACGCGCGTGCGGACGTCCTCCACGTCAATGGGGTTGGCCGGCCGGATGGTGGACGAGGTCACGATGCTGCTCCGCTGGGTTCGCTGGGGTGCAGCAAGCGTAGCCGGGCGGCTGGGAACGGATGTGCGAGCGGGGTCGCCGGGGCGCGGGAGGTGAACCGGAGGGACGCCCACTACTTGTCCCGAATCGTGGAATCGAGTTGTCCGCCCCCTCCGGAGGCCCGATAGCCTGCCAGCATGGCACTCGGCATCGCTTCCACGAGAACGGACCGCGCACAGACGGTTCGCGAGCTCCTGGCGGCCGGAAAGCGCTCCTTCTCGTTCGAGTTCATGCCGCCGCGCACCGAGGTCGGCGAGCAGAAGCTCTGGGACGCCATCCGTCGGCTCGAACCGCTGGACCCGAACTTCGTCTGCATGACGTACGGCGCCGGCGGGTCCTCGCGCGAGCGCACGGTCAACATCGTCGGCCGGATCGCCACCGAGACCACGCTCACCCCGGTCGCCCACCTGACCGCGGTGGACCACTCGGTCGCCGAGCTGCGCAACATCATCGGCCAGTACGCCGACCAGGGCGTGCGGAACGTCCTCGCGGTCCGGGGCGACCCGCCCGGCGACCCGATGGGCGAGTGGGTCCGTCACCCGGACGGCGTCACCTACGCGTACGAGCTGGTGGAGCTGATCAAGGGCATCGGCGACTTCTGCGTCGGCGTCGCGGCCTCGCCGAACATGCACCCGCGTTCCACCGACTGGGACGAGGACATCCGGCACTTCGTCGCCAAGGTCCGCTCCGGCGCGGACTACGCGATCACCCAGATGTTCTTCGAGGTGGACGACTACCTGCGGTTCCGTGACCGGGTGACCGCCGCGGGCTGCGAGACGCCGATCATCCCGGAGATCATGCCGGTGACCAACGCCAAGCAGCTGGAGCGCTTCCCCCAGCTCAGCGGCTCGGCCTTCCCGGCCGACCTGGAGGCCCGGCTGCGGGCGGTCACCGACGACCCGGCGGCGCTGCGGGCGCTCGGCATCGAGCACGCCACCGCGATGGCCGAGCGGCTGCTCGCCGAGGGCGCGCCAGGCCTGCACTTCATCACGCTCAACCACTCGACGGCGACGCTGGAGATCTACCAGAACCTGGGGCTGCACCAGCGCTGATCACCGCTGTTCACGGGCCCGTCACCGGCTTCCGGTGGCGGGCCCCGGTCGCCTCCGACCGGGGCCTCCGGGGGCGGGAACGCGATGCGGTACCCCGGCCGTTGAACCGGTACAGTCGCCGCACACGCGCGGCTAGCGCGGGCACGCGACTGGAGGTAGCGCGGATGGGCATCGGATACCTGCTGCTGTACGTCGCGTTGGCGGTGGTGGCGCTCTGGCTGGTCGCCGAGGTGCTGCTGCAGAACCGGGCGCCGGTGCACTGGCGGGTGCTCGCCCTGGCCGGCTTCCTGGCGGTGGCGGTCGGGATGGGTCTCGGCTCGGTCGTGGTGATCGGCGCCGGAGCGGGCCTGTTCGCGGTCGGCCAGGCCTTCGTCACTCTCTCGGTCAAGCGCGGCTACCAGGCCGGCTGGTCGCTGCGGAAGGCCGACGGCAGCCTGCCCGGCCCGCTCGCCAAGGTCCCGCTGCTCGGCGCCCTCACCGGCGGCGCGGCGGTCGCGGCCGCCGCGGCGGCGGAGGAGAAGCGGGTCGGCGAGGTCAGCGCGGTCGAGGAGACCCCGGACGCGGTGCCGGGACCGGCCGCCGAGGACGTCCCGGAGGTCGAGCAGACGGCCGCCTTCGAGATGCAGGAGCTCGCCCAGGACGGCGTCTACGCCCCCTCGTACTACGAGCAGCCGCAGACCCAGCAGCCGCAGGACCCGTACACCCAGGCCGGCTACCAGCCCGGTTACGAGCAGCAGCAGTGGCAGCCCCAGCAGCAGCCCGCCTACGCCTACGACCAGCAGTCCTACGGCGGCTACCCGCAACAGCAGCAGGACCCGTACGGCGGCTACCAGCAGGTCCAGGACCCGTACGCGGGCTACCAGCAGCAGCAACAGGCCTGGGACCCGAACGCCCAGCAGCCCGACCACCAGCAGCACGACCACCAGCAGTGGCAGCCCCAGCCGGACCAGCACGGCCAGGGCATCCCGCAGCAGCCGGCGTACGACCAGAACTACGGCTACCAGCAGCAGAACACCTGGCACCAGGGCTGAGGCCGGCGTCTCCGCGCTACGCCGGGCCGATCAGGCCGGCGGTGATGCAGGCCGACATGCCGACCCGGGCGAGCCCGCCGCCGGGGTGGGCGTTGCCGCCGACCAGGTGGAGGCCGGGGACGGGGGACTCGTTGGCGGCCTTCAGCCACCTGCCCGAGGAGCCGGCCAGGACCGGGCGGGCGACCGCGCCGGCGAGGGTGCCGGTCTCCCGGCGGGTGTCCTCCGGGGTGCGCACGACCCGCCACAGCACCCGCTCGCGCAGGCCCAGGCCGGCCGCGTCCACATGGGCGAGCAGCCGGTCGGCGTAGCGGTCGGCGACGCCCGGGGCCGTCCAGTCGAACTCGCCCTGGGCCGGGACGGTCGCGGTCAGCACCACGCTCTCGTGGGCGTCGTCCGGCCGCAGCGCCGGGTCGTCCGGGCGCAGCACCTGGACGGTCGGGCGCTCGCAGGGCGGCGCCGAGAGGGTCAGCGCGTTCGCCTCGGCGGCCGGGTCGGCCGCGTGCACCACCGTCCGGTGCGCGGTGCCCTCCGGCCGGGCCCCGCGCAGGGCGAGCAGCACGCTGAACCGGCCGGGCACCTCGTGCGGCTCCCAGTCGTCGACGGGCAGCCCGGGCCACTCGGCGAGGCCGTGGCGGAAGAAGGCGTTGGTGTCCATCGCGGAGACCACCAGGTCCGCGTCGATCCGGCCGTCCGCCGTCTCGACCCCGGCCGCCCGGCCCCCCTCGACGACCACCCGGGTGACCGGGGTGTCGAAGCGGAACCCGACCCGGCGCAGTTCACAGCGGCGGAACACCGCGTCCGCCAGTGACCGCAGGCCGCCCCGGACGTACCAGACGCCGAAGGACTGCTCCATGTACGGCAGCACGGTGGCCCCGGCCGGCGCCTCGCCCGGGGGGAAGCCGTACCGGACGGCGGGCTCGAACAGCAGGGCGGTCAGGCCGGGGTGGCCGCCGAGTTCGCGTGCGGCGACGTCCCGGAGGGTCCAGGGCCGGGGGCGGCGCAGCCGGGCCAGGCCGGTGGGCGGTGGGACGGGGTACGGGTCGGTGCCCAGGAACGCGCGGTCGGCCGGGAGCGGCTCCTCCAGCAGCGGGCGGCGGGTGGCCTCCCAGACCGTCCGGCCGTGGTTCGTCACCTTGCTCCAGCGGGCGCCGGAGCCGGCCCCGAAGGCGGCGTCCAGGGCCTGGCTGACACCGCCGCGGGAGGCGTTGGGCAGGGTGACGGCGGTGCCGTCCGGGAACAGGTGCCGGCTCTCCGGGTCCACCGGCGCCAGGTCGACCAGCTCCTCCAGCGGCTCCCGGCCGGTCTTCAGCGCGAGATCGCGGTAGACCGCCGGGAGGGTGAGCAGGCCCGGCCCGGTGTCGAAGGCGAAGCCGTCGCGTTCGTACCGGCCGACCATGCCGCCGTACGTGCCGCTCGCCTCGCAGACCGTCACCCGGTGTCCGAGGGTCGCCAGCCGGGAGGCCGCTGCGAGCCCGCTCATTCCTGCGCCGATGATGACGATCCGTGCCATGCCCTGATCCTAGGGCTGACCTGCGGTCGGCCGGTCGGCGGCCGTCCGGGCGGCCTTGCGCTCGCGCCGCCGGGCCCGGAAGGCCCGGATCCGGCTGATCGCCAGCCAGACCAGCAGCAGGCCGACCAGCAGCAGGACGGCGGCGATCGAGGCGGCCACCCAGGGGTGGAAGATCGCCAGGGTGACCAGGCCGGCCACCGAGAGGTCCTCCGTCAGGCTGACCGCGATGTTGCTGAACGGTTCCGGTGTGGTGTTCACGGCCATCCGCAGCGAGGCCTTCACCAGGTGGGTGACCAGCGCCGTGGTGCCGCCCATCGCCCCGGCCGCGACGTCGCTCAGCGAGCCCGGGTCGTTGCTCGCGATCAGCACGCCGACGACCGCGCCGGCGACCGGCCGGATCACCGTGTGCACGGCGTCCCAGACGGTGTCCACGTACGGGATCTTGTCGGCCACCGCCTCCAGCAGGAACAGCAGGGCCGCCGCGATCAGCACGTCGGTGCGCTCCAGCGCGTGCGGCACCGACTCCGCCCCGGCGAACCGGCCCAGCAGGCCGAGCAGCAGCACCACCGCGTACGCGTTGATGCCGCTGGCCAGACCGCTGGTGAAGATCAGCGGCAGGACCGTCATCGCGTCCCCCTCCTCGTCGTCCCGGGTCTCCCGACCCCGGCCGGGACCGCCCGGCCCCGCCGTACCGTACCCGGACCGGGACGCCGTGGGCCGCCGCCGCGGTTCCGCGCCCGGCCGGCCGCGGCCGACTGAGTACGGGTACTCAGATCCGCGGTTGAGTACGTCAGCGGATGGCCCGCCGACCTGCTGGGACGGGAGAGTGGTGGCACCCGGGAGGACGGCGCGTCGGGCGCCGGCCGCCCGGGTGGCGGATCCGTCCGCTCCCGGCCGGAACGGCCCGGGGCGGCCGGGATCCTCCTCGGGCGCCGGTCTCGGGCCCCGCACCGCCGACACGGGGCGGCGGAGCGGGCCGGGGGGAGGCCGGTCACCGTACGGGGGGTACGGGGGAAACGGGGGGAGTTCGCCACGGTCGCCCGGTGGGGGTGGGCGGGGCGACGGCAGACGGCGGCGGCGCGGACCGGGGGGACCGCGACCGCCGCCGGCGCGCTTTCCCGGGGCCGGATTGTCAGTGGTGCCGTTCACGATGGAGAAGCACGGACCACCCGGTCCGCGCGCTGCCTCGTAACGGGGGAGACCATGACCATCAGCCACCCGGAGCCCGTCACCGCCCGCCTCCACTCCGCCGCCCTGCCCCACACCCCCGGCCCGGCCGGGGGCCGCCCCGCCGGGCGGGACGTCCATCCCGTGCTGCGCCGGATCGCCGCGCCGCCCGCCGCCCTCGACCTGCTCGCGGACGCCCACCGCACGCTGGCCCGCTCCCGCGCGCTGGAGGACCCGCTGGAGCGCTACGCCACCGCCCATCTGGCCGCGCTGCGCACGGTGGCGGCCGTGCTCGCCGTCCGCGGGCGGCCGGAGAAGAACCCGCGCCGGCGCAAGGCCATCCGCAGCGCCTGGGAGGTGCTGCCCGAGGTGGCCCCCGAACTCGCCGAATGGGCGCTCTACTACGGTGCCGGCGCCCGCCGCCGGGCCGCCGCCGAGGCCGGGATCCGGGGCGCCGCCTCGGCCCGCGACGCCGACGACCTGATCCGCAACTCGGCCCTGTTCCTGCGCCTGGTGGAACGCCTGCTCGGACTGCGTCCGGCCCCGCCCGCGCCCCGGCTGCCGTTCGACGGCGACGAGCCCCCGGGCGTGGACGTCGCGGCCCCGGCGGGGATCCAGGAGACAGGCCCTAAGGTGGAGGCATCCTGATCGATCTGCACGTGCCGAGGAGTCCCACCTTGTACCCGACGCGTCCCCGCAGTGCCCTGCGTACCGCCGTGGTCTGGGAGGTGGTGCGGGCGGCCCTGGAGAAGCGGGCGGCCGAGCTGGACCAGCCGGTGCTCGACGTGGTCGACACCGGCGGCGGCACCGGTAACTTCGCCGTGCCGGTGGCCAAGCTCGGCCACCGGGTCACCGTGGTCGACCCGAGCCCGGACGCGCTGTTCGCGCTGGAGCGCCGGGCCGCCGAGGCCGGAGTGACGGACCTGGTCCGGGCCGTCCAGGGGGACACCCAGACGCTGCCCGAGCTGGTCGCCCCCGGCAGCGTGGACGCGGTGCTCTGCCACGGCGTGCTGGAGGTGGTGGACGACCCGGCCGAGGCGCTCGGCAGCCTGGCCGGCACCCTGCGCAAGGGCGGCCTGGTCAGCCTGCTGGCCGCCAACCGCAACGGCGCCGTGCTGGCCCGGGCGCTGGCCGGCCACTTCACCGAGGCCCGTACGGTGCTCTCCGCCGCCGACGGCCGCTGGGGCGAGCAGGACCCGATGCCGCGCCGCTTCACCGGCGAGGAGCTGGGCCGACTGGCCGAGGGCGCGGGACTGCGGGTGGAGTCGGTGCACGGGGTCCGGGTCTTCGCCGACCTGGTGCCCGGGGTGCTGGTGGACACCGAGCCGGGGGCGATGGAGGCCCTGCTGAAGCTGGAGGAGGCCGCCGCCGCGCAGCCCGCCTTCCACGCCGTCGCCACCCAGCTGCACCTGCTGGCCACCCTGGCCTGACCACCCGGTTCGCCTCCCGGACGCCCGCCGTTCGCCCCGGCGCATTCCCGGAGCACCCCAGGTCCGGGCCGATTCCAACAGGTCGGGCACTTGTCCGAGCCCTCCCGCGTTGACCCGGGTGCGGCCACGCCCGGTCGAAGTGGCCAGGCCCACGCGGCGCAGACCACTCCGTAACGGGCCCACGGACCGTATGATCTGGGTAAAGCCGGAAAGCATGACAGCCGGACGCGTGGGGCATATGGACGACACGGGCCGGGTCCCCCGCACGGGCGTCCGACCGCATGCCCAAGGCTGATTGGACTGGCCTCCCCGACCGGGGTGGCGGACCGGTCGCACCCGCGACCGACGAGTAGGAGGACTCCGTGCCGCTCTCGGAGCACGAGCAGCGACTGCTCGACCAGATGGAGCGAGCGCTGTATGCCGAAGATCCCAAATTCGCGTCGGCGCTTGAGGGAACCGGGCTGCGCACTTTCACCCGTCGGCGGGTCTACCTGGCCGTCGCCGGTTTCGTGGTGGGGATCGGCCTGTTGATGGGCGGCATGGTCGTACCGGACCAGATCTGGGTCAGCGTCGTGGGCTTCCTGGTGATGCTCGGGTGCGCGGTGTTCGCGGTCACCGGCTGGCGCCGGGCCCCCGCGGGCCAGGGTTCCGGTCCCCGCCAGGCCGCCGCCCCGCGCCGCAAGGCCGGGATGATGGACCGTGTGGAGCAGCGCTGGCAGCGTCGCCGGGACGAGCAGACCGGCGGGTTCTGAGCAGCGGTTCCGCGAGGACGTACGAGAGCAGACGTACGAGAGCCGGGGGGGGGGGGGGGGGGGGGGGGCCGCCGGGCCCGGGGGGGGGGGGGGCGGCGGCCGGGGGCGGCCGGGGGGCGCCGGGGGGGGGGGCGGGGGGCGGCGGTG